>JAZUDC010000001.1:0-19858 GCA_045639425.1 Methanocorpusculum sp.
CCTGGTGGATTTCCTTCCAATCGGAATGCCAAAGTGTCATAGAGTGGGTTTTTTGTATCGACAATATTTGAGCTGACGTTTCTTCCAGTCACATTCAGATGCACTATCGGTGGCAAGAAGGGAGACATGAATTTTATTGTGGGGTATGTGGATTCCTCGTGTTTTCTCGATCAAGGTGTCAAGGCCGACTGTCTCTCTTTTTCTTCTTCTTGCTTGGAGAGTTTAGTCTTCTTATGACCAACCTTCTTCTCTCCAGGTACACAACCGGTCTCATGATATTCTTTGAGAATCTTGTAGATCATACGTTCAGAGACTTCATAACTCTCGGCAGGGTCAGCTGCAGATTTTTTCTCTTATGACGAAGGATGATGTTATTCTGGTCTCTCTGCGTCGGTTTTTTCACATATGATAATTCGTGCGTGAACTGTGAATTTATATGATACAGGAGGTTGTTTCTCCGTGTTTTAGTTGCAAAGATATGGCGTACAAAACGTATCTCAGATGGCTAAAGAAGCGGATAAAGAAGAATAAGATGTATATTGCGAATCTTGATATTGAAGTACCTCTTGACCCTCAATTCGTTGATTAAGTGCCGCGTTGTTGCCATCCAGTTGATGCTTTTTCAACCGTCTTTGTTGACAAGTGGAAAGAGAGGATGAGGAAAGAGATGAGGAACCATGGAGGAGGCAGAACTAGCGGGCATACGTGACTAAAGTATGTTTCGTAGATATAAACGAACGACTATAATTCAACATATTATGCTTTCTTAGCAGGTGAAGAAGAGAATAGGCGAGGACGATATCCTACTATTACTATATGAGAGATATTACCATCACTGAGGCGTATATGCGTTTTTATCTCAACATCAAGGCTTTCAAGAGAGTCCTAAATTGCTCTCGTTTCGTGTGAGAGCGAGACTATACTACTGGTCAATAGAGAGTTGGAGTCTTAACGTCTCTAATATCTATATCTCATTTGAACACCAACATAAAAGTATGTCAAATAGAAAAAATACTGGTGATGATACGGCAGCCACTGATTATCTTGTTCTCATGTGTCCGGTCTGCGGTATCGAATCGAATTTTGAAATACTAAAGGAACCGCCGCAGGCGGTAGTACGTTGCACTGAGTGCGGGCATACTATGCATGTGCTCCTCAAGGAACCGCGGATGTTCTATGTGAAAGCAGTCATCAGTCACGGCAGTGAATCAATAACCGCAAAAATAGAACTGGTAGAGGGCGAAATAATCGCGGTCAGTGATTATTTGGTTGCAGAAACGGACGATACCACCTATAATGTTGAAGTTCTGTCAATAGAAGCTGATAATGCACGGCGCGAGAAACTGCCTTCGGAACAAATCACTACCCTTTGGACACGGCTGGTTGATGTTGTTATTATCAGTGCTTCTGTTAACAAGGGAGCAACGACCATGCCACTGTACGAGACCGTAGAAGGCGAAAAAGAATTTGAAATTGGGCGTATAACAGCCGTCGCCGGGAGACAGTTCAGAGTCAAGAGAATCAAACTCCGGAACAACCATATGCTGACCCGTAAGGGACGGAAAGCGAAAGCATACGAAGTCAAGCGGCTGTTCGGCGAACGGTCCTGATTTCCCTTTTTTACGTGTATCCGCCAGTTGACTACACAAATGCTTTATCCTCAGGTACAAAACGTATACTTTATACAAAGGTACTGTATGATAACCACAATTAATAACAACAAGCGTGTCGGCCTTATCTGGGCGGCAATCGCCATCTTCGTGGGCATAGCCATCCTGCTTGGCGTCCTGTATCCAACCATCTTCAAGTTCTGGGGTTGTGTTGGGGTATTTCTGGCAGGTGGCGGCATAACATCGTTCATCATTGATAAGGTAATGAAGAGACCCGGTCTCCCCTGGGTATCAATCATCGTTACCATCATTGGTGCAATCCTTATCATTGTCAACGTTATATTTCCGACGCTCGGCAATATCGGCATCATTCTGGGAGCAGTTGCACTGATTATTGTTGGTATTCTTGCAGGTATCACCATTGCACGGAGGAAAAACTAAAATGACTGATTTACGTGAAAGGGTCAAAGAAGATCGCGGACTAATCAAGAAGATTCAGCTGTTCATCCCCGGTTACCGCTGCTACCGTCCCAGTGCGGTAAAGAAATTCCTGTCGGGTCCAAATTTTGTCCCGAATGCGGAAATAAAATATGAACTGATTCTCCACTGAGTCAGTCCTTCCTCCTTTTTTCACCGAAATTATTTCGATTATTCCCCAAAAACAGATAAGATTGTCAACCAATGTCATTATTATAGAATGAACATCAAATATTACCTATTCAATTAACGGTACACTCAGAGACATCTCTGCAGAATACCGGAGACTGCTGTACTATGGGTTCCATTACCGGTTCTGCGAAATGTGCGTCGTATGATAAAAAAGAAGTGTTACAGGCAGTACGAAGAGCAGTGCGTCTGGCAGGTGGATTCCCGAATGTCAAGGGTAAGAGGGTGCTAATTAAACCGAACCTCTTGTCAGATGCTGCAGTTGACCGTGCAGTAACTACACATCCGTTGGTTGTCTGGGCTGTCGCTAAACTTGTCCAGGATGCGGGCGGGATTGTCTGCATTGCAGACAGTCCGGGAGCAGGAATTCTCTATACTCCGCATACTCTTCACCACGTCTATCATAAATGTGGTATCGAGGATGTAGCAAAGGAACTTAACATCGAGCTTGATTACGATACCGGCTACCAAGAGCGTGATTTCCCTGAAGGGGTAGTGATGAAACACTTCACTGTCATCAATCAGGTCTGCAATGCGGATGTCGTTATCTCGGTCTGCAAACTTAAGACCCATATGTTTGCTCATTTTTCCGGCGCTGTCAAAAACACGTTCGGTGTAATCCCCGGTCTCGACAAACCGATTTTCCATTCCCGGTTCCCTGACTTTACCGATTTTGCGGAGATGCTCGTCGATTTGAACGAACTGATCAAACCTGACTTTGTCGTAATGGATGCAATCGTAGGTATGGAAGGAAACGGTCCGCAGGGTGGCAATCCCCGTAAAGTTGGCTACGTCCTTGCTTCCAAATCTGTCTATGGCATTGACATAACGGCACAGACGCTGGTGGCAATGCCACCGGAATCCATTGCAACCACCATCGCAGCACTCCGTCGCGGGTTGATTGATGAGGTTACGGTTACCGGCGATCAGATTGTGCCGATAAAGGATTTCATGCCTCCATCTACCTATCGTCAGGAAGTCAAGGAATCCTGGCAGAAACGAAACATCTACCGGCGTCTCCAGCGGATGGGGAAGCTCTATTCTCCCTCACCGGTCATCAATCCGAAGAAATGTGTCGGCTGTGGTCAATGTGTTCGTATCTGCCCAGTCAAGGCTGCTCATCTGTTACAGGGAAAACCCTCATTTGATTTGACAAATTGTATCCGCTGCTATTGCTGCCACGAAATGTGCCAGTATGATGCAATCATCATGAAACGCCCATTAATCGGTGAATTAATCCATTCATTTATCCAGTAACAACTATGTCCCGCAGATGGCTGATTTTAGGAGGGGGGCTGACCGGAGTCACCCTGGCACGACTGCTTGCTGAAAAGGGTGATGCCGTAACCGTGTTCGAAAAGAATGCAAAGACCGGAGGTCTCTGTGTCTCGGAAGAGAGGAACGGATTCACCTTCGATGCGGGTGGATCGCATATTGTCTTCTCCCGTGATACTGAAGTCCTGAAGTTCATGCAGGATGTCTTGAATACGAACTGGGAATTCAGGAACCGCAATACCAAGATTTTCTATAAAGGTCGGTATGTCAAGTATCCATTCGAGAACGGTTTGGCAGATCTTCCCAAAGAGGACCGCTATTTCTGTATCAGCGAATACATCAAGATGCTGATTGCATCCGAAAAGGGTGAGATTGCTGAACCACAGAACTTCAAGGAATGGATATATGCTACTTTCGGCAAAGGTATTGCCGAATGCTATCTTGTCCCTTACAATGAAAAAATCTGGAACTATCCTACGGATAAAATGTCCAAACACTGGATGGACGGTCGTGTGCCTCGGCCGCCGGTTGAAGACATCATCAAGTCTGCTGTCGGCATCGAGACTGAGGGATATACTCATCAGGCAGTCTTTTCCTATCCGGTAACCGGAGGTATTGAAGCCCTGGTACGTGCTATTGAGAAGCCAGTCAGAGATAAGATTCTGATTGGAACTGAAGTAACTGCTGTCAGAAAGACGAAAGAAGGGTGGGAAGTTACCGCCGGCGGAAAAACCTATGGGGGAGACCGCCTCGTATCCACAATACCATTGCAGGTCCTGTTGCCGATGATTAGTGCTCCAGATGACATTAAAAAAGCAGTATCTGCCCTGCGATACAATTCGATTGCCTGTATCTCTGTCGGAATTAAAGGAACCGTTCCAGACATTTCCTGGATGTACATTCCTGAAAGAAAGTGGGGTGCTTTCAACCGTCTTTCTTTCCCATCCAATTTTTCATCGAAGGTTGCACCTGAAGGATGTGCATCTATCCTTGCGGAAATTACGTACAATGATGGAGACGCCGTCTCGGAGATGACCGATGCAGAAATCATCGAACATACTGTCTCTGGATTGAAGTCGATGGGACTTGTCGGGGATAATGTCGTTCATACTGCAGTCGACCGGTTCAAGTATGCCTATGTTGTCTACGATACAGAGTATCTGAAGAACATTAAGATTGTCCGTGACTGGGTAGAGTCACGGGGATTTGACCTTGTTGGCAGATTCTCGCAGTTTGAGTATCTGAACATGGACGGATGCATCAGAAGTGTCCTGAACTTTGTGGAGAAACAATAAAATGCTATCAGTAGTTATTCCAGCATTTAATGAGGGCGACGGTATAGAGGCTTGTCTGAAAAGCCTTTGTGACCAGACCCTTCCCCGTGATCAGTATGAAATCATCATCGTTGACGGCGGTTCGAAAGACAATACCCGTGAGATTGCAGAAAAGTACGCCAATAAGGTGTTCATCCAGACCAGTAAAAAGGTAGGAGGTGCCAGAAACGATGGCGTTCTTGCCAGCAAATATGACTGGATTGTGTCAGCCGATGCGGACTGTTTCTTCCCCCGAACCTGGCTGGAAACGATTGTAAATGATTTCAAGAACTATCCAGAAGCCTCTACCTTCTACGGTCCAATATATCCGATTGAACCGGGAATCAAGAATAAGGTTGAAGTCTTCCTCTACAACCGTGTTGTGCATGCCGGCGGAAAACTCGGATTTTTCTATGCAACACTGGGAGCGAATACCGCGTTCCGTAAAAAGGAATTCATTGAAGCAGGAATGTACCGTGTCTGCGATGCAGGTGATGATTGGGAACTGCCGTTCAGAATGAAGAAGTTCGGCAAGATTCACTTGGATATGAATATGGTTGTAGGATTTTCGATGCGCAGGTACATGAGCTTCGGCCTGCTTCGTTCTGGATTCCAGTGGGTCTACGTTGTTGCGAAAGGCGGAGATTCCGATAAGCAACAGTATATGGGTAAGACCTACGCCGAAAAAGAAAAGAAATAAATTTATTTATTTCTTATTCCAGCTTTACCGTACCGACAATCCGCAGTTTCCCACCGTCCAGATAGTGGAGGACTGCTGTATCTCCCGGCTTAAATACCAGTGGGGTTTCAAGTTCTAACGTAATGGTTGGATGA
Organism: Methanocorpusculum sp.; assembly: GCA_045639425.1. Lineage (GTDB taxonomy): Archaea > Halobacteriota > Methanomicrobia > Methanomicrobiales > Methanocorpusculaceae > Methanocorpusculum. Next base: position 5,699 of record JAZUDC010000001.1, read on the forward strand.
TGCCAGTCTCCACCATTGTTAACCTTGGCGATTCTGGCTGAAAGGAACTGCATCCAGTGGCCGAGAGAGATTACCATCTGCTCTTGGAGTTCGGCCGGCCAGTATTTGACAAGATATGCCTCGCAGGTAATTTCCGTCTTGTTGATGACTGCCGGGTCGGTCGTCAGTACATACCCTCTATCCAAATCATCGGCCTCTATATCCTTAAGAGCACAGCCGACACGGTCACCGGCATACGCGGACTCGAAGTCGTCATCATGTTTTTGGATAGACCGAATCTGACAAGTTTTTGCAGATGGTTCAACCCGCATTTTATCGTGCTTCTTGATCCATCCGTCAACTACACAGCCGAGAATAACAGTGCCTACTCCTTTGACATTGAAATGATGGTCGACCGGTACGGTTCCTACATATCCCTCCTTTGCCTCCAGATCCGGCTGTTTTGCTGCTTTATCCAGGAGTTCAGCGGTTAGTCCAATGAAATTCTCTTCACCAACTTTGTAGGACTCAAGCACGGTTCCCTTGATGAGCGGCTCAATCTGTTCCGGCTGAATGCAGTTCTTCAGAATGATATGGCCTTCCTTTACACCGGCACAGTCAAGTATCAGAATCCATTCACCGAGCATCGGTGTTATTTCTGAGACAACAACAATGGCTTCATGCGCCATGGAAACGACATAGAAGAGAGGAGCTAACCGATCTGGATACCGTGTCGGTTCCAGGAATGTCACTGTATCATGACCTTTTTTCAGATTATAGAAGGTTATATCGGTACTGGTCCCCTTCTTGCCCAAATCACGGGCATATCCGTTCGGTGCCAGTACAGCTATGGTTAAATTCGGCATACTGGTTATATCTATTAGCGGTGCTTCCTGATTAGGGTTGCCGTATTGTTATCAGCGAATATATAAATGGATGGTCTGTTCGCGAGGAGAGCACCTGTGTTATCCTAAAATTAGCTCAGCAATTTTTGACCAATAAAATCCATTTTTACAACCGTTTTTTGAAATCAAATGATAATTCATTTTAGATTTAGTTTTACAAACCTATAATACTCTATCTGTTTTAGGGGGGAAATATGCTCTTTCTACCGAATTATCCTATGTGAAAAAGAAGACGCAGAGAGACCAGTAATGCATCTGAATGTGACCGGAAGAGACGTCAGCACAAACAAATATGTCGATATGAAAGAATCCACTCTATGACCATCTGGCATTCCGATTGGAAGGAATTCAGAAGATGGGTATTGATGAATATGGATATCCGGAACAGATTGTGACCAATAATGGTTCTCAGTACGGTACCATCCGTGGCGGTGACCCCTATAACCATGCCTTCGGGTGTTTCCTCATCGATCGCGGTATCAGGTATATCAGGTCACGCGTCAGCCATCCACAAAAGAATGGAAAAGTCGAACGGTTCTTCCGGGAAGGGGATCGGTATCTGTAAGGATAAGAGATACTGCTATGTGGAGGCAATAGGGCAGAACGGGGATGTTGGCGAGGTCCCTGGTACGTATGTTACTCGCATGGCCACTATAATGCTGTTTGCATAACTAATTGCGATATGAAATATATATAATCTTAAATGTTACAAAAAGTGTATATATATTCTATGATCAATTATAATATTCATAATATACTGTTTTATAAATAAAATGGTTAAAAACGGCAGTAAATGTGAATATGAATAAGGAAAACGGTAGTCTTCTTACGGAAGGTCCTGTTTTAAAGGCATTACTAATCGTTGATATCTCTATCATTCTCAGCAACTCTCTCCAAAGTGTTCGGGAACTAGTTGATATTTATTTCTTCGGGTACTTGAGTGAGGGCACAGCATCTGCCAGTACCATCAGTGCTTCGGTTATCATGCTTCTGCTGGTATTACTTCTCGGCATTAACACAGCAACGGCGGCATATGGCATCTGCAGATAATTGAATATGGTAGGATTCATCCTGGTGATGAGTCTGTGTGCTGGTGTCGCAGTCATTGTCGGCCAGAATCTTGGAGCTGGAAAACCAGAGAGAGCCACGAAAGCGGCGAAATATGCCATCATCCTCAATGCGGCATTCATGCTATGTCTTAGTCCCTTCTATTTCATCTTTGTGAGTGGTTTGTTTGCGGCATTCGGTGCGACTGATGAGTGGCTCGCCTATGGTGAATCTTTCTTGCACATCGTGCCGTGGTCACACTTCTTACGGCCGTTGGTATGACCACATGGCAAATGGAAGACTCAGAAACTCCGCCTCGATACTTAACCATTTTTCTGTCACTGCTACCAGTACATTTAATTTACTTTAAGTCAATATAATTTACGTCTAAAAATGCTGAAGCGTCCGGTTGTTCTGATTCCAATACCCCTGGTCATCCTGGCAGTATGCGCTGTCCTTTCACTAGGCATCGGTGTTTCGGGGTTCGAGCTTTTTTCCTTTTCGGGCGGGATGATTCAGAAATTGTTGCTTGATGTCAGATTGCCGCGGATTTTAGGTGCAATTCTTGTCGGTGCAGGGCTTGCCGCCGCTGGCTGTGCTATGCAGGGTCTTTTCAGAAACCCGATGGCAGATCCATATCTTTTGGGTACCAGTTCTGGTGGTTCGTTTGGTGCCGCGTTCTCCATTGTGTTTCTCGGTGGATTCCTGCAACCGGCCTTCGCCTTCTTCGGTGCAATTGGCTCTACAATACTGGTATATTTCGCTGCAAAACGCAGCAGACGGGTTGATTTCGAGACACTTTTGTTAACAGGTATTGCAGTGTCGCTTCTGCTCTCAGCAATGCTTTCATTCATGATTTATATATCTGGTAGCAGTCTGAAACAGATCATGTTCTTTACGATGGGCGGTCTCTGGAACGTTTACTGGGATGATATTCTTCTTGGGCTGTTGATTGTGGTTGGTGCCGTTATTCTGTTCATATTCTCCCGTGATATGAATGTCCTGTCTCTTGGAGAAGAGGAAGCGGTGCATTTGGGGGTCAATACCGAGGTGACCAAAAGGATTCTTCTCTTGGTTTCCGCATTCATTACGGCGATTGTGGTATCGATTGCCGGATGTATCGGATTCGTCGGCCTGATTATTCCACATATCATTCGGTTGTTGACCGGTCCAGACCACCGGGTTCTTCTCCCAGCATCGATGATTGCTGGTGCGATCCTCCTGGTGCTGGCGGATACCGTAGCACGAACATTGCCAACAGAACTGCCGGTAGGTATCATCACTGCCTTCCTCGGTGCGCCGTTCTTTATTTATCTTCTGCGTAGGAGGACCCGAATATGAATGGCATCGAGGTATCGCATCTTTCCTCAGGATATCCTGAACACACAGTAATAGAGGATTTGTCATTGGAGATAGAACAGGGAGGCTTCATTGGTATCATCGGGCCGAATGGGTGTGGTAAGACTACCCTCCTGAAATCGATGACCCGCATCCTGAAACCTGAATCCGGTGTGGTCTATGTTGACGGTAAGGAGCTCACCACCTACGATGCGAAGGAATTTGCAAAGATTGTAGGATGTGTCAATCAGGTAACGGATACTGCATTCGCATTTTCGGTGAAGGATATCGTAATGATGGGGAGGTATCCGTATATCGGCAAACTCCGGCCGCTTTCAGAGGATGATCTCCACATTGTCGATGAAGCTATGAAGTATGCACAGGTACTGGATTTGAAAGAGCGGTTCATCACTGAACTTTCCGGCGGTGAACGGCAGCGTGTCCTTATCGCGAGGACCCTGGCACAACAGCCGAAAATTTTGCTACTCGATGAACCGACGAACCATCTGGATATCTGTCACCAGATTGACATTTTGCAACTGTTACGGACACTGACGCCCAATATCACTGTCGTTTGTGTTTTGCACGATCTCAATCTCGCTTCCGCCTACTGCGACCGTCTGGTGATGATGAATGAAGGAAAGATTGTCGCACAGGGTACGCCCCGTGAAGTCCTGACACCAAAACGAGTCTACGATACATTTGCTGTGCGCATGCTTATCTCGCCGCATCCGGTAACTGGAAAACCCTATCTTGTTCCGCAGTATGGAGTCTTTTCAACGCTTGGATCACAGAAAATTCACATCATTTCCGGCGGGGGATACCGGTACTGAACTTCTCTACGCGTTGGCATTGCGTGGCTATGCCCTGATGGCAGGAGTTCTCTCCGCCGACGATTCCGACGCTGTTGCTGCACGGAGGCTGGGTATCAATATCATTCTGGAACTGCACCGCCGTTTGCCCCAGTGTTGGCGGAATCTGTTGGGGGACTGAAGGAGACTATTACTGAATTTGATGCTGTTGTGGTAACCGGTATGCAGGTTGGTTGTGGTACCTATGTCAATATTTCTGTTCTTAAGGATATAGAAAAACCAGTCTATATTCTGGGTTCATTCGCTGATTTCACCGGCGGGAAAATAGATGAGGTGACGCGGAATCTTAAAGAACACTGTGCGGTCGTCGTTACCGATGTGCTAGAAATTGTTCAGAAACTCTCTGCTTAGTGATATGCACTGTTTATTAGGGTGGCAGGAAAACATAAGATGTAAGCTATGCGTTATTACTATACTGCAGATACTCTTTTTGTCCGCGGGAAATTCCATGCTGCCAGTACTGGAGTAGCCGGTGGCATTGCCGATGTCTCCACTATATTCAACCACACAGTCCCGCTGGATTTCAGCCATGAGAATCCGATAGAGTATGTTGTCAATATTCTGCGGAAGAAGAAGTATGGTGATGATGCATTCGGCATGCTGACAGCGGTCTCTATCCAGGATCTCTGTATTCTGCAGTTTGATTACATTACTGTGTTCGTGACTGCGAGTGTAAGTAATCCAAATCCTGATCCGGCAAAACTCCCTACCATCAATATCATCGTCATAAGTTCTGAAGGACTGTCGGATGCCGCAACACTCGAGATGATTATTACGGTAACGGAAGCAAAAGCCCAAGCACTGAAGCTGCTGGGGAGAGATTTCGCCGGTACTACCTCCGAGGCGGTTGTCGTCGCCTCGGAACGTGTGGGGAAACAGATCTATGCAGGTACCTTCACCGAAGCGGAAAAACGTGTTTATTCTGCAGTAATCAAAGGTGTGATGGAAGCGGTACAGCGGCATGAGGGAACGATGAAGCATCATGGTCCTTCATATTTCGTCTATTCTCGTTACAACCAGACAGGGTGGTTCGAATGGATCAAGGACTCATGTCCGTATTATCCCTGTCATTTCACTGGTCAGGTATGTCAATTCTGCTACTGCCCTTTCTATCCCTGTATGGATGAAACACTTGGTGAATGGGTTGAGAATAGTGTCGGTGACGGTAAAGTATGGGCATGTACAAACTGTCTCCTGTTGCATCGAAAGGAGACTGCAAAGTACCTAATGAAGCATCCGGATGCTGGGTTCGAAGAGATCAGAAACTTGAAATTTTGATTGGTATCAGATCCGCCATAACACTTATCCATAGTGAAAGACTAAATAATTCTATCTAATATGACATCAGGTGACCTCTTCCGTGTGGAGTGCCGTGTACAGAATGCGGTTCCCAGATATTACCTGGTACGCGAAATATTTTCAGATTCACGGAAGTTTTCTGCATCCCGCCTGATAACGTCAGGTACGCCGCCTGCCAAGGCACAGACCAGCCGGTGTGCGTCCATCTATGGATTCGATCTTGAACTCAAATGCATTGCTAAGGTAGCCAAGTACCGTATCGAGCATTTCCGCTACGATTTGACGGACGGCGGTGACACTGTATTCGAACTGGAACGTCACCGACTTCTGCAGTCGCGCAAGGTAAGTCTAGTTTCCAAGGATTATTTCGTGGCGGAGTTCATAGCCTCTGCACCCGGTGTTAATGCGACACCAGATGAAGTGATGCAGATGTTTTCAACGGGCGTTCTGCCGAAAGGGTCCACCCTGCGGTCCGTTAACATTCTGCAGAATCTTTACAATGTGGTACTAATGCGTGAGAAGAAGCCGCTGACAGCCTCGCGGATTGTTCGGATGCAGAAACTTCTCTCTGCGAACCTGTCTGTTTCTCCAATTACGGACAAACAGCGGGATGGTGTCGAGAAGCTTCTGGGTGGATTCTATCTACGAATTCGTCAGGGTTTTTATCCATTCGAGCAGTGCCTACTCATCTATGAAGGACTACTGGAGCTTTTCCCCCAGGATCTCTATCTAGTCTTTGCTATTTATGGCGAACTCCTGGAATGTTATGGATACCGTATTCTGCCGCAGAATGCGGATTCGATGGAACATGCCATTGCGTATGTTCACAAGGTTAATTCGGAGCTTGAACGCGAGGTGCGGCGGCTTAATGAACAGAAGTTCAGAGTAAAGGCCGGTGGAAAACAGAAGCGTCTGGAATTCTTTGAATAATTACTTTGCCTGTTTTCTAATTAGGTCTTCAAACGCCTTTTCTGCAGCGGTGAGTTCTTCCTGTGTATTAACATTGAAGGCCATGTTCGGTTCCTTCAGCAGAATTGCTACTTCACTCTGTACATCATTGAGTTTTTCTCCCAAGAATATGTTGAGAGCACATGGAGTCGCTTCAACTCCATTGATAGTTTCGCAGTAGCGAGGAACTGTATTGAACTGTTGGCAGCATTCGAGTGGTATCCAGGTGGAGCATGCTTCTTTTCCCGGGTTCAATGGAGATCCGGATATTTTCAGGAAGATCGAAGGATGTACAGTTACGGACATATACCCCTAAGTTAATCATCATCTTCTCGACTTCCGTTGCTAAACGACTGGCATTGAAACAGACAAAGTTCGCCTTTGCTTCGGAGTAGGGAAGATGACGGAGCTCGAGTTCATCGAAGTACCATTCACGTTTTCTGATAATCTTCTTTTCAGCAGATTCTTTTAGTTCCTTGACTTCGAAAAGTGCTTCAACCGCATATTTTTCTGCGAAATTGTTGACGGCACACGGTGCACGCGCGGTCTCCCTTCTTTCAATCCAATCGGTGATTCGAAACCGAAGCGAAGTCCCGGAACTGTGAATGACTTGGTAAGCGATCGCAAGACAAATAGGCTGTCGGGCGAGATATCCAAAACAGATTCATTTGGTTCTGTGAGTGCCATGAAGGTTTCATCGACAAAGATTTATCTGTTGGCATCTTCAGCATCTTTAGTAATGGAACGCAACGCGCCGTGTTCGAGCATAGTTCCGGTTGGATTATGGGGGGTGTAGATGAACCTGATCTTTCCCTCTTCAGGATATGATACAATTTTTTCCCTGCCAGTTCTGCTGATAACCCCGTATTCTCCGAAAGTTGGGATGTCGATTCTACAAGTTTCTTCTATCTATTGCTTGGCAGTACAGCCGCATCAATTTCGCTGAACCGTTTCCGACGCAGAGATTCTTGGCAGGTCGATGGGATACCCTATTGATTACTTCCTTTAAGATCGCACTGACGTCGAGGGTATTTTCCGTCTCATTGGTCCACGCGGGTAGGTTTTGCCTCCGTGAAACCCTTTATTCGGGAATTTTGCGGGCATTTTACTGGTATACTGTTGTCTTTTTCTCCTCATATATTCCACGGTGTTTCGTGATTGTGCTGGAAATTATGCGCAACTTTGATGGTTGAAAAGAGTCTTGTGGAGAAACCTATATATGTTGGTGGGTGTAATTAGATAGTGTTCAAAACAGAATATCAGTCAAGTGTCTGATAACTAACAGCTAATTGTCAGACAATAAACTGACATATGTCAGATATAAAGAGTTAATAAGATGGACCGAATTACCATTCGTTTGCCACCTCAACAGGTCAGTCTACTCACGAAACTGGTTGATACGGGGGAATTCCCGACCGTTTCCGAAGCTGTCCGCTACGCGGTACGCGACTTCCTCAACCAGAAGTCGGACCGACTGCTGCGGGACGCTGACGCAATCTCAACTTTTGACGTTAGTCTGTAAAACACAGGGGTGTTTTAGAAACCATGCAAAGTATCATCAACGAAGCACTGAAAAACGCAGAACTTGAAAAAGGAATGCAGACATCCTCCATCGTCGACGACGACGAGATGCTCGGCCAACCGAGAATCCTCATCATCGGATGCGGAGGGGCAGGAAACAACACGATTAACCGCCTTCACAACATGAAGGTCGCCGGTGCAGAAACCATCGCCATCAACACCGACAAGCAGCACCTGGACATGATTCAGGCAGACAAGCGTGTCCTGATTGGTAAATCACTTACTCGCGGACTTGGTGCAGGAGGATTCCCAGATGTAGGGCGTCGTGCAGCAGAGATGGCGCGCCCGACTCTTGAAGAGCTCCTCAAGGATGCAGACCTCGTCTTCATCACCGCAGGAATGGGTGGCGGAACCGGTACTGGATCTGCACCGGTCGTTGCACAGATTGCAAAGGAACACGGTGCAATCGTTGTTGCCATGGTCTCCTACCCATTCCAGGTTGAACGTGCGAGAATGCTTAAAGCCGAGGAAGGTCTGGAAGCAATTCGTGCAGAAGCTGACTCTGTTATCGTTCTCGATAACAACAGACTGAAGAACTTCGTACCAAACCTCCCGCTCGGACAGGCGTTCTCCGTCATGGACCAGATTATAGCTGAGACTGTGAAAGGTATCTCGGAAACCATTACCGAACCATCACTCATCAACATCGACTATGCAGATGTCCGCGCAATTATGAGTAAGGGTGGCCTTGCAGTTATGCTCGTCGGCGAATCCAAGCAGCAGAACAAGGCTGAATCCGTTGTCCGCGACTGTCTGTCCCACCCACTTCTTGACATCGACTTCAGAGGAGCAACCGGCGGCCTGATTCACATCACTGGTGGAAACGACCTCACCCTCCACGATGCTGAAGAGATTGCACAGGAACTCACCTACGAACTCGATCCACATGCGGATGTCATCTGGGGAGCCCGTGTCAGAAAAGACTTTGAAGGCAAGGTTTCTGTTTTGGCAATCATGACTGGTATCAACGCACAGCAGGTAATCGCCGGTAGTGCAGAACCACATATGATTGGCGGTCAGGCATCTCCGGCCTCTTTCCAGGTACCGACCCACACACCGGTATCCGCAGTGCCGTTCTCCCACATTGAAGAGATAAAGACATCCGGAGGAAACGGATTCGACTGGATTATCTAAATACATTTACTCAGTCTCACCTACATAGCAATACACATCACACACCAGCCCCCCTCTCTAAATATCCTTCCCTCAACATCCCAGTCCAATTTTTGGGGTGATTGGGATACATTGTTTCGTTTTTTTCTGTTTATTCCAATATGTTTATATTTAGAAACGACCATTTAATAATGGATAGTCGTACATCTGACAGGAATTTCCCTAAAAGATGGTAACCGGTATGGAGTAAGAATACATCAATTGAAAATTTGAGCTTGTTTTTACAGTCTTATTGAGTTCAATTCTGTATTTACTAAATACTGCATCTTTTCCCGCCAGGCGGCTAGCAGGAAAGGTAAGAACGTTGACTGAAGAACTTGTCGAAAAGAGAAAAGCACTTCTTGCAGAGTCTGAAGAACACAAATCAAAACGTAACAGTCTCAACGCTCAGGCGAGCCAGTACGCAAAGGAACGAAATGAACTGAACACTGCCACTCGCCAGTATGTTGAAGAGGCCCAAAAGAATAAGGACCTCCGTGACCAGTCGAATCATGATGTTCAGGCACTGAAAGAGAAGAGAAATGAGTTAAACGACAAGGCAAATGCTCTCTTCGCCGAAGTTAACGCACTTCGTGGCGAGCGGGGAGGAGCAGCTCAGGCACCCGCGGCCCAGCATGAGAAGAAGCCCTCAGTACGGGATATTCAGCGCCAGATCGAGCAGCTCGAAGAGAAGCAGCAGACCGAACAGATGTCCAAAGAGAAAGAAAACGAGATTGTTGACAAAATCAAACAACTCAGACTCGATCTCAAGGACCAGGAAGTTGAGCATGAGCAGAGCAAGGAAGTTCGCTCCCGTTTAACCGAAGCACGCGAATACCGCAGGCAGGCATCCGCAATGCACGCAGAAGTGACAGAGAAAGCTGAACTCGCCCAGAAACATCACGATCTTATGGTCGAGTACTATCGCGAGGCCGACAAGTCACGTGATGGTGCAGACGCAAAGCACAAGCAGTTTGTTGAAGCACAGGAAGCTGCGGATGCAGAGCACAAGAAGTTTATCGAGTGCCAGAAGCAGCTTCGCGACTATGATAAAGTAATTACCGGTATGCGCACCAAGCAGAAGAAGGTAAAGGCTATCAGAGGAAACAAGTCCGCGCGCAAGGAAGCTGAAACCATCTTCAATGCTTTCAAGAGTGGAGAAAAGCTCACTACTGAAGATCTGTTGAAACTTCAGCGCTCAAAGTTGATTTGAATAAAGGGGCATACTCTTACCCTAAATTTTTTCTTTCGCCTCCTTGGAGAGCTTTCGAAACGTATTTATGTTGCGTAAATCAACTATTAAAGGCAGCTTGTAAAAACTCTCATCACTTGCTGATGTGGTGTAGTGGCCAATCATGCCGGCCTTTCACGCCGGCGACTCGGATTCGAATTCCGACATCAGCACTTCTTTTGATTTTTCTTTCAGATTTGTACTCTCAAATGGAAAGCCATAGATCACATTGTGCGAAATCTGATATGTATGAAAGTGAAATCTGTTTTTTGGGAAGGTGTCATGGTGGTGAGCGTTGTCTGTCGCCTCGGAGCTACTTGTGAATCGTGTTGTCTTCGGTTCTGGTCTTTCTGCGTTGGCAATTAAAGGTGAAGGTGAGAGGTTCATTATACATGATCCGACTGCCATAACCTATGCGATGCGTCCGGAAGCATTCTCTACTGAAGAGATACAGATTTCCTTTGATGACTACGGCCATCTAGAAGAGACAAATGAAGGATATCCTGTTACTGTTGTTTGGAATGTGAGACCATCAGTCAGCTACGTATCTATGAAATGTGCCTTCAATCTTGGAGAATTGATTGCGTTGATGTCAGTATTTATCTGCTTTCATTTTTTCAGTCAGGTTTCATTCCTGATATTCTCAACCCTAATAAAAAAAGTAAATATGACCTTGATTAGATGGTCTTTAGGGTGCCGTCGATGATGAGTTTGGTGATGTCGGTGATGTTTTCCAGGCGGCAGTTAACAATCTCATCGATTTCTGTAGCGAAGTCTTTGAAGGTGTAGCCACGCTTGGTTATGCATTGGACGCTTGCGACGTGCGGGTAGTCGATTGGGTGGCCAATCTGCGAGAGCAATCTCACGTACATCTCCTCGATGCCATCAATCCTTTGGCAGCATTCCTTCGCGATTTCAGAGGAGAGTAGGTTGTAAATCTTGCCAATATGGTTAATCGGGTTCTTACCAGAGGTCGCTTCCATGGACATCGGTCTGTTCGGGGTAATTAGTCCGTTGCAGCGGTTTCCTCTACCAACAGAACCGTCGTCACCCATTTCTGCGGAGGTTCCGTTGACTGTAAGGAAGACAGACTGGCGTTTCTTCTTAACAACATCTGCGGTGTTGACGGCGACCTTGACCTTGCGAGAGGTCAGGCCCTTGGCGACCGTGGTGAACTCTTCTGTCATCTTGTCTTTGGTTTCGACGTAGTCGTCGATCCCGGAGCAGTAGCGGTCGACCATTGCGGCAGCAACCGTGATGTTGATTGTGTTGATATCACGCATTCCCATGAGCTTGATATCGTAACCGAGGACTGGGTGTTTCGGTCTGAAGGTTTCGGTGATGTACTTGTCGAGAGCAAGAACAATCTGCTCAGTCTCGGAGAATGGAGCGTGACCGACACCGAAGGAGGTATCGTTCGCACGCGGAGCGACCTTGTGGGCTGCCTTGGTGTTGAAGACATCCTGTAGGTCAGTTGAACCAGCACCCATTCTGCAGTCGACGATGACATCAGTGTCCATGTTGAAGGTTGGTATGGCCTCGTGCAGGTAGTCACGGGCAGCCTTGATCGCAATCGCATCGGTTGCAAAGTTCTTTCCATTGAAGGTACGTGTTGCACGGCCAGTCAGAAGGAAGTAAATTGGTCTGATAATCCTTCCACCGCCGAACGCCGGTGCGGATTCACCTGCAACGACTTCGCCCTGGTCAGTGTTGTGGTGCAGTACCATCCCGTCGCATTCTTTCATGTACTCGCGGCACAGTGCACGGGACACAGCTTCGGCAACACCGTCGGCTAGACTGTCCGGGTGTCCGATGCACTTGCGTTCAACCAGTTCGACGCGTTGCTTCTCGACAGGCGTCTGCTTAAGGTTGGAGATACTGATATTTCTCTTCAAAATTAATCACTTTACAATAATCTGATTTTTAAATATATATATATGTATTGAAAAATCTTAAAATTTTGATAATTTTACATCAGACGGTGTGTTCCCCCTGTTTCCGTTTTGAAATTGTCAATAGGTTCTCGATGATGTAAAGACCATTATGATTATCGCTATTATCTTCGGCATGACTCCGGCAATCGTTATCCCCGCTCTTGGAGCATTCAACGTCAACACCTCGAGTATTCCATGGAAGGCGGTCTTACCGCACCGGGACTGTGGATCACCACTTCTCTGTTACTCGGAGCAGTCGTTACTATCGGTCTGTTTTCTCGCATTTTTCCAACCCTTACCAAGCTCGGCCACAATAAGAAACATAGATAAAATTAAACTGAGGAGAGGAGATATCTCCTCTTTTAATTTAATCACTAATAGTTAATTATCTTTCTTTTTACTATGTATGATGCATCGCTGCATCAACACCAACCATGATCTCGCGGGGGATCCGACCCCGCCCGCAGGTTTGGAGAGAACCACCGATGCCAGATGCGCAGTCTTCATCCTATTTGTTATCCATAGTTCACTACCTTCGACACATCATCAGGTACTGGTATCTTATAGGCGTCTCTTTCTGGAAAGATATAGGGTTTCTTGTTCAGAGCAAATTTGAAGACCAAACCGTCACTAGTATGGGCCCCGTCCCTGCGATCTTAACAACGACCTTACCACGTTTCTTGTCTGTGCTCGACACATAACCGGTATAGACTCCACGGTTGTTCGGTTTCTCCCAATTCATAATCTGGGATTTGCCACCGGTACTTTCTGCCATTAGATATCCTTCCGAATAATAGAGAGCGCCGTGTACAAATATTTCAATACCTATGCCGTGTTCAGCCGCTACCTTCCAAGTAGTGGCGACATCCGACAGCTGTGTCTCCCGTGCACGGACGATATGGGAAATCCCGTGCATTGCGGTGAACTCAGCACCTGCAGTGTTAGTACTGGTCATCTGTGTGCTTGTATGGACAGGCCAATCGGGTGCAATCTCACATGCGAGAGTCAACAGACCAATATCCTAGACTAGCACTGTGTCTGTGTCCGCATCAGAGAGAAATCTGAGATACTCACCTGCCTCCGCTAGGTCAGCCAGGTATTGACCGTTACATAGACCCTAATGCTGAATCGGTGCACATATGCGCTGGCTTCTCATATCTCTTTCCTATCGAATTTTTCTGCATACGCGCGTGCGCCGAACATCTTTCCGCCAATGTATACCACATCTACTCGGTATACACCGCCACTTTCAGCGCTTCCGACGATCCGGCCGGTGCCAATAGTTCAGGAATGTTCATTTGGGTATAGTGTAGGCCGGAGATTAATTCTTGTGATGCTCCTTGATGTTTATCTCCTCAAAACAGAGAAGATAACTCGAGTATAAAAAGATGAGTGACAATACCCTAAACGATCTATTTAATACGCGGTTATATTCTCTATTGCGATAGTCCGTTAGGTGTTGTACTGTATGTGCTGGTTCCGGCTATTGGTGCTATGCTTCTCTTTATTTCCGGGACGGTTGCCGCATACACTCAGTGTTATATTATCACTGAGTTGGCTGATATTATCGGATCTTTCTCTACGTTGACTACCATTATCTTTGGTGTTCTCTTCTTCGTGCTGATTCTCTTTGTGATTATGATAATCACTGTTTTTTAATTGATTTTTTTAACGACGATAAAAACAGAATGCCTTAGAGGACTCTGAAGAGGCCTTTGGAAGTCTTTCAGCTGAAGAAAATGAGTTTATTGAAGATGAAAAGATTTCAGAAACATGAAATACCTTCTTCAGTATAGAGACTGAGGCTTTATACATAATCGTTGGGGGTAATAAATTTACCACTAATGATATCCTCCTAGAACTGGTGGTTGTTT
>JAZUDC010000002.1:0-17521 GCA_045639425.1 Methanocorpusculum sp.
TGGCCCACAGAACGACATGGCTACGATCCGACTTGGTGATGGTGCTGCCCCGGCTGCAGCCGGACGCTCCGGCAGTCTTCTACCGCACTTGGTGCAAAACCAGATATCGTCATCGTCGGGAAGTTCGGCGCCGCAGTAGGGACAGTACATGGCCCTCAGGGAAGCGGGTATTCGCCTTCCCGCCAGGCGAGTTTCCAGGTGTCGCCGTACCTGAAGAGCACGCAACCGTCCAGGAAGTCCATCCAGTCGTTCTCGAACAGGCAGCCGGAGACCACGCTGATGCAGGAGATCACAAACACGTCGTGCGTGACGCAGAGGACGTACTGTCCATCCGCGGCGAGCTCGCAGACATGATCCAGGAAATACTTTGCCCCTTCCGCCACCGGATAATGACCCGGAATCACAAATCCCTTCAGCTAGGCGCGGATGGCCGAGATAGTGTCGTTCTCTACGTAGAACTCGTGGTTTACCGGGTAGTCGTAGACGAAGACACCGGGCTGCCCCAGTCTGCGGTCAGGAATCGAAAATCCCGCCATCAGCTCGGCGGTCTTCATGCAGCGGCTGATGGGACTCGCATACGCCTTCGCGAACTTCGGCAGTTGTGCGGCAAGCTTACGTGCATCCTCCTCACCGCGTTTCGTCAGCGACTTGTTGGACCAACCTTCACCCAGATAGAACGGCTCGCGTTCGGCATGCCGGATGAGAACGATGCAGGCGTCATATCCCTTGTATGCTGAGATGATGGCGGGCAGCTTGTTTGCCACATGATGCTGACGGATGGTCCCTCGCGGGAATCTGTCCTGCGGTTCAGCGGCACAGCCGAGGATGGTTCCCTGCTTATCGATATAATTCCAGCCGTTTTCGTCGCGGACGACGGCTTTTCCGTCGTCACCGAAGGGACGGACATCGAAGTACCAGTCACTGTAGAGCAGTTCGCCGGAGGTCGTGATGTGGGCGGCGCCATTCTCCTTGTGGTAGACGCAGGCGATGCTGTCCCGGAACTCGCCGCCCCAAACGAACTCGAGCGGACCGATCCTTCTGCCGTTTGCCGCGATATATGTATATGAACCGTCTGCAAGCCGGACCCGGGCTACACCATCGTTGAATTCAAAGGCCTGTACATACCGTTCTCTGTATGCCGGTCTTCCCTGGAAATCGATGTGGTACCAACCAGACTCGTCGCAGACCGCCGCAAGACCCGGAAACCGATACTCGCGGACTTCCAGAAACCGTTCAGTGTAGATGGGCACACCACCAAAGAGATGATGCGTCCTGTCAGGAGAAATGACCGGCTGTTCCATTTTTTTGAGAAGAAAAAAGAAGGTTTGGTCAGCGGATGGCCGTAAGACCTACCGCCTTGTTGGTCATTGCGATGGACTCGGCGGCGGTGGCGACGTCGCCTGCCATGGCACGGATGCAATCGACGGTCTCGACGACGACGTCAGCTTCCTGGTGGATCGCCTGAAACAGGTAGAGATCGGTCCCGTCAATCACGGAAACGGAATCTTCGAAGATGCCGTTCTCCCACACATCTCCTCTCGGCCGCAGCATGTCGGAGGTGAATTCCTTAATCTGTGCGGTGCTCGTAATGCCGCTTGCCTTCGTGATCAAGCCGAGACGGGGGTGTCTCTTGATGAGCTCGAGAACCTGCTCGCGGGTCGCCGGTTTCTTGAGTTCCATATTGATGAAGTGCATGTGCATCAGCGTGGTTGGCGCAATCATAGCGGAGGTCACGATATTGATGTGCGGCAGGATGGTCTGCACATCGGGACCATGATGCGACGGTATGGTGACCGGATTGAGCACGATGGCGTCGATCGGTCCGCATTTGATGTCTCCCGGGTCGCCCCCTCTTCTGACCATGGTGGCTCTGACCCTCCTGACGCCGAACGTGGTGTCGATGAGATTGATGATCCGGCAGAGACCCGTGGTATTGCAGGAGACGACGCGGGCGAACTGCTTGCCGCGTGCTTCCGCATAGTTGCAGGATGAGTTGAACGAGAAGCCGGCGACTTCATGTTCCTCACCGCCTTCCCAGATGGCTTTCTTGCCGTACTTCTCGTAGAGCGGCTTGTTGGAGACGCCGACTCCCCCGGGCGTCGCATCGACAACGACGTCGGCTTTCTGGATCATCTCCTCAACACTACTGGCGACCGGGATGCCCACCTTGTCGAATGCCGCTTTCCTGCTCAGGTCAGCAATGTAGAGCGGGTATCCACGCTTGACCGCGACCAGAGCCTCCGCTCCGGGCTTCGTCTTGGAGACGCCGATGATTTCCATATCGGGCTGGACGGAGACCGCATCTGCGACTCGCTTGCCGATGGTCCCGTAACCGTTGACTGCAACCTTTATCATATACTCATTACCTTCGCTCTGAGAGATAAAAAATGTATGGAGTTGTTTGGCGGGAGATAGCGGCAAGATTGATACGGAGAAACGCCAATATAACAGAGTACTTTTCACGCGAGGGTATCCAAGTGGCCAACGGAGGATGACTCAAGATCATTTCGCAAGGCGTTCGCGGGTTCGAATCCCTCCCCTCGCATTCATACTACACGCTGCATCTTCAACAGCAGCAGTGAACTCAGGGTATTCCTTGCACCAGACCCAGATAGTTCAGAGATACCCCGAATATAGCAACAAAATCTCGGTTAGATCGTGGGTTGAAGTATGGATTCACCATGGCGTAGGTTATCAACTGATCTGGAACATCCGTAGCATAAACAGTCAAAAGATACCATTTTTACATTTTTATTTAAAAATCATCTGAAAAGACACGGAAACCATACTTCATGTTTTGTATTCTATATTTTTTAGCAGTCCTACCGACGTGAGATCTGGATTCAGGGTCCCCTAATTACCTGGGAAGTGCAATATACTACATATAAGTTTGCCTGTGGAATGGGATGGCATGGGAAGAAACTGACAATGAAGAAAACAACAAGGATTGCACTGATAGCCCTCACGGTAGTGCCTATCAGAGACATCATCCCGGTTCCGGTCGTGGCGGGGAATGACCACGGCAGATGGAGATCGGTGAGGACGAAGATGACGAAGTCAGCAGTTAGACCTACCTCACGGACAACATTTCTACGTCGGATACAACGAGTACACACCTGCTGACCATTGTGATCACGGATGACATCAACTACCGTAATGGCCAAATCATCACGCCAAAAAACAACAACGGCGGCGAGATAAAAATCAATGGCAGTCAGGAAGGTAGTATCTTCTACGTGACCGGCGGCAGCACCATCAGCAACAAAGCAAGATCTGCCAACTGTAGCGGTGGTGTAAGCGAGAGGTCGACGATATCGAACGGCACATTCAGGCGCTGGGCGGCTTCGGACTTCGAGTTCCACCAGATGACCAACCCTCGTCACCTTGAATACGGTCTTCTTCACAGTTTCGCAGAGGATATCAAAGTCGTGCTGTGAATCTGCGATACCACATGATGAACGGTACCCGAACCGCTGACGCCCACATTGATCACCGCATCGCCTCCGGTGACGCCGTGGAACGCACCGGCCATGAACGGGTTGTCGTCTAGTACATTGCAGAACACCACGCGCTTGTCTATAAAATAAAATTTACCGGCTGACAACATAAACATATGTGCACGAGACTTAATACCGACGGACACCAAATAAATCAATACTATGATTCTGGTAGACTGGGAAATCGCCGATCACATCAGACGCGGTTTCATCAAAATTGACCCCTACGATCCGGTACTGGTTCAGCCGAACTCTCTGGATATCCGTCTGGGCAACCATTTCGTTTGGTACGACCCCTGTGACGATATCATCGACCCATTCAACAAGGAGACGCTGCACTCGCATGTGAACGAACGCAAGAGCAGCTATTTCGATATCCAGCCTGGACAGTTCGTGCTGGCGGAGACCCTGGAGATGGTCACGCTGCCAGACAACATCGTCTCCTCCATCGAAGGAAAAAGCAGCATTGCCCGTCTTGGTCTTGAACTCCATCAAACAGGAGGGTGGATTGATGCTGGATTCTCGGGGACCATCACGCTTGAGATGTGCAACTCCAACTGCCGCCCGATCCGGGTCTATGCTAGTATGCCGATAGGTCAGCTGGTCTTCTACGTCACCAAACGCTGTGAATGCCCGTACAACAAGAAACCGGATGCAAAGTATCAGAACCAGAAGAATGCTACGATTTCACGCTACGACAAGAACACGCTGAAAAACGAGGAATAATTTTTCAATCTATTTTTTGCTGAAATTTTCAGTGAATCTGTAATAAAAACCGTTGAAGAACAGAAAAAGGATTATTGTAAGAATGCTGCGATGAGCAGCATGATAGCGCCTGCAAGGCCGAGAATGCCTGCAATAGCCACCTGCTTCGTCGGCCGGTACTTCTTCGAGGTGGAGATGAACGTCAGGATGACATCAACAACGAGCACTCCCCAAGAGACCCACCAGATGGCGTTGCGTATGGTTGCATCGACACTGCTTCCGGTGAAGTGGAAGATAAGGGTTGATGCGGAGCATATGATGGTTGCTATGCCGGCGATGACGGTGGATATGATAAGTCCCTGGCTTGGTTGTGGACGTAACTGTCGACCTACTACGGCAGGAGCTACTGCCGGTCCGATTTCTTCTATCATGATGGATAGTATTGGCCCTTTTGGTTGATATAGGTTCGGACGGTCGGAAAAGAGATGGAGGTGATGTTTTTAGAATACTTTTTCCAGCAGCTGGTGCATGAGGTCGGATCCGCTGACGGCACCGACAACGACCACAACATCGACAACCGACACTTTCCTGATGTGTGCATCGGAGAGGGTGTAGAAAAGTTTATCGCTCTCATCATAGATATCGATAGCGATGACTTTCGGATTGGCGAACCCCATAACATTGACCTTCGCCATCTCAGAGAACTTAGTATCTAGTGAATCGCGTCTGTGCCAGAGCGGGTACATGGACGGAGTAGGGGTGGTGGTCTCCGAATCCTTTCCAGTCAGGTACCGCAGGATATCATCGTCGACGATGTATGCAGCCGCATGGCCTTCGACATCAAGGACTGGCAAAACGCTGGTCTTGTGCTCGATCATGCACTGCATCGTGTCAAACAGGCTGGCGGTCGTTGGAATGCTGTGGACGTCGGTAAGCATGACCGACGAGATAGCCGACCGAACGAGGGGACTTCCCGGCGTTCCGGTGCGATATGTGTCGACAGGAGCCGAGATAGAAGGCGATGCAGAATCCGGCAACGGCGAGAGTGATGACCAGAGCGACCGACGCAATGAATGCCATATCAAGCGAAGTAGTGGCAAACATAGGGAAGACACCAGTAAAGAGTGACGATCCGATACACCCGGCAATCTGGAATTCTATATTGAAGACGACAACATTGTACGGGTTCCTCTCGTGTCTCAGCCGTGAAAGCGAGAAAATCTGGGTGGTATCCATGGTGAATACCCGTCCGCAGATGATTGGGATATAGAGCAGACCGTAGACTAGCAGGGGATCTAGTCGATATCAGCAGGATGAGCAGTCCATGCTTGACATAGATTTTGCCGACAAACGGACTGAGCACACCGGAAAGCAGGATTACTGGGAACAGAGTAAGCGATGCGACAGACTCCGCGACTCCGAACGCACTCTGTAAATACAGCGGAAATGTTCATTTACAGCGGAAATGTTCATTGCGACACCCTTGACGATAACTACACCTTTTGAGAGAGTTAGTTCTTCTGCCATGTCACTAATGTAGTCATCTCTATACTTAAATAGATGTATTTTTTTTAAGAACGGCTCTATTCAGTAGAGACCGACCGCACGGATAATCACCCGAACCGCATCCATGCCGCCGTCGAGATATGCGGCACCAACCATGGCCTCAAAGCATTCTGCAGAGATCTTACCGGATTCCCAGATCCGCATCCGCAATTCGCCTTTACCCCAGTGTACAAGAACCAACAGACCTATCTGTTCCGCAATCCGGCGGAACACCGTCATGTTGACCAGGCTGATCTTCTTCAGCGTAATGTCACCCTTGTCCGCCTCACCGATTTCCAGCAGATATTCGACGACCGCGACATCGAGCACTGCATCTCCCAACACTGCATACCGGTCCATCGTATGTATCTGATCAATACCGTTTTCTGCGGCATAGGAAACACGAGTCAGCGCATCCTCAAGCAGAGATGAATCGGCAAACGTATAGCCTATTTCAACAGCAAGATCCACCTCAGGCCCCATACTGATTAATCTCCTGAATAAGTGCGGAGAAACTGTTGAATTCAAGCGCAAGCACACCCTCCTCGGTCATACCCATGCTGGTCTCACCATCGGCCGTCAGTATCTCAGGACCGCGGATAACGTTACGTTCGAGCACTTCACATGCCTCCCGATCGTGCACGAACGCTCGGCCTGGAATGATGACAGTATCCGTGAGTTTGTCCTTATCGACATCCACAAAATCGTCGATAGTAATCAGACAGGCAATCTCCTTCTTGAGTGGAAGAACCATACCGTTTTTCGCTCCGCGTTTTTCAAGAATCTCTGCAATATACGGAGCAGCCGTACTACCGGTAAGCAGGGAAACCGTACCGGTGACTTCCGGCAGCTTCTCCAACAAATCCGGATGATTGCGGATGGCAAACGGCGAATTAAACAGCGGGTCGTACAGCGGCGTTCCCGACAGCCGCAGATGTGGATGGCGCTTTGCTGCGGTCTCCACAAGAGAGCGGAACTCTTCAACGGTCTGGACCTTTTGGTTCGCCATGACCGGCGCATTGTCGAGAATCAGTCCCTGTTCACGAGCATTCGCAAACCGCATCAGAATGACACCACGAACACCTTCCTTCTCCAGCCAGGAGAGTGTATGCTCAAGAACTTCTCCGTCATTAACTCCAGCAAGAACCACGATTGCCGCATAGACATCAATCTTCTTCGCAAGCCGGGATATGATTTCGAGTGATGCTTCCGGGGTCGGGTCATGCATGTATTTTTTCCGCAGAACTGGATCCGCGGCAAACACGGTAAACGATATTTCAGAGAGGTTGTGTTCAAGCAGGAAATCCGCCATATCAGGCGAATCCAATCCCTTGCCGCTGGTATATCCAATATGCAATGGCACCTCAAGACTACCCAGAATCTCCATGAGATCCTTGAACTCCGGGTAACAGCTGGGGTCACCGCCGCCGGAGATGGTGATACGGGAAATGTCATCGGTCACTGTCTGCAAATCGGCCAGGAAATTTTCCGCCACCTCCTTCAGAGGCAGGAATCCCGCATACTCTTCCTTGACGCCGCGGGAACAGTAATCACATCCCTTCTTGAACGGCAGACAGTATTTGCAGCCGAACGGCGGTATGTCCCTCACATGCTTGAAGTAGCAGTAGGAACAGAATCCTCTGCAGTTAACGCCGGGTTTTCCTCCGATATCGACAGTCAGTTGTACCATTTGTTGATTAGTATTTGGCCGGTCTGCTTATCAATATGCGCAGAACGGTGCGAGATCCCTTCTCTTACTATATGTTTATAATTCTGTCATGCAAATAATATTTTACATATGGCAAAAACCACAGCTCAGAATATGACCGACTACGAGGCAGAATACGCCTCGTTCTCGCTTGACGTCCCGGAGTACTTTAACTTCGCCTACGACGTCGTGGATGCCTGGGCAGAAAAAGACCGAAACAAACTCGCGATGATCTGGACAAACCAGACAGGAGACGAACGCTACTACACGTTCCGTCAGCTACGCAATCTCTCGAATCAGATAGCAAACATGATGTTCAAGCAGAACATCAGTAAAGGCGACCGGGTAATGATTCTTCTGCCAAGAATTCCCGAATGGTGGACCTTCGCTCTCGCCGCCATCAAGATCGGCGCCATTATTTGTCCAACCCCTGTCATCGTTACACCCTATGATCTCAAATACCGCATAAACAAGGGGAAATTCAAGATGATCGTCACCGATACCGACAATCTCTGGAAGATTCAGGAAATCGAAAAGGAATGCCCGAACCTCAAGGTCAAGTTCCTCGTTGGTAGCAACTGTGCCGGCTGGATCAACTATGAGAAGGAACTCATCTATCCGGTAAAAGTGTCGACGAAACTGTCCCCGTTCATTGGCAAGATAAAGACGAAATCCACCGACCCAATGATCATCTTCTTCTCGTCGGGAACCTCCGCCGAACCGAAGATGGTGCTGCACACCCAGTCGTATCCGCTCGGTCATACGGTCACCGGCAAATATTGGTACGACATCACTGAACGCGATCTGCACTTCACGGTGGCCGATACCGGCTGGGCCAAATCTTCCTGGGGCAAGTTCTACGGCCCGTGGATGATGGGTGCCTGCATCTTCGTCTACGACTACCGCGGAAAGTTCAATGCGATCGAACTGCTACCGCTGATCGAGAAGTACGAAATCACCTCTTTCTGCGCATCACCGACCATCTACCGCATGCTCATTTTAGCAGACCTGAGCATGTTCGACTTCTCCGAACTGAAACACTGCGTTTCCGCCGGAGAGACACTCAACCCGGGAGTCAACCGTGTCTGGGAAGCAGGTACCGGCCTCAAGATCTATGAAGCATATGGCCAAACCGAATCGACGGTCGTCCTCGCGAACTATCCGTGCATGGAACACCGTTCAGGCAGCATCGGCAAACCCGTCCCGGGATGGATCATTGAACTCCATGACGAGAACGGCAAACCCGTCCCAGTAGGCAAAGAAGGCCGCATCGCCATCAAGACCGAACCCAAACGGCCGGTCGGTCTCTTCTGTGAATATCTCGACGATCCGGAGACCACCGCCCAGGTCTTCGTCAACGGCTGGTACTATCCCGGCGACAAGGCGAAGATAGACAAGGACGGCTATTTCTGGTTCATGGGCCGCGAGGATGATATCATCAAGTCGTCCGGATACCGTATCTCACCAGCTGAGGTAGAGTCCGCGCTCATCGAGCATCCGGCAGTCAAAGAATCCGCGGTCATCGGCAGTCCAGATCCGATTCGTGGCGTCATCGTCAAGGCATTTGTCATCCTCAAAGATGGATGGGATCCTTCCGAGTCGATGGTAAAAGAACTGCAAGCGCATGTCAAGAAGACGACCGCACCATACAAGTATCCGCGTGCAATCGAGTTTGTCAAGGATCTTCCGAAAACGATCTCCGGCAAAATCCGGCGGGTCGAACTGCGTGAACGTGAACTGGCCAAGGCCAACGAAGAACACGCAGAAAAATAATTCTTCTTTTTTACTTACCAAAAAACGCGATCAGGTCCCCTTTTTTTCCATGGATTTCCCATATGCTTCTGTTATGTACCGGCCTACGGCGTCGCACTTTATCCTCATCAGATAAGCGACTGGTTTGCCCCGCAAATAGTCAGTTAGGCTTTCATAGTTCGCGAGACCTTTCGAGATGATGAGTGTGGCCTTATCGAATTCATCTCTCACCTCCTGCGAGAACGTACCGAGCTGTTGACCCCCACTGCACGTATATTTGGAAAGCCTAATAACAGTAGTAGTCCAAATAAATAATACGAGGGATCGTAGTGTAGCCTGGCATCATAGGAGACTGGGGGTCTTCTGACTCGAGTTCAAATCTCGGCGATCCCATTTGACCACTTATCTGTTTGGTCATCAAGGACAGGATGATGCTCAACAACGTGACGATGCAGGAAGAAGAGATATGTGAACTTGAAAAAGTTGCCGATGCGGTCTAGACACTGAAAATGCACATCACACCTAAGAGCGGAAAAAAGGATGATATTGATTATTCTGGCGAGTCTTTTTCGGAGCTGACACCGTACTTCGCTTTGAATGCGTCGCAGGCGTCTTCCAATTCCGGTAACGGACAACCGACCGAGTTCTTAAATCCCGCATATCCGTAGGTTGCATTCAAGGCGGCTTTAAGTCCCGCGACGCCTTCATCATCGATGATGCGCTTCAGGAAATAGATGATGATATCATCGCTCAATGAGTGGTGGAATGTTCTGCCGTTGCGCATTCCGGTGTACATGGAAAAGGTTATTTTATTCTGTTCGACGGAACTCGGAATCATGTCCGCCAGTTTTGCCGCCGCCTTCTCCGGCGTGATTTCACCGTTGTATACCAGACGAGAAACCATGTAGAGTTTATCGTAATCATCGATGGCCAGCTCTTCAGTCATATATCATATAATTGTGTTTTGGGCTATAAATCTCTTTTTCCCCACTCATTTCTGCAACTTCTTTGCAGCCTTCGATTCCAGAGCAAGCAAATCACGCTTGATATCCGGATCGGGAGTGAAGTTACCGATACCGGTTGCAGCGACCACACGGTGGCAAGGTACAATAAGCGGTGTGGGATTGCGTGCCATCGCATTGCCGACGACACAGGGATGGGTCCCGCTGAGCTCGGCAATTTCACCGTAGGTCCGCGTCTCTCCGTAGGGAATTTGCATGACCGCACGGTAGATGTCTGCATACGGTCCCTCTGTATCAGCCACCGCAACCGATTTCAACGGCGCAAAATCCGTTGATTTCCCGACAAGATATGCCGTAAACGCCGCAGGTACCGGACCTTCCTGCGCCCGGCGAAGAAAACGCACCCGATAAACAAAACTCCCCGCATACGCAACTTCAACGCGCCACAGGCCGAATCGGCAGGATCCGGTGATCATCTCCTCCAGCCTGCCAACAGTGCCGGAAGTTCCGCCGTGCTGCAGCGCCTGAGTTCTTCCTGCATCCAGTACGAGACCCCCGGAAACACATCCGGGGAGGGGAACCGCTCTTCGCCAAGAATGAGCACACCGCAGTCTGATTCGGTCCGCAGCACCCTTCCTAACGCTTGCATCGATTTGTTAACAGCCGGCAGGGTATAAGCGATGAACTCACCTTTCTCACCGAACTTGCGCTTGAAGTAACTGTTGATCATCCGCCGGACCGGAGTGAACGGTGCAAGTGGCAGACCGATGACCATGGCTGCCGTCAACTGATCCCCACGGTAATCCAGCCCCTCGCTCCACTTGCCGCCGCAGACCGCAAAGAGAATTCCAGCCTTGTGCCGGAGCGGCAGAGAGATAAACTCTTTCAACATTTCGTTTGCTTCCGCAGCCTCCCGTGGTTCCTGGAACACCACCTTGTTGTGGATCCTATGGCCGCAGCGATCGAAATACTGCAACAGAAGCTGGTACGACGGGAAATAGACCGCCAAGTTGCCGCGAAGCTGCGAAAACGCCAGAATGCTCGCTTCAATGTTGGAGATGTTGGATTCGATCTGCCGACGGGAGAAAGCAGTCGTGATATCGGAGATGCCGATGACCAGCCGGTTCTCACGGGGGAAGGCGTTGGAAAGTGACAGGGTCTCGACCGACATGTCGCCGAAGTAGTAGATCTTGTAGGCATCCACCGGCGAGAGCGTGCCGGAGATTAGCACAACGGACGAATGGAGAGAAGCGAGTTCCTGCAGCCTGGCCGACGGATCGATGTTTCGGACCTCAAGCGTGACCGTCTCGTCGTCCTTGATATAGATCGTCAGATACGCGGAATTGGAAGCTGAACGATACAGACGGATGAGGAATTCTGATAATTTCTCGATAGCGGACTCCTTGAGATCACCCTTTTCGATGGAGAGCTGCCGGACACCCTCCTTGACCGCAATGATATCCTCCAGGAGATCCTCCGGTTTCTGATAGAGCGACCCCTTGATCAGGATATTGTTAAAAATTTGCGGATCGAACCAGTCCTCGACCTCAGTCGACCGCCGTAGACCGTCGATGAACTGCGCTATCCGCGGAAGAACATGACGGACGGCCTCAGTCCCTCTGACCTTGCCGCGGAGCGAGGTGAGTTCGACCGCAGCAGTTTCGATATCGGATTCGCGAATCCGGATGCTTTCGATGCTCTGGATGACATCACCCAGGTTGTGCGCTTCATCGAGTAGGAGAATGACCTTGTCCCCCTCGCAACCGAGATTGATATAGAGCTGTTCGCGGATATCATCGTTGAACAAATGGTGATAATTGCAGATGACGACATCAGCGCCTTTCGCCGCATTGAGCATCATGTCATACGGACAGACATTGCCAGCGAAGTGCAGCAGGTCGGATGGATGCACCACCTGTCTCTGGGCGGTCTCCGCCTTCTTCCGCATCTCCTGCGACGGAACAATACGGCGTCTGCCATCCTCTCCCGGAACGAAAGACCGGCTGTAGATGAAGTACGGACAAATGACCGGATGCTCCTTCTCCTGCCTGCATATCTGGTCCTGCACAACTTTGTCAGCCGCCGGATTATACGAACCGCGGTCGGCACGCTGCTGCATAAGCGCGGTCGTGAACGATTTGACGGTCTCGCATTTGCGGTAGATATCGCCGTATCCGCCGAGCGGGCACATCTTCCCCTTTCCAATCAGATAAGTGAACTTCAGATTCGGTTGCTTGCGTCTCCGAATCAGATCGAGTTCACGGGTGAAAATCTCCAGTTGGGAAACCGTACGGACGGCAATGATGATCTTACGGCCGTCAGCTTTCGCTAGCAGGGCAGAAACAATCGATGATTTTCCGCTGCCGGTCGGTGCATCTATCATGAGGATACCGTTCTGTTCTGCAATGCCGGCTACGACTTCCAGCATCTCCTTCTGATTCGGACGATATTGCGTATACGGAAAATAATCAGCGATCTCTGCCATTCGGTGTAAGAGTATTGACGATGTACCAATTAATAGTTACCTATCCGGTGATGAGAGAGACAGTCAGCAAAAAAAAGGAAATTGAATAATCAGATCCACAGAACCATTCTGAAGATGTCGCGAATACTGGGGCCAAGCCCCACGATGATCATGACGAGAATGGTCAGATGCCAAGGAACTGTGAATCCCTCCTGTTTCCGGAACTTCTCAAGCACAAATATACCGATGACAAGAACAATCATCTTCAGGATGAACATGCTGTAGCCAGTACCGGAGAGATTGATGAGCCAGTCGCCCAGAACATGCTGCTCGTAGTACGATACCGGATGCAGTTCAAGCGCGAACCCGGTCGCCGATGAATCGAGGTACTGGCAGAACATCAGTGCAAGATAGAGCGGATGGGTAACGTATTTCCAGCGGCAGACGAATCGGAGAATCGCCCAGAGTGCAGCGGTCGCCGCAGCAGCGATTTCCACCACAATACCGATGACAGCGACATCGAATGTAGCGTAGGAAAGTCCGTACCAACCGAGGATGCCGAGCACAATCAGACAGGCGACCACCCCAGTAGTTGCGAACGGTTTGACGTAGGTCAGAATAATTTTCTTCTTCTCGAACTGGTAGGATATGAAGAGAACGATGAGCCCGAACACCATCACAAAAATATAGACGAGCGGGGTTGTGAAACACAGCCGCCAGGGATAGGGGACGAAATTGCTTCCCGCCACCGTCATATCATCGATGACATGGAGGAGACCGCCAAGGATGACATAGATACAGGAAGACAGAACGAATGCAGTATTGGTGGGAATCTTCTCATGCTTGACCCAACGGTAAAGTATATACAATCCCAAGATTACTAATAATGCATAGATTATCGTCATCGGGACAGTATATCCGGAGCTTTCCAGTCCCGCGGCCCAGGAAAAAAAATCATCGGCCATGATATATTGATATGAGCAGCAATGAATATGAGATTTTAAAGAATAAAAGTTTTGATAAATCACGATGGATTCAGTTACCAAGGGATGTCCTGGTCGGCCACGGCGTTCTCTCGCAGCTGCCGTCGGTGGTTGCCGATCTCTGTCTGAAAGGCCCAATCCTGATTATTTCTGGCAAAACCACCATGAAAATAGTGGGTGTCAGGGTGCTCACCTTGCTTACCGAAGCAGGGTATGACGCATCCTCGCTGATTGCAGGAGACATCACATATGAGGAAGTCACACGTGTTGCAAACTACGCCAAAGCTCTCGGCTCAGTCCTGCTTATCGCCGTCGGTGGCGGCCGCATCATCGATATCGTTAAGATCGTCTCCTTCAATATCGATATCCAGTTCATAAGCGTGCCAACCGCAGTCTCCCATGACGGTATCACTTCATCGCGGGCATCCATCCACACGGAAAACGGCAGTGTCAGCGTTGCTGCCCACCCGCCGCTCGCTATCGTCGGCGATACGGAGATTCTGGCCCAGTCCCCACACCGGCTGACCGCGGCAGGATTCGCCGATATCGTCGCGAACTATACCGCGGCACTCGACTGGGAATTCGCCAAGGAGACAATGGGAGAAAAGGTCAGTGAATACGCACTGACGCTGTCCATGATTACGGCCGAGCTCATGGTCGAGAATGCGAGAAACATCAAGGAATTCGATGAAAAATCCGCATGGATCGTCATGAAGGCGCTGTTTGCATCAGGTGTCTCCATGAGTATCGCCGGCACCTCGCGTCCAGCATCCGGCAGTGAACACAAGTTCGCCCATATCATCGAACGGATTGCGCCGGACAAGATCCTCCACGGAGAAGCCTGTGGCGTGGGAGCCATCATCAGTATGTATCTGCACGGCGGCAACTGGGAGAAGATCAAGAACGCACTTGATACCATCGGCGCACCGACCACACCTGCTGCTCTCGGTCTAACCAACGAGCAGATAATCGATGCAGTACTTGCTGCAAAAACCATCCGGCCGGAACGCTACACCATCTTCGATACTGATCTGACCCGGGAACAGGTTGCGGACGCGGTCACCGCCCTGTATACCGAGATCCAGGATGCAGAAGATACGGAAGAATAACCAGTAGCTGCTCTCTTTTGACTAAGAAAATATTTAACAGGGAAATTTTATAAATAAAAGTATCTATGACTGACGTGAAGGTACCGCTGGATGTACCTGCCAACATGCGGGAGAAGTACATCGAAAACTATAACCAGGTAACGAAAGGTTCCGGTCGTCTTATGCTGTTCGCCGGCGACCAGAAAATGGAACACTTGAATGATGACTTCTGCGGGAATGGCATCCCAGAAGACGACGGAGATCCGGAACATCTGTTCAAAATCGCCGCAAAAGGCAAGGTTGGTGTACTTGCCGTCCAGCTCGGGCTGCTGACCCGGTATGCGATGGACTACCCCGATATTCCCTACCTAGTAAAGATGAATTCAAAGACCCATATGATCAGGGTTTCCCAGAAAGATCCGACCTCCCGTCAGCTCTGGTCCGTTGCCCAGGTCGCCGAGATTTCGGAAGACTACAATATCAAGATTCCAGCAATCGGCTATACCATCTATCTCGGCAGCGAGAACGAAGCCGAAATGCTGACCGAAGCAGCCGAACTCATCAATGATGCACACTTCCACGGCATGGTCACCGTTCTGTGGATCTACCCCCGCGGAAAGGCAGTCAAAGACGAGAAGGATCCGCACCTGATTGCAGGTGCAGCAGGCTGTGCGGCCTGCCTCGGTTCTGACTTTGTCAAGGTCAATGTACCGAAGAAGGACGGCAAATCTGACGCGGTACTGCTGAAAGAAGCGGTTAGAGCGGCCGGCAGAACTAAGCTGGTCTGTGCTGGCGGCTCGGCGACCTCAGAAGACAAGTTCCTGGAAGAGCTCTACAACCAGATTCACGTCGGTGGCGCTTCCGGAAACGCGACCGGCAGAAACATCCACCAGAAACCGCTTGCTGAAGCCATCAAGTTCTGCAACGCAATCTACGCAATAACCGTCGAGAACAGGAGCCTAGAAGAAGCCATCAAAATTCTCCACGCATAATCCTTTTTTTCCAATCTTGTTCTCCTCCATGCAGTATTCCAATGGTAGCCATCGTCCTGACGAACATCGAATGGAGTGATATGGGGAGTTCCGAGGCGTTCTAGACCATTCATGAAAAAGACCTTGAGGGAAACGCAACTGATGGAGAATTTATCGGAGAAAACAGTACAAACAACCTGGTAATCTCCGACAAACTCGTCGCTGCCATCGGCATAACTGATCTTGCCGTCGTCGATACACCCGATGTCTTGCTGATATGCCAGTGCAATCAGAGCCAGAACGTTGGAAAACTCGCTGAAACGCTGAAGGCCAACAAAGATGAGCGTGCCGACATCCACCCGACCATCAACCGGCCGTGGGAATCTTATACGACCCTTTTAAAATCCGAAACCTACCTTATAAAACAGCTCACTATAAACCCACACCAGCGTATATCACCGCAGGACCACCACCATCGAAGTGAACACTGGGTTATCATAAACAGCACAGCGGAAATCACCAAAGGAGAGAACACATCTCTCGTCAATACCGGAGAAAACACCTTCATTCCCGCAAAAACAGTCCACCGTCTGGCAAACAACACCAATAATCCTCCGGAAGTCGCGGAAGTGCAGGAAGGGGAGCCCCTGCCCGAAGACAATATCGTACGGAGCGAAGACGATTTCGAGTGGGAGTAAGTTCCGCTCACTTATCCACTCTGTTCCACTGCTGAATATTCTTCCGCCACATCAGCCCAACCGCAAGAAACAGTTGGTTCACCACGAACGAACCGAAGAGATTCGCCGGTTTCGCAAACGACACCACGATAATCAGCGCAAGAACCGCTGTTGCAACCAGCCCTGCAGAAAACGACACCAGATAGCATCCGACAACCAGGAGCAAAACGGAGATAATCAGCAGTACCGGCGAGGTTAGAAGCATGTATTTCCGCATCGGGTACGTAACCCGCCAGAACGTGCGTTCAGAACCCCCTCCTGCTTTCTTAAACAGCCGGACACTGTTCACCAGTCCGTCAGCTCTTCGTATCTTCTGCCGGAACTGTGCACCGCGTGTCTTCGGTTGCAGCTCATAGGCAACCGCGTCCGCAACATATTTGGCAGAATATCCGTTTTTAATGCATTCGAATGCGAGATTGGCATCATCAGCACCATAGACTGCATTAACCGACGGCACGGCGGACTTCCGAAACGCCAGCAGTGGACCGTTGAAGTTGCAGGTTGAATCAAGCGAACTGTCATAGACGCACATCCGCCCATATACCGACCGGTACGCTATCTCGGAAGACGTGACACCCACATTCGCACCGACCGGGCGTACATCCGCACAGACAGCCCCGACCCCGTCTTCCTCAAGCCACGAAATCAGTTTCACCAGAGCATCCGGTTCCGTTGTAATATCTGCATCGGTGAATACAATGTATTCATCTTCAATCTGCGCGATTACCCGATTCTGGCAGACCGTTTTGCCGAACCGCTCAGAAGGTTCAATCAGCTGCGTCCTGAACTGGCATTCCACCAGAGCTCTGCGGGCAGCCTCACCCGTCCCAGAATCAGCACCGTCATTAATTACATAGAGCGTGATCTTTTCATGGGGGTACACTGATGCACAAATATCCTGTATCCGCTTAGACACCAGCCCCCCCTCACGATACGCATTAATCACGATTGAAACCGGCGGATATGAACAGGTCTCCCTGTCTGTTTCAGGAATGGATAGGGAATGAATATGATAGAGATAATAAAGTTATGGGACTGCAGCAAGAATACCAGAAATAATTCCAACCAGTAGAAAAATATACCCCGTAATCATAAAATACTGATTATAT
>JAZUDC010000003.1:0-19325 GCA_045639425.1 Methanocorpusculum sp.
TATGTTCTGGAATGAGAAGATAGAGACACTAAATGGTCAGGAACTGCGTGATCTGCAGCTGAAACGCTTGAAATGGACCATACATCAGACACAGAATATTCCGTTCTACAAGAAGATGTTCAAAGATGTGGGTCTGCATCCCGATGATATAAAAACACTGGAAGATATCCACAAGATACCGTTCACCAATAAATCGGATCTCCGTGACGGCTATCCGTTCTGGTTCCTTGCGGTTCCGAGGAACAAGGTCAATCGTATCCATACGACATCGGGAACCACTGGAAAGCCGACCGTTGTGGCATATACTAGAAACGATCTCGAGACATGGGCGGAGCTTCTCGCACGCAACTTCACCATGGTAGGACTCAAAGCAGGCGATATATTCCAGAACGCCGCTAACTATGCTTTGTTCACCGGCGGACTCGGCATCCATATGGGGGCAGAGAAAATCGGGGCCGCCGTCATTCCATCTGGTACTGGAAATACGAAACGTCAAATCGAGATGATTCAGGACTTCAAGGTCACGGCGCTGCACTGTACGCCAAGCTATGCCATGCACCTGGCTGAAGTCGCTGAAGAGATGCACGCCGATCTTTCCTCCCTGAAAATCGGGTGTTTCGGTGCGGAAGCATGGTCAGAGAATACCCGCCGCGACATGGAACAGCGTCTGGGCATCAAAGCGTACGACAGCTACGGCATGAGCGAACTCTTCGGTCCGGGTGTGGCCTTCGAATGCGAAGAGCAGGACGGCCTGCATATCTGGCACGACAGCTATCTGGTGGAAATCATTGATCCGAAGACCGGCGAGGTGCTGGAACCGGGCAACAAGGGAGAGCTGGTCGTAACACCGCTCGTCAAGGAGGCAATGCCTCTTCTCCGGTACCAGACCCGTGACATCACTATGCTCATGGAGGACTCCTGTCCCTGCGGCAGAGGTCCCAAACTTGCCCGTTTCTTCGGCAGAAGCGACGATATGCTGACAATCCGTGGCATCAACGTCTTCCCGAGCCAGATCGAGCATGTCCTCAAGAGTATTCCGGAAGTAGGCGACCAGTTCATAGTCTATATCGACAGAGGAGTCAGCCATCTGGACGAAATCACTATCAACGTCGAGATGAACCGTGAGTTCTTCTCAGGAGAACTCTCTGACTTCACCAGAATCCAGAACAAGATATCAAAGACGCTGCAGGACACGATTACTGTCAGAGCACGGATCGAATTGGTTGAACCCGGCTCACTTCCGCGGTCCGAAGGAAAAGCGAAACGTGTCGTCGACCGCAGAACAATCTGAACGGAATTCCCGATAATCATGGCATACTATAACGAAAAAATCGAAACCATGCCGAAGAAGAAGATGGCCAAACTCCAGTATACTGAGCTCAAGGCGCTTCTAGATCGGGTCTACCGGAATTCGGCATTCTATCATGATAAGATGAAGGAGGCCGGAATCATTCCTGCTGATATTAGATCGATGGACGATATCCACAGACTTCCATTCATGAATAAATCCGATCTGCGGGACAATTATCCGGACAAGCTTGTTTGTGTTCCGAAAGATGGTCTGGTGCGGTATCATGCCTCTTCCGGTACCACCGGCAAACCGACGTTTGTCGCCTATACGAGAAATGATATCAACATGTGGGCGGAATCCGTCGCTCGGTCGCTTACTGCCTGCGGTCTGGGACAAAAGGATGTGCTGCAGGTCTGTTACGGCTACGGTCTCTTCTCCGGCGGTCTTGGTCTCCACTATGGCGGAGAGAAGATAGGGGCTACGGTCATTCCGGCATCCACCGGCAACTCGGAACGCCAGATTGAATTCATTCAGGATCTGAAGACGACCGCCGTCGCCTGTACCCCGTCATATTTCGTTCATCTGATTGATGTCGCCAAGAAGATGGGCGTGGATATCAGAAAGGATACGCTGCTGCGGACGGCGGTTCTCGGCGCGGAACCTTGGACGGACGATATGCGCAAGTATATCCTTAATGAATCGGGCGTTGTCGCCCACAATATCTTCGGTACTTCTGAACTGTCCGGTCCGATGTTCTCCGACTGTGAAGCATTCAACGGCACGCATATCTCCGGCGACATCGCGTATCCAGAGATCATCGATTCGGAAACCGGTGAAGATCTGCCGGTTGGAGAAAAGGGAGAGCTTGTTTTCACTGTCCTAAGGAAGGAGGCGTTCCCGATGATCCGCTATTGTACCGGCGATGTTTCACGGATTCTGGAAGGTGACTGTCCCTGCGGACGTACCAGTCCGCGTATCGATCGGATAACCGGCCGCGTGGACGACATGCTCATCATCCGCGGCATCAATGTCTTCCCGTCGGCCGTTGAGCACGCGGTTCTGAAGAATTCGTTCCTGACCAGCCACTTCATGATTGAGGTCTCACGGAAAGGCAGACTGGATGATATGCTCATCCGTGTCGAACTGAAGCCGGAAGCGATGACCAGCAGTATCAACGGTCTGCTGCAGATGCAGGCTATCGTCGAACGCGGTCTGCGCGACGCCTTAAACGTCTCGGCCAAAGTCGAGCTCTATCCTCCGAATTCCCTCCCGCGCTTTGAGGGGAAAGCAAAGCGTGTACATGATACAAGAATGATGTAACATGAATGACGAATACATTATCAAGCAATTATCGATCTTCTCAGAGAACAAATCTGGAAAACTGGCGGCAATCTCCAAAGTGTTCCTTGACACCGGCGTCTCCATCCAGGCATTCAATATCGCGGAAGCGAACAATTTCGGTGTCGTCCGCGCCATCGTCGACAAACCGGAGGTTGCTTTCACGGCATTCGCGAAACAGAACTATGCCCTGAAATACACCGACGTCATAGCCATCAAGATGAGGGACGTCCCTGGAGGCCTCTATGAAGTCACCAGCCTGTTGGGTGAACTCGACATCAACATCGAGTACGCGTACGCATTCCGTTCCGGCGATTACGGAGCTCTCATCATCAAGGTTGCCGATATCGAGGAGGCCATCGAAAAAATCCGCAATTCCAGCCTCGAGCTTTTTCCAGCAAAGAACTATAACTGTTGATTCCCGGGCTCTTCACCCCACATATTTTTTTGATTTTTCATCGCCGACGGAAATTCTTGACGGAAATTCTTAAGTCATCAGAAATAATATAAATAATGTAGAGACACAACGCTGTATTCTTCCAGACCCCTTTGGATTAGCAGCCCCTGATGCCAGATGCCTGCCGCAGCCGGAATCAGGGAGTCTCCATTATCCATTCTTTTCTGATTCCCGTATGCATTTGTGTATATTTTTATACCTAGGAAGAAATATAAAAATAGTATTCTGCCGAATATTCATCCATGAAAAGCGCGTCTGATTTATCCCGTATCAGCATATTTCCGCCGGAGAACCTGCTGACCAAGTTCGACGATATCATCAATAAGCGGGGTTATTCCACGTTTTGAAGGCAGACGTGATGCTATCCGCTCGTACATCACGTATTATGAATGGCTATTCAACGCCTGCATCGAATGTGCGAATATGTGGATATTCTGCTCAAGTCAGTAACTTTTCAGGGACACTACGACCACAGTCGGCGGCGTGTGTTTGCGGAGGTACTCATCCGCATAATAGAAGATCTTTTCATTGGCTCTCTGCAGCTCTTCATAGACGCGGTCCGTCTCGGCATCCGGGAATCTAGACGCACGTTTTCTGACAGTTTACCGGAAGGTTGAGCGCATTTGGCCGGCCGAATCGCTCTGCAATCTTGTTCCGGCGCGAAGAAACCATCTGTCGCGGATGATGTAGCTGGCTGTCTCTACCAGTTTTTCAATTTCATCAACCGTGATGTTCCTGCAGAGCCGCAGGATGACCCGGATACTGAGTCTGTCCAGCAGCCGGACGACTTCGGCATCGCTCTCCTCGACTTCGAGATTCTTTTCGGTGATTAGGACGATCGTATTTGCGACCGGTTCTTTCGGTTCTGCAAGACGCACCACGCATGGAGCTAGGAAAATATCTGATGACTGCAGCCGTTTAGCGCATGAACTACGGTTACCGCATCCCGGAAGAATGCGGTTACCGACAGCGCTCCGCCGAGAGAACAACCACCCAGTCGCTTTTCAGAGATATTTTCTGGCAAGATCTTCCAATTTTTCGAGTTTGAGTGGTGTGGGAATGGTCAGTTCGGTATTGTCAAGAATCGCTCGTGCACAGCGGCGGTAGATATCAGCCTGTTCTCCTCTCGGGTCATACTCAATGACGGTCATGCGGTTGACTTCCGCCATCTGGACCGCTTTGCTCCGCGGAATCGTACAGATGAGTTTCGAGCCGATCGCTCGGGAGAACTCTCCTACCAGTTCTGTTTCGTTGTTCATGTTCTTCGCATTGCAGATGATGCCTCCAAGGTGGCATTTCGCACTGTTTCTGCCCGACAACCGGGCGACGGCTTTTGCAATATTGTTTGCGGCATAGAGACTCATGAGTTCTCCGCTGGTCACCAGATATATCTCCTGCGCATACCCTTCACGCATCGGCATGGCGAATCCACCGCACACCACATCACCCAGCACATCATAGACGACGACATCCCCGCAAAGCGCATTCATCTTTTCAAGCTGCTGGAACGTCGCGATGATTCCGCGACCGGCACAGCCGATGCCAGGTTCTGGCCCTCCCGCCTCCACACAGCTGATTTTGCCGAACCCTTCGAAGACGATGTCCTCTTTTCTGATATCATCCTTTTCGTACATCTGCTCGAGAACTGTCGGTATCCAGCGTCCGTGCATCAGCATCCGGGTACTGTCGTGTTTCGGATCGCAACCGATCTGCATCACGTCACGCCCCATCTCCGAAAATGCCGCTGATATATTCGCCGAGGTGGTCGATTTACCGATACCCCCCTTGCCATAGAAGGCAATCTGTCTCATTGCTTTATATATTGACAGGCTTTGATGATAAATATTGAGCTAATTCAGATAAATTTGTTGAAAAAAAGAAGAATGGGTGGATTGGGACGAGGTGGCAGGTACGACGTACGAGAGTGATCAGTATGGGTATCCTACATCTATGCCGAAGACTGCGAATCCGAGCGTGAACAGCAGAATAGTAAACAGGATAATGCCGATAAGGTTCAGGGACCATCCAGCAGTCACCATGTCCCGCATATTCACGTAATCAGTACCATAGGCAACGGCGTTCGGCGGGGTGGCAACCGGCAGCATGAAGGCGAGAGACGAGGCGACAGCCACCGTAATCATGAGGATGAATGGGTTGACTGCGAGACCTGCTGCTACTCCAGTCATGATAGGTATCATGATATTCGCCACCGCGGTATTCGAGGTGAACTCCGTCAGTATCATGACAGCGAAGGCGAGGAGGAGGACGAGCAGGATAACAGGAATTGTTATGCCCGTGAACGTTTCACCGATGGCTGCTGAAAGACCACTTGCCTTGAATGCGGCAGAAAGCGACATCCCGCTGCCGAAGAGCAGGAGGATTCCCCAGGGAATCCTTGATGCCCATTTCCAGTTCAGGGTGAACTCGTGGTTCTTCCAGGAGACCGGAATGAGGAAGAGAAGCAGTGCACAGAATATCGCAATGGTACAGTCTTCAATCTTGAACGGCAGCATTCCTGCAGTATAGAGGGAATTAATTCCCGGAATGATGAAACTCCCTATCTGTTTCTGGTCCTTGAATATCCAGGCAAGTGCCGCGAAGAGGAAGACGAACAAGGTGTTTTTTTCGCCCTGGCCCATCGGGCCGAGCTCCTCGACCTGTTTCTGCAAGATTTCCTTGGTATTGTTGAGGTTTTTCGGCATCTTGCGGTAGGCAATCTTGGTAAGCCAGAGCCACACAATGAGAATCATGAGTGCGGCAAACGGCACACCGAAGAGCATCCAGGTGAAGAAGTCCACCGGTGGTGCATCCGGATAGAATTTGGAAAGCATCGAGGCGAAAATTGCATTTGCCGGCGTTCCAATAAGTGTTGCGATGCCGCCGACACCTGCGGAATACGCAATGGACAGAACGAGACACCCGGCGAATGCCTTTTCTTGCTTGTCCATTTCCTTGGGACTCTTGTGCGGAAAGACTGTGAGGATGATTGCCACAGCAATCGGAATCATCATCATTGCCGTTGCCGAGTTCGATATCCACATGGACAGGAACGCGGTTGAGATCATGAATCCGAGAATCAGCTTTGTCGGGCTCGCCCCAGTCTTTGGTACTATGCTCAGGGCTATTCTCCGGTGAAGATTCCAGCGCTGCATCGCCATAGCAATCATGAATCCTCCCATGAAGAGGAAGATGACATTATCCGCATAGGGCACCGCCGCCTCGGTGACAGAGAGCACGCCTAAAAGTGGAAAGACAACAAGCGGTATCAGTGCGGTAGCTTCAATCGGAATTGGTTGCATGATCCAGAAGATAACTATCAGTACCGTAACTGCAGCAGTCATCTGTGCTCCATGAGGCATGACAGAGTTCAGTGGAAGGAGCATTACCAGAATAAAAGCGGCAACACCCACCAATAACCCGTACGCTTTGTCCATAATACTTTAATCCATTAGGCCTTCCTAGTAATGAATGTTGCTCTTCTCTGTCCGCTATATTTAATGCTTTCACACAGCAAAAGTTAATACACATTTAATAAACGGACTGATACCAATGGCTGAAGTTCCCGTACAGGATTATGCAAAACAGCAAGAAATAGATAAGGATAAGGCGCGAAAGCGCTACGAGTTCAAGAAGAAGATCGAACACCTTGAAGAAAAGGAAGGTTCGGGTACCGAGCTCATCTCCCTCTACATTCCACCGGATAAACAGATCTACGATGTGACCGCACAGCTCAGGGATGAATACGGGCAGTGCTCCAACATCAAAAGCAAACAGACGCGGACCAATGTCCAGAGTGCCATCTCCTCGATTCTGGCACGACTGAAATACTATAAGCAGGCACCCCCGAACGGTATGGCCGTCTTCTGTGGAGCTATCAATATCGGCGGCGATAAGACTGACCTTGAATCTATCATCATCGAACCACCGGAACCGATCAAGACCTATACCTACCGCTGCAGTTCCAACTTCGAACTCGATGCCCTGAGAGACATGCTCGACGACCATGAGGTCCACGGTCTTCTGGTCCTGGATCTGCAGGAAGCTTACTGGGGTATCTTGACCGGTACCCACATCGAACCTATCGGCGGCACCCAATCAATGGTGCCGAACAAGCAGAGAAAGGGAGGTCAGTCCTCGATCCGTTTCGCGCGTAATCGTGAAATCGCCATCAATGCATTCTTCTCGAAGGTGGGCGAGCAGGCATCCGAGGCGTTCCTGAGTGACCCGAAGTTCTTCGACCGATTCAAGGGTCTAATTGTCGGTGGACCGATGCCGACCCGTGAAGATTTCGTCAAAGGCAACTATCTGCATCATGAGGTTCAGAAACGCCTCTTAGGCAGTATCGATGCCTCGTACACCAATGAATGTGGCCTGCGCGAGCTGGTGTTCAATGCGCAGAAACTGCTCAGAGGTGAAGAGATTTCCGACGAAAAACGCGAGATGATGCGGTTCTTCACAGAACTGAGAAAGGAGAATCCGGCGGCCGCATACGGTGAAGCCAGTGTCCGTGTGAACCTTGAAGCCGGTGCGGTAGATACCCTACTCCTCTCGGAGAAATTGCGTGAATCCCGGCTGACGATTGCCTGCGGCAACTGCGACTACAAGGAAGTCAAGACCATGCAGATCCAGCCCGGAACACGGTTCAAAGATCTGCCGTTCGGCCACTGTCCGAAATGCCAGTCCCCGCTCTTTCTAGAGAAGGATGATGATATCATCGATGAAATGACGGCGCTAGCAGACAGCTCGAATACGCGGGTTGAGATCATCTCTGACTCGTCCGAAGAGGGAGGAACGCTTTTGATGGCATTCGGCGGCATGGCGGCGGTTCTCAGATATCCGACGGGGATGTGAAATCATGTATCAGGGATATATCGGAAAAGTAACTTCACTGCTGAAGGACGTGACCGGACTGGACGACGTGCTTCTGGCAGACGGCGGTGACCATGCGGATATCGCTTCGACTGTGGCGTTTGTACTCGCCAAACGCGAGAAGAAGAATCCAGCGCTCATCGCAAAGAATATCGTTGAAAAGATAACGCCGGCGGCAGGCGAGTACAGCATCGAAGTGACCTGCAAGGGGCCGTACATCAACTTCTCCTTCGGTCCGAAGTTCGTCGCTGATTCAGTGAAGGCGGCGCGCCGTCAGGATTACGGAACGTTGCCCGCCAAAGCCGACAAGGTCATCATCGAACACACCAGTGCGAATCCGAACGGCCCGCTGCATGTGGGCCATATCCGGAACACCGTCATCGGCGACACGCTGGTTCGCGCATTCCGCAAGGCAGGATATCAGGTCGATGCCCAGTATTACCTGAACGATATGGGCCGTCAGATCGCTATCGTTGCCTGGGGTGTGAAGAATCTGCATTATGAACGTCTCCCTGGCGAGAAGGGCGATGAGTTCATCGTCCGCCACTACGTTGAAGCGAACAAAATTGTCAAAGAGAAACCAGAGATTGAAGCCGAGTTCGATGTCATGATGGAGAAGATCGAATCGGGCGACCCTGAGACCGTGAAACTCTTCCATGACGCCGTTGAGACCTGTGCGGAAGGAATCAAGGAGACACTTCTCTCCATGAACGTGAAACACGACAGGTTTGTGCGCGAGACGACGTTTCTCCGCGATGGGTCCATGCAGGAAGTTCTCTCAAGAATCGAGAAATTGCCGAACGCGAAACATGAAGACCAGATGATGTATCTTGATCTTTCCGAACAGGGATTCGGCAACCGGTACGTCCTGCGCCGGAGCAACGGAACCTCGGTCTATGCGGCGCGTGACTTGGCATTCCATCTGAGGAAGAATGCACAGTGCAGTCGCAGCATCGACATTTTAGGGGCTGACCACAAGCTCATCGGGTCGCAGCTGCAGACAACTTTGTCACTTATCGGCGAACGTCCGCCGGAGATAGTAACGTTCGAATTTGTCTCGCTTCCGGAAGGCCCGATGTCTACTCGTGGAGGTGTATTCATCTCGGCAGATGAACTGATTGCCGAAACCCGGAAACGCGCGTTCGATGAAGTCACCGCCCGGCGTCCGGAACTCGGTGAAGACGAACGCTGGAAGATTGCCAATGCAGTTGCAGTCGGCGCAGTCCGCTACGATATCGTCAAGGTATCCGCTGAAAAGTCCACGGTATTCGACTGGAAGGATGCGCTGGACTTCGAACGCCAGAGTGCGCCGTATGCCCAGTATGCTCATGCGCGTGCTTGCTCCATTCTCGAAAAGGCGAAGGAAGAGGGTGGATTCTCGGAGAGTTATGAATATACTGATCCATATGAGATAGCGGTGGCGAAACACCTCTCGAAATTCCCATCTGTCATCGAAAAGGTGGTTGCGGAACTCCGGCCTCATCTTCTTGCCGTCTATGTCCGCGACTTAGCGGATCTGTTCAATTCGTTTTACCGGTTCGACCCGGTCCTGAAGGCGGAAGGCAAAGTCCGCGACTCCCGCCTGACGCTGGTCGATGCATGCAGAAACACGCTAAGCCAGGCGCTGAATGTCTTGGGCATTGAAGCGCTGGAAACCATGTAATTTTTTTGCGGATATTTTAAATCCAGCAGGGTATCTTTCGGTACCCTATTCTGATTCCGTTGCCCGTCTGGCATGGTTTTTGTGGTAATCATATAACCCAGAAGTCGCCTGCACCGTTCATCGGCATCCTCCCCGGTCCCAGAGTTGCAGCGGTTGTCAGGCTCAGACGCAAGTAAGTCTGAACACACCAAAAACATCTCTTTTTACTCTGCCCTCTTCAAATACGTATAGTACCAGAAATCGTACTCTTCGTACGCCTGAATCTTTTCTGCAATCTGTACCGCGAGCGTATGCCAGCATTTGCTCCCGTATTTCGATGCAGCACAGGTACAGAACTCGTTTTCGACGCAGTAGTCGTCATGATTGCCGACAACCACAAAAAAGTCAAGATACTTCTTGACATGACCGTCGATGACAGCGTTTACGGCAACCCCACCGCGATTCCCATAGGTTTCGATGAACGCCGCACGTACTGTCTCGTTCAGTTCTCCTTCGTGCTCTAAAACCTGGAACGGGTCGGCCATTATTCGATAATCGAGGTAAGCGGTGTGTCGTCGATGAACGTCCAGTGTTCCCGCAGTGCAAGCGCACGCATTCCCGGAGCTTCCAGTGCATAGTGTGTGGCTTCGATGAGCGGTATCGGCGACTCGATGGCCATATTGTATTTCAGTTCCGATGCAAGATATGCCTGGGCGCCGAGTTCCTGCGCTTCATAGATGAGGTCCCAGTCGAATGCCGCGCCGCCGGCGACTGCAATCCGCTTGACTCCGGTCACATCGCCCCAGACACGCAGGCCGCAGCCGAGAATCTTTGCCACTTCCGCAAACGAAAGTGAGAGGTCGCCAACGACACCCAATGATTCAAGCGTCGCATTCATCCGTACACAGTTCTGCAGTTTGAGCGTTTCCGCTAGGGAATCGTTGATGCCACCTTCCGCGTGGTCGAAGTTCGTGTGCATCGCATAGAGATTGACATCGGCACAGGCGAGAGGCCGTAGGATCTCAGCCGCACGGCCGACGACACCGTGCATCGGGTTCCAGAATGCCGGGTGGTGGACCACCAGGGCATCGAAACCGCCTGCAGCAGCTTTTCTGGCGACCGCCGGTGTGGCATCCAGAGCGCAGGATACTTTACCAATATTCTCTTTACCTTCATAGAGAAGACCGATTCTTCCCTCATCAAACTCTTCAGCTAGACTCGGCAAAGCTATGGTTTCAAGATGCCGGATGAATTCACTTCGTTTCATGATTGTCTTTTTTTCAATTGTAGTGTCTGATATGAATCGGCTCTTTTTCAGCGGGAGCTTCTTCCGGTTCTGCGGTTTCGTGGTATTTTGAAATCGGCTTTATGGTCAGTGCGTTGATGAACACTGCGCCGTTGTTGCGTCCGAAGACTCTGCCAAGAACCTCGACATGTGCGCCAGGACCTACCAGCGGGTCAGGAAGGGCGAACCGTTTGACGACAATCTGACCGCTTCCGTCTGCGATGACATAGACCGGTTTATTCATGGCATGTCCCGAAACCCTGAGAATCTTTCCTTCAATGATGACAGTGCTTCCGCGCATGGCTGCCGTGATCTGGCGTGCACGGGCATATTTTGCGACAGATCGGGCGATATCGATATTCCTCAGAACCTGTTTCTCACAGGAATAGGCCAGTACTAGTGGCAGGACGATGAGGTAGATGATCATTGGGACGCCAAGGTAGATATACATCGGGTCATGGGTGCCACCGAGGCAGACTGCGCAGATAGCCGCAAAAATGACTATCACTCCCAATAGAAACGGTGGGATACGGAGAGTAATGCCTTTTATTTTCATTATTTTAAGATGGGAGCGGAGGAATAATGAACGTATCTCTATATTTGAGATGAGAATCCACTAATAATGTAATATGCCCCGCCGGACAATCCAGATACCCCCGATGATTGCCACCATCATCAACATGGGTCTGTCGGCAGTGGACGGTCTTCTCTTTAAGGATCTTGACCGATGTCCACACTGCGGTGGACGGCCGATGCCCTAC
The DNA here is from genome assembly GCA_045639425.1 of Methanocorpusculum sp. Lineage (GTDB taxonomy): Archaea > Halobacteriota > Methanomicrobia > Methanomicrobiales > Methanocorpusculaceae > Methanocorpusculum. The sequence continues at coordinate 11,644 of JAZUDC010000003.1, forward strand.
GATACGAAGGAGAAGCAGTATGTGACGCTGATATCCGGCGGCATCAAACGGGAGATCAGGGTCAAAGTCCGGCGGTTCATCTGTCATGACTGCGGGAAACTGCTCTACGCGAACGAACCGTTCTATCCTTATACGAGAATGGGATCTGCCATCGCCGATCTTGCGCTCGGTCTCTGCCGCAGCAACACGTATTCGCATACCGCATCCATCATGCAGGCGATGGGTATCGATATCACCCGCGGAACCGTGCGCAACTATGCAATGTCCAGCCTGCCGATGCCGAAAGTGACTCCGATGTACGGTATGCCGATGCCGTACTCGTTCATCTCTCTCATGGGGCGCGGAATCTCGGCCGTCAACATCCAGCCGGCGGAAGTCTTGCGGGCGTGCGGATATCCGTCACGGTATCAGGCCTCTCCTGAGGCTCCGGAGACCGCATATCTGTATTTCATGAACAAAAAAGAGGAAAAGAGAACGCCACAGTCGTTCTGATTATTTTTACTTTGCACTGTTTTCAGGTACCCAGGCTCTGACAGCCTCCAGAGCACCTTCCCCGCCGAACGAGGCTTCCTTACTGTCATTGTCACTGACATCGATTAAGATTGCCTTGTTCCCTTTATTTGCCATAGCTGTATGATTTCCGCAAGTTTGACCGATTCGATCTTTACGCCATTCAGGAACATGTATGAAGGTTTTAGCAGGAGCAGGTCATAGACGTCCGTCTCAGGGGTTTCATTGAATGCATAGATGTAGGCGTACTGAGTTTATCAGATTCGAGAGATAGACACCAGCTCCGGAAGATCATGCATGGGTTCTGCAAGTTTTTCGTCATCGTCTTCAGCCATCTCATAGATCTGATCGACGATTGCGGAAAGGTCGTTTTCGACGGTCGAGAACATATGCTCTAAATGTTGTGTATTGTCGGCAATAAAGTTTCCAGCCCATACGTAGCCTTATATCCGCTCTCTGCCAATCTGTTTACCATGAACGATACGGATGTCGACTGGACGGTATATCACCTGATTGCTGATGCAGGAACAACCATAGAGGATATTTCGGCAAAATCAGGCCTGGAGCGTGAGGACGTTCTAGCATCCGTCGCCCGGCTGGAAAAGACCCGTCTTGTCCTGCGTGAGGATGAACGGGTGAATCCGCTCTCCATCAACGATTTCTTGCTTGCAGGCGTACTGTCCGGTACCGACGGTCAGAGCACGGCGGAAACCGGAAATGACGACTGCGAGGTCTATATCGAAAATGGCATTATCAAGGTGAGAAAATGAACCTGCATCCAATATCCTACGTACTGCGTATCGGCCACCGGCCGGAACGCGATCAGCGGGTGACCACTCATGTCGGCCTTTCGGCCCGTGCACTCGGGGCATCTGGCATGTATCTGGCGGCCGACGACCAGAAAATCGCCGACAGCATCAAGGACGTCGCCAGCCGGTTTGGCGGCGACTATTTCTGTGAGAATAACGTGAAGTGGAAATCATTCATCCGGCATTTCAAGGAGGAAGGCGGCAAGGTCGTCCATCTGACCATGTACGGTCTGCGGCTGCAGGATGTGATTCCCGACATCAGAAAAGAGGAGAAGATTCTGGTGGTCGTCGGTGCTGAAAAGGTCCCGGGCGAGATGTACGAGATGGCAGACTACAATGTCGCAGTCGCTAACCAGCCGCATTCCGAGATATCTGCACTTGCCCTGTTTTTCGACCATTTCTATGAAGGAAGGGAACTCGAACTCACGTTCGATCATCCGGACATTGAAGTGATTCCGACGAAAGTGGGAAAGACGACAGTCAAGCGCGAGAAACCGCATGAGTAAGACGCTTCTTGTCGTCGGTTATACAACACGTCATGTTGCGGCGTCCGCATCCGCTGCAGGATACACGGTGTACGCCGTGGACCATTTCTGTGACCAGGATCTGCTCAGCTGTACCGCAGACCACCTTGCGTTCGACGAACTGGAAGAGCTGCCGTTTGCAGCCGCTGAAATGATCTCCCGTTATCATCCGGACTACGTGGTGACGACTTCCGGTGCCGAACTGCTGGAGTTCCCGAACCATCTGGGTACACCGGCAAATACCGCACGTACATTCATGGACAAGGGAAAGACCCAGGCATTCTTCGAACATATCGGGGTGCCGGTACCCAGGACGGTTTCAAAAGGCCACTATCCTGCAATGGCGAAGACCACCAGCGGTGCTGGCGGGTGGCGCAACCAGATTGTGCACTCGGACGCGGAACTTGCCACATGGCAGGAGTTCGTCGAAGGAGACCCCCATATCCTGCAGGAGTTCGTGGAAGGAACGCCAGCTTCGGTCTGCTGTCTGGTAACTCCCGCAAGGGATGCCTATGTCGTGGTATCGAACCAGCAGATTCTTCGTGGTGGCGATCTCTGTCCGTTTGCATTCTCTGGCTCTTTGACTCCCAGTCCCCATCCGATGACGGAACGGATGATTGAGCTCGGCAAGAAGATTGCGGCCGTTTCAGGCTGTGTCGGCTGCATCGGCATCGATTTCATCCTGACGGATACCGAGGCCTACGCCATCGAAATCAATCCGCGGTTCCAGGGAACGCTGGAGACAGTGGAGGCGGCTACGGGCCAGAACCTCTTCACTCTTCACAAAAATGCCTGTGAAGGACATCTTCCAGCGGAAAAAATTGCAGTTTCTGGATACTCTGTCCGAAAAATCCTCACTGCCGAAAGCGATTTCACGATAAAATGCGATCTGCTGCCGTTTTCCTCCTTCATTACGGATATTCCTCATCCTGGGACATTTTTCGGGAAAGGAGAGGTCGTATGCTCAGTAATAGGCCATGGAAGCACACCGGACGAGGCATATCAGGCGCTGGATAAAAATATTAGGGTTGCTGTACAACATATAAAAGAATGAGTCTGTTAAAAAAGAAGGATTTAAAGAATCCAACAATCCATCAATATCTTCTGAAACTGGTCGGTGAAGAGGGCATCGAACTGATCAAGACATGTCAGGAAGAGGAACACAGCGACGAGGAAATTGCCGAAATTACCGGCATCAATCTCAATTCTGTTCGCCATACCCTATACAATCTCTACGAGAAACGTCTTGCGGAGTACCGGAGAATCAAGAATAATGAGACCGGATGGCTGACGTACCTCTGGGTTCTCAAGATGGAAAATATCGAACCGGTCCTGCAGAGTGAGATGCGGGTCGTGTCAGAGAAACTGTCCGCTCGGCTGAAGTTCGACAAGAACAATGATTTCTATCAGTGTCCGTCCTGCGGAAAGATGCTGACGTTCAATGAGGCCCTCTCCATTAACTTCGTCTGTCCGGAATGCGGCGAGAACATGAGCCACTTCGATGACGAACTCCTCCTGAAGGCGCTCGAAAAACGCATTAAGAAAATCAATGAGGAACTCGCATAATCCTTCCTTCCCATGAGTGGAGAAGACACTCTTCTTTTTTCCGCCGGCTGTGATGCCGGTGTCGTTTCCCATTGCAAAAATACTGCAGATATCGCCGACCGCTACCACGGTTCCGGTATCGATGCAAACTTGGTGCATTCCGGGGCGTTCCTTCATGATCTCGGGCGGTCGAAGACCCAGTCCATCTGGCATGCGAGTGTCGGTTCGGAACTTGCCAAATCTCTCCATCTATCGCCGGAAATCCAGAAAATTATCCAGAATCATACAGGAGCAGGTCTGTCGGAAGACGACTGTATTCTTCTCAACCTCCCACCCAGAAATTGCGTGCCGAAGACCTTTGAGGAGAAGATTGTTGCCCATGCGGATAATCTCGTAAAAGGCTCCCGAGAAATCAGAATCGAATACCGTATGCTGCTGATTGCCGACCACGCGCATCGTTCAAAAAAGAATGTATGGCGGCTCGCTATGGAAGTCGAGCTCTTCCGGGATTAATCAGGTTTTTCTCTCCTTGCAACTGAACGTACCTACATCCTTGTTGCATCGTCATCAACATGGGTACCAACATCATTCTCGGGGAGATATTTCTCGTTAATCAAGGTATTGCAGCACTGCTCCAGTTGGCAATTACCATCGATTATGCCATCTTCCTGTTGCATAGGTCCGGTGAAGAGATGAAACGGGGCTGACAGTAGTACTCTGGTGATTCTGCTGTCGGCAATCGGAGCCGCAATCTGGATTATCTGCGGCATGCCGTATTTCCTCGGTCAGGATCTCTACTACTTCGAACGGATGACCATCTTCTCCTTGCTGCTTGCGGCAACGGTGGATTATGGTATATTGTTCGCCGACCGGTACTTCGATTTCAGGAAGAGGAAGCATAAGAAACATACGATAGAGGAGGCGAGCTGTGCTGCCGGCGTATCCATCGTGATCTCTACAGCAATTCTCCGTGGACTGGCACTTAATCTCCTGTCATCCAACGTACTACTGTCGGCACTTGGCGGTCTCCTGACCAGAGGTGCGATACTTGCTCTCTTCTGTGTTCTCTTCGCCGTACTGGCGCTTCTGATGATTCTGGGCAAATCAATTCAGAAACTCACGCTTAAGGCGAAGTTCCTACCTAATAATGTGCCGGAACCAGAGCAACCGTAGAATCCCTTATCTGCGGGTGAAAGCATAAAAAATAGAGAATAATTTAATCTTTATTTGTTTTCTTCTGCTTGACAGGATTTTCACCGACTTGTTTTCTGACGACGGTAAGTCCCATCACAGTCAGATATGCGATAAATACCAGGAATGAGGCAACATAGCCGAACGGGTTGGGGACAAACTTTGGCAGCCATAACAGCATGATGCCGAATATGATGATTGCCGACAATCCTACCACGACATCAAGTATCCAGTTTGTTTTCATATTTATACTATATATGGTGCAATGATTATTATTGGTTTTGACGACGCATTACTAGTATGGACAAATCAGAAGAAGTTGCACTTCTGATGGAATATGTGAAATCCAAGTCACTTATCCACCACTGTCTCACGACGGTGGCCGTGATGCAAGGGCTCACCAAAGAGCCCGGTGAAGGAGATGATCTTTGGAAATCATTGGAATTCTGCATGATATAGATTACGAGGAGATCAATGAGGATATGAACCTCCATGGTGTCCGCGATGCCGGGATTCTGAAGGCGGCGGGACTTCCGGAGACGATTACGGAACCGGCACGGAAACACAACAATTTCCTGTTCGGCGGAAACTATACGGAAAATGTTTATATCTGGAAGTGGATTAGCATCTCTGGAAAACGAAGACTATTATTATATCAAACCGCACAAAAGTCTGGGTGGAAAAACACCCATCGCGGTCTTCTGGTGTTTATTCAAGCAAGAAACAACCTAAATTACGTGAATAGATGGTTTTGAACCCCAAACCATTTGTGAGGGGTGAGAGTCGGAATCAAGTGAAAACTGAACTAATTTCGGGAGACTATATTTTCTGGAGAGGAACAAAACACTTAAATTATTCCTGTGGGTAACTTATTAGAGACATGGTAGTTCCATCCAAGATATTTTTCACCAAGGGCGTGGGAAGCCACGAAGAAAAACTCGTTTCCTTCGAAATGGCGCTCAGAGATGCGAAGGTTTCTCCGTTCAACTTGGTGACGGTCTCCTCTATCCTGCCGCCCGACGCCAGGATCGTGCCCCGCGAAGAGGGCCTTGCGGACTTGCACCCGGGAGAGGTCGTATTCTGCGTTATGGCACGGGAATGCATCGATACCACCGATGAAATCGCCGCGGCGGTGGGTCTTGCCGTTCCGGTCGGCACTCATCACCACGGCTACCTCTCCGAGTATCATTCCCACGGAGAAATCGGTGAAATCGCCGGAAAACACGCGGAAAAACTCGCAGATGTCATGCTGAAGACGCTGATGGACGAACATACCGAGATGAAGACCGGCAGTGTCGCTGCAAGCGCCAAAGGAGTCTACGGACGCTGGACCACGGCGGTCGCCCTCGCCGTGTTCGTCCCGTGATTAATCGACGAAAAATATCGCAATGATATATTCATGGTCCGCTGAAAGTTTCAGCGGAACAAACCTCGCAGAGACCGTATTTTCCTTTTTTCCGCGTTTTATCGTGTCAGTAACCAAAATCTTCTCCCGTTTCTCCGCGGACTGCCGACGCGCATCGATGAACTTCGCTGACCCTAGGTCGTCCAGCATCCGGTGGATAGTCGTGTGCATAAGCTCGCCCCGACTCATCCGGAAGAACCGTTCCGCATCCAAGTTCGCATAGTAGCACTGCCCGGTCTTCAGATCGGAAGCGGTGATGATGGCGGGGATGTTCTCCATCACCACGTTCAGGAATAGCCGCCAGCGCTTTTCGCCGAGTTCGGCCTCGTACCGGCCGGATATGTCATGGAGCGCTCCGCTGTAGCCCAAAAACACCGGATAGGGTACATCGTCATACAAGGGGAATGCGGTGAAATCACAGTAGTGCTTCACACCGTCCGCGCCGACGACCGGCATCTCATGCAGGGAAAATCCAGCCAGTTTCACCCGGTCGTCCGCCAGCCGGGCGGCGAAACGTCCTGCCTCCCGCGGCGCTATCAGGGACGAGAGTGGTTTTCCCTCGAGCACCGCGGGAGTGTGTCCCGTGACGCGGGTGATTCCCGGGCTCATGTAGGTGATGATACCCTCAGCATCGACCGACCAGAGGACGTCCTGCACGGTTTCAACAATCCGGCGGAACGTCGCCTCGTTTGCCGCCAGCGTCGCTTCGGCCTGCACCCGGGCGGTGATGTCATCGAAAATCAAGGTGACGCCAGAATTGCCATCGGAAAGCACGATCGGATAGATGCGCATGTCGAGAACGCAGGGTCCGCAGGTAGATTCGATCTCCAGCTCGTCGCGGACTGATGCACCCCGCATGCCAGCCTGCAACTGGCTGACTAGCTCGCCCTCGCAGAACCGCCGTGCCGGCCCGTCATAGACCGGACTGCCGACCAGGTCAGCGGCCTCGCAGGACAAGAATTCCAGAACCGCCCGGTTCGCCTGGATGATTTCGAGACGAGCGTTGATCACGAGAACCATCTCGGAGGAGAGGTTCAACATCGCTGAAACGGGCACCCGGTGGGAGAGATGAAAGACCTTCGCCTTACCGAAGCGACGCATCTCAACCTTGCCGGAAAGGAGCAGCAGGTCGAGATAGCGTGCCGCGGTGTTCCGATTGATATGGAGGGAATCGGCCATCTCCAATACGGACGCCCCCTGGGGTTGCTCTTTCAGATACGCCAGTATCGCCAAAACGCCGGAATCTCTGTCGGTCATCGGATACTTAATCATTCTACCGCTGAGGATTAATGGCTTTTCCTGATGTTCGGCAAACACGCTATACCATTCTATGGAGTGTATAATATAATGCCTACAGCGAACTCAATTGCGGCTCTGAAGATGGGTATTGATGAATATAGATCTCCAGAACAGATGGTGACCGATAATGGTTCTCAGTACTGTACCATCCGTGGCGGTGATCCCTATAACCATGCATTCGGGTGTTACCTCATAGACCACGGTACCAGGCATATCAGATCACACGTCAGCTATCCGCAAACGAAGGGAAAAGTCAGACGGTTCTTCCGGGAAGTGGATCAGTGTCTCTGGAAAATGAAGACGATTGTATCTGTAATCCATCGGCAAAATTATATCAAACCGCACAAAAGTCTGGTTGAAAAACACCCATCGCGGTCTTCTGGTATTCATTCAAGCAAG
>JAZUDC010000004.1:0-35469 GCA_045639425.1 Methanocorpusculum sp.
AAGACATAGCTGCATAGCTTACCTACAAATGTTGCCATAGTTCTGTTCCTTTTTTTATATGGTATCTTAGCATTTTCATCAATATAATTCTAGATTTCACACCCCCAGAAAATCCCCGGTTTCCGCACTTTTTCCGCCTCGCACTGCCTCAATGAAAATTAGAGCTTGAAAATTTGCTTAATATCTCGAAAAACCCGTAAAAACAGTTTAAAATCAGAAAACGGATTTTTGACCCCAATTGTGAGAAATCAACTAAAAATGGCCTAATTTTTGATATTTTTTTCAATTCGTTCATAGAATGAAGAGTTTTATATTGATTTGTCCCCAACAATTATGTACAATATATTATCCCAGAAACCAGTAGTGCCGCCGCAGGGAGCCTTACCCTGCACAACAACCTGTAAACTAAGGAGTAACAAAAACCAATGGCTGAAAATTATGATGCCTCTCACATCACCGTTCTCGAGGGGCTGGCACCGGTTCGTGAACGCCCGGCCATGTATATCGGCAGCACCGATACTCGTGGACTGCACCACCTCGTTTACGAAGTGGTCGACAACTCCATCGATGAAGCGCTGGCAGGGTTCTGTAAGCATATCCACATTGTGATCAATGCCGACGGCTCGATCTCGGTTGAGGATGATGGCAGAGGAATTCCGGTGGACATGATGGAGAAACAGGGAAAGACCGCTCTTGAAGTCGTTCTTACCGTTTTGCATGCCGGAGGAAAATTCGACAAGAATTCGTATCAGGTATCTGGAGGTCTGCACGGTGTCGGTATCTCTGTCGTGAATGCTCTGGCAACCCAGTTGACCGCGGAAGTATTCCGCAACGGCAACATCTACTTGATGGTCTTTTCCAAAGGTGGCATCGTCCGCGGAATGGAGTCCCGTCCTGAGACTGACGTCGAGTTCGCCGACCGCATGGCCCGCATGGATTCCTCCAAGAATTCTCCGCGGGACAAGACCGGTACTAGGATCACCTTCATTCCGGATGGGTCCATCTTCGAAACAACCGAGTTCGATTATGATATCCTGGCTCACCGCTTCCGGGAACTCGCCTACCTCAACAAGGGTGTGGAGATCCGCGTCGAGGACAAGCGCTCCAGCGATGCTGCAGTCTATTGCTATCATGGCGGCCTGCGCGAGTTCGTCCTGCACCTGAACGAAGGCAAGGAGCTCCTGCATCAGGACCCGATCTACATCGACAAGTTCGACCCCGAGAACAAGGTCGATGTGGAGATTGCCCTGCAGTATAATACCACCTATAACGAAACGCTCTATACCTTCGTTAACTCGGTCAATACCCGGGAAGGTGGAACGCACCTGGAAGGATTCAGGTCCGCACTTACCCGTGCGATCAACAAGAGCGCTCATGAGAACAAGCACCTGAAGGAGGACGTCTCGGTAAAAGGTGAAGATGTCCGTGAAGGTCTGACGGCGGTCATCAGCATCAAGATCTCCAACCCGCAGTTCGAAGGCCAGACCAAGATGCGCCTGGGCAACAGCAACATCAAGTACGTCGTCGATTCCCTGGTTTACAGTGCGCTGACCGAGTTCTTCGAAGAGAACCCGAAGGTCATCGCGGCCATCTCCAAGAAGTCGCAGGAAGCGGCGAACGCTCGTGAGGCTGCCCGTCGGGCGAAGGAACTCGCCCGCAGGAAGAGCACCCTTGAGATGTCCGGTCTGCCGGGTAAGCTGGCCGACTGTTCCGAACGTGACCCCGCGAAATCCGAGATATATATTGTGGAAGGAGATTCTGCAGGCGGTTCGGCGAAACAGGGACGTGACCGCCGGTTCCAGGCGATTCTACCGCTGCGCGGTAAGATCCTCAATGTTGAGAAAACCCGTGAGTACAAGGCGCTGAAGAATGTTGAAATCCAGACGCTGATTTCTGCCATCGGTTCTGGCTATGGTGATGCCTTCGACGTCAGCAAGGCGCGGTATCACCATATCATCATCATGACCGATGCCGATGTCGATGGGGCACATATCCGGATTCTGCTTCTTACCTTCTTCATCAGATACATGCGGCCGCTCGTCGACGCAGGATACGTCTATATCGCCCAGCCCCCGCTTTTTAGAATCGCCAAAGGCAAGCAGGAGCGCTACGTGTTCACGGAAGGCGACATGAAGGCGGCGACCGCCGAGTTCGGTGAAAAAACGTCCGTCCAGCGCTACAAGGGTCTGGGTGAAATGAATGCAGGCCAATTGTGGGAGACGACCATGAACCCGAAGAACCGTATCCTGAAACAGGTGAGAATCGAGGATGCAAGCTATGCGAATGAGATTTTCGAGAAACTCATGGGAGACGATGTGATTCCCAGAAAAGAATTTATCAAACGCCACGCAGGGGAGGTGAGAAACCTTGACATCTGAAGAGGAGGAGTTCAATCCTCAGGCGGGCCACAAGCTTCAGCTGGTAACGGTCGAAGATGAGATGAAGACCTGCTTCATCGACTATGCGATGAGTGTCATCATCGGCCGTGCGATTCCGGATGTCCGTGACGGTCTCAAGCCGGTACACCGCAGAATTCTCTATGCGATGTACCACGACGAAAACAACACCTCGTCGAATCCATACAAGAAGTCGGCAAAGGCGGTTGCAGCAACCATGGGTAACTACCACCCGCACGGTGATGTCGCGATCTACGACACGCTCGCGAAGATGGCGCAACCGTTCACCTACCGCTACACGCTCGTGGACGGTCAGGGTAACTTCGGTTCCATCGACGGAGACTCACCTGCAGCAATGCGTTATACCGAAGCCAGGCTCACCAAGATGGCAGAATGTCTGCTTGAAGACATCGACAAGGAAACCGTCGACATGGTGCCGAACTTCGACGAATCCTCGCTCGAGCCGGATGTTCTGCCGAGCAAGATTCCAAATCTGCTGGTTAACGGTTCCATGGGTATCGCTGTGGGTATGGCCACCAACATGCTTCCGCACAATCTGGGAGAAGTATGCCGGCTCGTCAACGCCTATATCGACAACCCGGCCATGACCGTGCCGGAGATGATGAAGATCATGCCGGGTCCGGATTTTCCGACCGGAGGTATCATCATGGGAGACACCGGTATCAGCAACTCCTACTTCACCGGCCAGGGCAAGGTCGTTGTCCGCGGCGTTGCCGAAATTGAGGACCGTAAGAAGAACTTCGAGCAGATCGTTATCACAGAGATTCCATACCAGGTCAACAAGGCGGTCATGATCGAGAGGATCGCAGAACTCATCAAGACCAAGCAGATTGAAGGCATTGCTGATATCCGTGATGAATCCGACAAGGACGGCATCCGGGTTATCATCGAACTCAAGCAGAATGTGCAGGGAAATATTGTCCTGAATCAGCTCTACAAGCACGCGCCGCTCGAGTCGTCGTTTGGAGTCATCAACCTCGCCATCGTCGACAAGAAGCCGCAGATCCTCTCGCTTCCTGAACTCCTGAAGAACTTCATCCACCACCGTATGGATGTCATCCGCAGAAGAAGTGAGCATGACAAGAGGAAGGCCGAAGAGCGCCTGCATATTCTCGGAGGTCTCCTCAAAGCTATCAGCATGATCGACAAGGTCATCGTAACCATCCGTGCATCCGATGATCCGGTTGTCGCGCACGAAAAACTGGTTTCCTCCTTCGGCTTCTCACCGGTACAGGTGGAAGCGATTCTCAAGATGCAGCTGCGCCGTCTGGCTCATCTAGAAGAGGAGAAGATCAAGTCCGAGGCAGGTGAACTCCAGAAGCTCATCGAGCACCTGTCATGGATTCTTGCCTCCGATGTGAACATCCTTTCGGTCATCAAGGACGAAACGAATGAAGTCAGAGCATCCTATGCGGACAAGCGCCGGACCAAGATCGACTACACGGTGAACACCGGTATCGATGTGCTTGATCTTATCGAGGACAAGCAGGTTCTCGTGACGCTCACTGAGCAGAACTACATCAAGCGTGTCCCAATCGACGTCTACCGCCAGCAGAAACGCGGCGGCCGCGGCGTCTCCGGCATGACCACCAAGGAAGAGGATATCGTCAATCGTGTGTTCATGGCGAGCACCCATGATTACCTGCTCTGTTTCACGAACAAGGGACGTGCCTACTGGCTCCGTGTCTATGACATTCCGGAAGGCTCCCGCACCGCGAAGGGAAAGGCGATTGTCAATCTGCTGAACCTGACCGATGAGGATATCTCCGCGATCATTCCACTGCGGTCATTCGATTCCAAGAAATACTTCCTCTATGCGACCAAGCAGGGACGTATCGGCAAGTTCTCGCAGGAGCTCTTCTCCCGTCCGCGCAACGGCGGCATCATTGGAATGACGCTCCTGGAAGGAGACGAACTGGTCGATGTCGTCGAGACCGACGGCAAGGCTGACATCGTGCTTACAACAAAGTACGGACAAACCCTCAGGTTTGGCGAGGAGGCGGTTCGGCCAACCGGCCGTGGTTCACAGGGTGTCATCGGTATCCGCATGAAGTACGACGAAGATGGAGATACCGTCTGCGGTCTGACCCTCGTCGATCCGGAAACGAAGTCTCTCTTCCTCCTAACTGACAAGGGATTCGGTAAACGTACCGAGTTTGACGAGTTCATGGGCCACGGCAGAGGAACCCAGGGTGTCTGCTCTATTGTGGCGAATTTCGAGCGCGGACCGGTCGTTGCAGCGGTTGCCGTATCCGACAAGGATGATCTCGTCATCACCACCGCAAGCGGCATTGTCATGCGTACCCATGCGGCTGATATCTCTGTCCAGGGCCGTGCCGCTCAGGGTGTACGTGTCATCCGCCTTGATGCAGGCGATAAGGTCACTGGAGTCGCCATCGTCCGTGACGATGATGGAGAAACGGCAGGCGAAGAGAGAAAAGAATAATCATTTTTTAAGGGATTGGAACTCCCTCATTTTTTTAACACAATTTCAGAACCAGGAATCGAGCGTTGCCTGCCCTTTCTTCGCATCGATCTTGTCGAGTCCCGCTTCGATGCGTTCCCGTGTGAATCCATGCTGTTCGCAGAGAAGTTCATAGACCTTGTCGCGATTGGCCGCATCCTTGGTTATCGTATACTCTTCGGTGACGTCGGGGTGCAGGAAATAGTTAATCAGGAACTTGGGGTCGGCGGCGTTCTCCGCTTCCGCAATCCGGTCTTCGAAGTTTCCTTCCTTGACAACCTTGATCGCCTTCTTCGGGCCGATGCCATCCACGCCTGAGTTGTAGTCGGTACCGACGAGGAGCGCCACCTCGACAAGCTGTTCCTGCGTGATATCGAGCGTCTGGAGCACCTGGTTGAGGTAGATGCGCTCTGGAACCACGGTGATGACCCTGCTGTGGATCTTGCGTTTTCCTGAAATGGTGATGTTTCTGACCAGTGTTTCGCAGCCGAACAGCAGCGAATCGTAGTCTTGTGAGACGGCGAAATTGACGTCACCTTTCTGCGTCATGAACGATGCCTGTGCTTCGCCTTCCCCCGGCGCCTGGATCCAGCAGATGCCCAGAGCGGTCAGCAGATCTTTGGCGGTATTGATGACGTAGGTGTTGACCTTGGTCGACGCCATCGCGTATTTGCGTGCGCTTTCCTCGTCTCCTGCGGCAACTGCCTTGGTCCATTCCCCCTTCGCGTGCTCCCGGACCAGACTCCGTTCATCCAGGGTCTTGCGCTTGAATTTCGGCGGTTTGCCATCAAAAATGTATATGGGGGTAATGTTTTTTTCGATCAGGTTCGCCGAGCGGAACAGCAGACCATTCAGATGTGAGGTGACCCGGCCTTCGTCATCCACGAGCGGCTCGCCGTCAGCCTGACGAATACCAGATAAAAACTGATAGAGGGCATTGTAGGCGTCGATGGCCGCCATGCCTCGCATATTATCCCAACCAGGATTCTCGATGCAGCCTTCCAGAAGTGAGCGGATGGCGACTCCCATGTCAGCGGTACATCCGTGATTTCAGGGAGCCGACGGTCTCGATGATTGTCTGGGAGGTCTTGTCCTGTTTTGCAACCAGTTGCCTGCCCAGATCTTCCAGGTAGGCACGGATGTTCCGTTCGCGCGCACGCTGTTCCTCTTCGAGCTTGTGGATTCTGATGATGAGCTGGAGCAGAAGGGCGCCGAATGCTAGAATCAGAATCAAAACACCGATCGCGGTCACAGCATCCTGCCAAAGACGGCTGATTACGATGACACCAGAAACAGCCATCAGAGCAATGAAAACCATCTCGAGAATGATGTCACGTATATTCATAGTTTAACTACGGTGACGATAAATAATAAAATTAACTATATGGATGAGAGTAGTATATCCCGGAAACCAGCGTACGAGACGGCCCCCCCGGCTCCCGTAGTAGAGAAGCAGGTGAAGAAAGGCAGGGTTTCGGGCATCGTTGCTTATGCAGGAATAGTTGTTCTGATGCTGATTTCGGAAATTGCCGCTCTCCTGCTCATCGGCCCCGCGGTCGGAGCGCACCTGCTTGCCTTCGACGATCCCGATTCTGCCTGGAACATCGCACTTTTCATCATTCTGCTGCTCATATTCACGACTATCTTGTTGTTGCTCATCCGGAAGAAGGCGTACCGGATCATATTGGTCATCATTGCGATATGTATCGGTTTGGTCATCTACTACGTAGCGTTCGCGCTCCTGTCCCTGATTCCAACGATGCCAGTGCCGCTCCTCTATATCCTTTCCATCCTGCTCCCCGTTGTTGGCATTCTTGTGCTTGCGTTCTGGTCGGAATGGTACATCATCGACATCGTCGGTATCATCATCGCATCTGGATGCTCGGTCATCTTCGGTATCTCGCTGTCGCCACTGCTGGTTATCATCCTGCTGCTGTTCCTTATCCTCTATGACTACATCTCAGTCAACCATACCAAGCATATGCTGACCCTGGCGGACGGCGTGATGAGGCAGAAAATGACGATCATGTTCCTGGTGCCGAAACGGCGCGGATACTCCTACCGGAAATCGGGACTTTCCATCACTGGAGCGAAAGAAGAACGGGCGGCGTATATGATCGGCATGGGTGACATGATCATGCCGGGCATTTTGGCGGTTTCTGCCCAGGTGTTTGTCACCGGTCCGGAGGTTCTGGGCCTGGGCGTTCCAGCGCTCGGCACGCTCATCGGATCCCTGGTTGGGGTCATTCTGCTGGCCCTGCCGCTGAAAAAGACCGGAAATGCCCAGGCGGGACTACCGTACATCAACGGAGGTGCCATTCTCGGATTTCTTATCTGCTGTGCAGTCACCAGCAGCTGGAACTGGCTAGCTGTGTCCTTCTTTAGCTGAAACGGCCAGTCGAAAAAAAAGAAATCTATTTATAGCCAACAGACTTATTATTATAAGCACTATTGCACCGATAGTGTAGAGGTTATCACTAGGCGTTGCCAACGCCTAAACTCGGGTTCGAGTCCCGGTCGGTGCACTTTTTTCTGATTTCCCTGTTTTCGCGTAATTTTGTCCGTTTCCCCTATTTTTTAAGCTCTAGTGCAAATGGTATGTCACCATGTCTGAAAGCCACTCTTGTGGTACGTCCGACAAACCGTTGCTCGGCTGTACTGTCGGCCAACTTCTGAACAGCATCGCAGCCAAATATCCAAACGGTGAGGCTCTAGTGGCTTTTCAAAAAAACCCTACGGAAAGGACATCATCTCGACTTCCGTCGCATGCGACCACCATGAAAGCTTGGTCTCCGAAGAACCAAACAGTTCCCGCGAAACCGAGACAAATGCGCTAAGAACTGCGCTTGTTCCCCCGTATCTGCGCTATACCTGGCGTGAGTTCGCCATCAAAATGAATGCGCTGGCGAAGGGACTGACGATGCTCGATGTCGAGCGCGGTACACTGGTCGCCATTTTGGCGCTCAACTACATCGAATGGATTCTGGTCCAGTTCGCCACCGCGAAAAGCGACGCCATCATGGTCAACATCAATCCGTCCTACCGGTCGTTCGAGCTCGAGTACGCGTTCAAACAGTCAGAGGTGGATATCCTGATTCTTCAGGGAAAGTTCAAGACCTCAGATTATGTCGGTATGTTCTATGAGACTTGTCCGGAGGCATTCGAGCCCAGGCTCGGTAATATCCGGTTGGAGAAGTTCCAGCACCTACGCAACGTCATGTTCATGGGTGAGATCACCTACAACGGCATGTACCGCTGGAGCGAGGTCATCGAGAGGGGCGAATATATCTCCGATGAGGAACTGGAGGACCGCGAGGATTTCGTCGAGCTCGATGACGCCCTCAATATCAAGTACACCCCGGGAACGACCGGATACCCGGAAGGAGTCACTCTTTTGCACCATTCCGTGATGAACAACGGGCTTATCATCGGCGTCGGCATGGGATTTACCGAGAAGGACAAGCTCTGCATTCCGGTGCCGTATTACCACTGTTTCAGCATGGTCCTGTCGAACATGGTCTGTGTCACCACGATGGGAATTCAAGGTCCCGTGTTCGATGCGGAAGCGGTTCTGCGTGCGGTCGAGTTCGAGAAATGTACCACGCTACATGGGGTTCTTACCATGTTCATCACCGAACTAGGCCACCTGAACTTTGCGAAGTACGGCCTGTCGTCACTGCGCACCGGTATCATGGCGGGTTCGCCGTGTCCGATCGAGAAGATGCGGGAGGTCGCGAAAAAGATGTACATGAAGGACATCGTGATCGTCTACGGTCAGACGGAGACTTCCTCCGGGGTCACCATGTCGACCATTACCAATTCCCTGGAGACGCGTGTCTCGACCGTCGGTCGTGCATTCCCACATACCGAAATCAAGATCATCGACCCGAAGACCAAGAATGTTCTGCCATACGGTGAGACCAGCGAGATCTGTATTCGCGGCTACTGTACCATGAGAGGGCACTCCAACAACCGGATGGCGACCCGTCAGGTCATCGACGAGAACCACTAGCCGCATTCCGTCGATCTCGGAACCCTGGACAAGGACGGCTACGTCCGCATAGTCGGCAGACTGAAGAAGGTAGTCATCCGTGGTGGTGAAAACATCTATCCGCGCGAGATCGGGGAGTTCTCCCACCAGCATCCGAAGATCTCAGATGTCTATGTCACCGACGTCCCTGACAAGAAATACAGGGAGGAACTCTGTGCCTGGGTGCGGCCGGAAGACGGCGTCAAGCTCACTAAAGAGGCATTCTATTCCTACTTTGATGGCAAGATTGCCCGCTACAAGATTTCGAAATATTTTCGGTTCTGCAACTCGTTCCCGATGACGATCACCGGCAAGATTCAGAAAGGTGAGATGCAGAGGATTTCGATTGCCGCACTCGGTTTCGAAGAGGCTGCCAAGATTAAAACGGCAGAATTCCTTTTTTCATCACGTTTTTCTATAACTGTCAATTTTGCAATCATGAGTTGCAAACATGAGAGTTAATGCAAATAATTTCAAATACAGATACTTGGACAGTAGAGAATCAGATAAAAAAGTTTGAAAGGATTATTCGTCGAGAACCATGCGGCACAAGTCGAGTGGCATGATATTCTTGCCATTCCTGAATACTCGCATGTTTCCGCCGGAGATCTCATCGATAAGGACAACCTTGCCGTCGATGAGGCCGAACTCCAACTTGATATCGTAGAGAATGAGGTTCTTCTTCATGAGTTCCTCCTTCATGATCAGGGTGATCTTCTGGGTCAGCCCCTTGACCTCGTCGTACTGTGCGTCGGTCATGACACCGAGCATCTCCAGACAGTCACGGGTGACCGGTGGGTCTTCCCGTGCATCGTCCTTGAAGGTTGTCTCCACGAACGCTGGCAGGTCCTGGCCTTCCTTGCAGTAGTTTCCATACCGGCGGTAGAAGCTACCAACCGCCTTGAGTCTGCAGATGACCTCAAGACCCTTACCGAACATCTTCGCAGGTTTGACGGTCATGGTGGTGTTCTTGATGTCAGCACTGATGAAGTGCGTCGGAATGCCATTATTATTCAGGATATTGAAGAAGTACTCGGTGAGCCGGAGACCTGCGTTGCCGGCACCTTCTATGGTAAGGCCCACGGTGTTCATTCCTGGGTCGAAGATGCCGTCAACGCCAGTGCAGTCGTCCTTGAACTTCAGGAGGTAGGTCCCGTCCTCACTCGCATAAACATCCTTGGTTTTGCCCTTGTAGACAAGTTTCATAGTATTTACATATACGAAACCAGGATTTATATGTTTATTCTGGAAAGGGGTAAAAAAAGGCTATTTATGGTAGGGTTCTCCCGCGAGTATTCGGTACGCGCGGTAGATCTGTTCGAAGAGGATTAAACGGCCCATCGTGTGGGTGAACGTGAGTGCTGAAAACGAGAGTCTTCGGTTGACGGCGGAAAGGAGTTTTTCCGACAGCCCGAGCGGACCGCCGATGATGAAACAGAGGTTGCGGCCGGCAAGTCTCGCTTCGCCGAGTTCCGCCGCCAACTCCTCACTTGAGATTGGTCTGCCGTGGGGATCGAACGCCATCGCCGTAAATCCGCTTTTCACCGCGGCGAGCAGAAGGTCCCCCTCCTTGTCCTTTACTATCATCTCTTCGGCGGGACTTGCCCCCTCAGGAATCCTGACTTCAGTAAGTTCCGTGACGGTCACCGTTCCGTAGGGTTTCAGCCGTTTCTCAAACTCGGCGATACCGTCGGCTATCCACCGATCTTTGATCTTGCCGATGCAGAGAATCTGGATTTGCATGGAAGGAAGCGTCAGTTGATGATGAATCCGTGCTTCTTCGGTTCCTGTTTGTTGGCGCGGGTTGATTCCTCACTGTACAGGTTGTCTTTGCCGAATGCCTTTCTGCGGTTCATGCGCTGCTCGGCGGCAAGTGCGGTGTCCTTCTTTTCTGCCGATTTTTCTTCGACCGTGGCCGGTTCGTTCTTTTTCGTGGCCCCTCCGAGATCTTCAGAGACGGCTTCCGTATTTGCTTTTACTTCCTTTCCAGTGATGGCGAACTTGTAGCACTCAACTGCCTCCTCGAGTCTGTCCAGTCCCTCGAGCGCTTTGGCTTTCATGCGCCAGGCGAACGCGTTTGCAGGGCTCATCTCGGTCGCCTTGTCGGCGGCGGCGAGCGCCAGGTCGTATCTGTTCTGGCCAAGGTAGATGAGTGCACGCGTGCTGTAGACGTCAACGTCGGTGCATCCTGCATTTTCAGCCTTCTCGAAGAAGGTGAGCGCTTCGGACGGTCTACCGCTGAGTGCAGAGAAGTAACCGAGACCTGCCAGGAGATAGGGGTTGCCGGAGGAGACCGAGATGCTGGCTTTGAGTGCATCAAAGATCATCTCCGGTTTTCCTTCTTTGACCGCGGCGAACGCTTTCTCCACATAGGCGCAGTGGTTGACCTTGGCGCTGTGGATGATGCGGTCGAAGGCGATGAACGCCTTGCTGTAGTTTCCGGTGCGGGAGAGCAGGTCGCCATAGCTGAAGAGCGCTTCGGTGTTGGTCCGGTCGGTCTTCAGGATGGTGACGTATTCCTTGAGTGCGGATTCGCTGTCGCCGGAAAGGGTGAGGGATTTCGCATACAGGCGTCTGATGCCCGCATTGTTCTCATCGTCCTTGAGGATATCAGCGCAGAGTTTTGCCGTTTCATCCCACTTACCGAGCGCCATGAGGGCTTCCGCCTTCTTGCACAGGGTGATGAGATCATTCGGCTGTGCTTCCAGAATCAGGTCGAAACCGGAGATTGCCTCCTCGTAGTTGCCTTGCATCAGGTAGATGTCAGCGATCTTCCTGAACACATTGATATTCTCCGGCTGGATGTCCAGATACGTGCTGAAGACTTCCAGCATCTCGTCGTATTTCCGCTGGTGCTCAAGCACGGCGGCAAGGGCGACCAGTGGTTCTGGAGCATCTGGCGTAAGACTGCAGAGGGTATGCAGGGTATCTTCTGCTGTCTCCCAATTACCGAGGTTCAGTTCGCATCTGGCCTTCAGGATGAGCAGTTCCGGATTTTGGGGATCTGCAGCCAGCGCCTCGGTTACGGTCTTCAGCGCTTCCCCATACGAGCCTTTCTCCGAATATGCCTTGGCCAGTGCCACTTTCACAATCTTGTTGTCCGGATTCAGTGCAAGCGCCTCAGTGTAGTAGGTAACCGCCTCATCGAACCGCATCAGCAGCATGCAGGTGTCTCCGCCGAGTTTGCTGAGCATGAAGTTGGTGTTGCCCAGCGAGGTTGCGGCTGCGATTGCATTTTTGGTCTCTTCATGTCTGCCGAGAGAGGCAGAGATGAGCGCGAGTTCCTCTGCTGGGCCCTTGAGGTCCGGATAACTCTGGATGATACTGGTGTAGAGCGCTGCCGCCTCTTCCATGTTGCCGGTATTTGCGGCGGCCTGCGCCTGGTGAAACACCATTGTCTGGTTCTCCGCCAGGTATGCGCCAGCGGACGAGAAAGCCTCCTTGGCCTCCGTGTATCTTCCCAGCATCTCGTACGATCTGCCAAGGTAAAGGTAGGCATAGCCGTTCTCCGGCTGCAGTTCGGTGACCTTCTGATAGTAGGTTATCGCATCGTCGTAGGCACCGGCATAAAACGAAGCATTGCCTGCCATGCGGAGAGCTGCCGCATCGTTGGGAATCTTGGTGATAGCGGAATCTGCGGTCTCCTTCGCGGTGTCGTAGTCGCCGGTGCATGTCAAGCAGAAGATGAGCCGGGCAAGCAGCAGTGGATTTTCCGGATACTCAGCATTCAGGCTGTTGAAGATTTCGGCTGCCTGGGAGAACTTTCCGAGCAACATTTCGGTTTCCGCATGTTCGAAGAGCAGCGTGTAATCGTCCGGTAGGAGCTCGTTGACTCTGGTATATGTTTCTGCGGATGCCTGGTATCTGCCGGATGCGGCTAGCAGACGCAGGTGTAGGAGTTCCATGTCGATACGCGACGGGTCGGCCTCAAGCACAGACAGTGCCGCCTTGTCGGCCGCTTCCGCATTTCCGATGGCGGCAAGACAGCACGCCTCGATGGAGGTAAGGTACGGGTTCTCTTCACTGAATTTGATCTCTTCAACCTGTTTTTTCTGCTCCTTTTCCAGGAGATTTAGGTCCTCTTTCTCGAAGAACGCATCTCCGCTCTCCTTGTCTGAAAGGATGGCCTTTCCATGGTTGATGCTTTCAATGGCGTTGGCATACTTTCCGGAGAAGAATTCCGCAATGCCTTTCATCTGCCAGACCCATCCCATCTCCGGTGCGAGTCGGGCTGTTTTTTCGAAGCATTCTGCGGCACGTTTTATCGAGCCAGTCATGAACGACAGGGTTCCGAGCAGATACCAGAGATCGGCGGATTCAAGCCCACGGGAGAGGAGGTTCTCGAGTTCGGCAATGGCTTCCGTGTATTTGCCGCTCCAGAAGAGACAGTAGATGCGGCGCAGGGTAAGGTGGATCTCGTCGGTGCCTTCTTTCTGCTGGATGGCGGCATAGGCGTATGCAGCATCGGCGAATCTGCCGGCACTTTCATCGAGCTGGGCTTTCCGGTACCGGCTGAGGGAATCCTGCGCGGAGGTCTGCGCATATAGCCTACATGCCTCGTCGGTTTCGTCCATGAGTTCCGCACAGAAAGCTGCATCCTTTGCATATTTTGCGGCATGTTTGGGGTACTCTTTCATGAGACTAAGGTAGGCATTCTTTGCGTCGGCGTTCTGGCCGGAGCGCAGTAGGTTTTCGGCATAGAGCGATTTATAGTATTCATTCTCCGGGTTTGTCGCAATCAGACGCTTTGCGATCTCTGCTGCCCCTTGATAGTCGCAGATACGGGAAGACCATTCGCATTTGCGGGAAAGAAGGAACGTGTCGAGCGGACTGAGCTGGACATGATTTATTGAGTTTATTGCTTGGTCGTAAGCGCCGGATTCAGCCTGCAGGATTGCCAGTTGGGTCCATGCATTGGTGTTTGACGGTTCGGCCACGACAACCTTCAGGTAGGTCATCAGTGCGTCGCTGTATCTGCCGATGTACTGCTGCAGGTGAGCCAGACGCAGCATCGCTGCAACGTTGTTTGGTTCGGTTTCCACTGCCTTGACATAGTGGTCGCATGCATCCTCGAACTGCTGTTTTTCAAAAGCCTGCTCTCCGCGGGGAATCCACTGGTTCGATTTATCTCTATTGAATAAGCCACCCATTGGGGTTTCTCCTATTGTATTTATACTGTTCTTTGGGATAGTATAAAAAGCATCTCTGTTTTTCCCGTTTTCTCTCATTTCTGCCGAATTCCTCCATCCATCTGGTTAAATAGAAGGAAAATCAATACAATTGTCTATGGAGAAAAAGGAAGAGTCACTGCCGTACGATCCGGATGCACTGCGCCGGATCCAGGAACATCCCTGTTTCAGTCAGGATACCAAACACAGGTTCGGCCGCTGCCATGTGGCAGTAGCCCCGAAATGCAATATCCAGTGTAACTACTGTGTCCGTGACTTTGATTGCGTCAACGAGTCGCGGCCGGGTGTCACCAGTGAGATACTGACCCCGGATACCGCCATCGAGCGTATCGATGAGGTCGTGTCGAAGATGCAGCACATCCGTGTGGTCGGTATCGCAGGTCCCGGTGATCCACTCACTAATGAGGAGACCTTCGAGACCCTCAGACGCGTGCACGAGAAGTATCCGGACATCATTCTGTGCATCAGCACCAACGGTGTCCTTCTGCCGGACAAAATCGACGAACTCGAGTCGTACAACGTCAAGAACATCACAGTTACCCTCAACGCCATCGATCCCGTCATCGGCGAAAAAATCTATACCTTCGTCGAATACGGCGGCAAGAGCTACACCGGTCGTGAAGCCGCAAAACTCCTGCTCGACCACCAGATGCGGGGTATCGAAGCAGCAGTCAAGAAAGGCATGCTCGTCAAGATCAATACCGTCTACATTCCAGGCGTTAACGACAAGCATATTCCGGAGATTGCCAAAAAGGTCGGTGCGATGGGCGTGTTCAACTTCAATATCATCCCGCTGATTCCGCAGTACAAGTTCAAGGACATCGTGCCGCCGACCCCGCAGGAGAAGGCGCACATGCACGAGCTCTGCGCACCATATGTCCGTCAGATGCGTCACTGTCAGCGCTGCAGAGCCGATGCGGTGGGTCTGCTGGGCAAAGATGTCCAAGGTCAGTTCTCCTCAGGCGGCGGCTGCGAGTAATTTTTTTTATTTTTTCAATCGCTATTAGCTATTGTCTTGAAAAGCCGTAGTTGCAGATGAAACTCCTTCTTAAAACAGTCAGGTCAAATGTCTGGGAACCGAATCAGTATATTACGCTGCAGCTTTCTGCAGCCTAACGATTGTGAATGAACAGCAGGGGAATCCTTTTGCCTGGCATTCCACTTCTTTTACGGTCACCGGCTCCTTGAAGAATGCGGAGAACACGGCTTCCAGAATGCCGCCGGTGATGGTGCAACCGCCACCGACGCCTGCGGGCAGTGTCTTGCATTCGTAGCAGTTGTAGATGTCGATACGTAGGTTCGGCTCGTTCGATCGCATGGACAGGTCACCGAACTCGTAGTGTTTCCAGAGGCCGGCGACGTTTTCGATGGTCTTTTCCAACGTCTCGTCGACAGTGAACGGCACAATGGATTCGCCGATGATGATACCACCACGTTTGAGGACCGGGTCGATGTGGATGCCGGATTCGGCAAGTGCTATCTGGAAGATGTGTGGCAGCATCTCCTTGTAGTTGATTCGGTCGTAGTTCGCATAGGTTTTGCGGATGAGCTCACGAAACTCGGATGCCGCTGAGTATGTGGAGGGGAGTAGGCTTCCCACATATTTCGCAGTCAGCACGTAGCTTTTCCTGCGGTGGTCGTCTTCGTCGGAGACACGGGAGATAATACCCGCATCCGAAAGCGATGTCACGTAGACAGACACCGTGGATTTTGAAAGGCCGGTGAGTTCCTGGATCTCCGGGAAGGTCGCGGAGCCTTTCTCTTGCAGGAGCCGGATGATCTTCAACCGTATCGGATTTCTGATGGTGGTGATGCTCCCTTCATTCAAAAAGAGGTCAAGACGGTTTTTACTGTTGGTTTCCGGCATAATTTGTTGTTTTATTATATTTTCTCGGACATATATGAATATTCGTGAAGGGGTATTTTTTCGTAGCTCATTCCTCGGAGAACGGAATCTCGATTGTCGTCAGGTCGTCGGGGGCGAACACCTTGCCGCTGAAGGTTTCCTTGGCGTCCTTGACATGGTTTGCGGCGGAGATGTAGCGTGAGCTGATATGGACCAGCGCCAGCTGTTTCGGCTGCAGAATCTCGGCGACGCTTCCCGCCTCCTTTGCGGTTGAGTGCCAGACTTCCTTCGCCCGTTCCGCGCCCTCGTCCTCTTCGAACGTTGCTTCGTGGATCAGCAGGTCGGCATGATAGAGTGCCTCTTCCGGCTGCCGGATGGGACGCGTGTCTCCGGTATAGACGATCTTGCGTCCGGATCTTCGGGCACCCATGACATCTTCCGGCTGGATGGTGACAATCTCGCCGTTGTGGTCGATGGTGACTGCGTTGCCACGCTGTAGTTTGCCGAAGAGCGGACCGGGTTTCACCCCGAGAGCGATTGCCTGTTCGCGGTTGAACCTACCGGGGCGCATGTCTTCCTCAAAGACATAACCGACGCTTTCCATGCCGTGGAAGGTTCGGAACACGTAGACCGCATATCCGTTGAACGGAATCACGTCTCTCGGCGCTACTTCGACCGCATCCAGGATGAATGGTATCTTTGGAGTCAGCGTCTTGATGATGGATACAATCTTATCGACTCCAGTCGGGCCGTAGATGGTCATCGGTTCGGTCCGTCCATTGAACGCCATCGTTTCGATCAGACCGAACAGTCCCAGATAATGGTCAGCATGCCAGTGGGTGATGAACACGGCGTTCACTACGAATCCGGTTTTGACCCGCATCATCTGCTGCTGTGCTCCTTCGCCGCAGTCGAAGAGAAGCATGTTGGATCCCCGGCGGATCAGGATGCAAGACGGATTCCGAAGCGGGGTCGGTAGTGCGCCGGTAGTGCCGAGGAAATGGACGAAGAGTGTCTCTCCCGCCATCAGAACCGCCTCTTCAGGAACGCAAGACTGCGTCTGCCTTCTTCCGGATTCCTACCTTCCACCACGATAATCTTTCCGTGATAGTTCTTCACAATTTTTGGCATGACCTTATCCCAGGGAATCGCGCCTTCACCAACCGTCAGATGCTCATCGCGTCCGCCGTGGTTGTCATGGATATGCATGTGATGCGCTTTGGGCAGGATGACCTTGCCGAACCGGTCCAGATTCCCATTGGTATGCGCATGGCCGATGTCGAGCACGGCCTTCATGCCGGTCCTTTCGATGAACCCGTCGAGCTCGTCGGCGTCACGGCAGTAGAAGTCGTCTATCGCCGGCATGTTCTCTAGACAGGCAGCGATGCCGGCCCGTTCGGCGGCTTTTCCCAAACGGATGCAGGCGCGTTTGTGCGCCTGCCAGGCGGGGGACGGATCGTATCTGCTTACTGGACTCAGGTAGCCCGGGTGGATGACCACAGTATCGGTCAGGCCAGCCGCAATCTCGATGGTGCGTTCCAGCTGGAGGATGGTCTCTTCCCAGATCGGCTCGTTGACTGATGCCGGATTCAGGTCGCTGAACGGTGCATGGACGGTAACCGGCAGGCCGGTTTCTTCCATGGTTTTCCTGACTGCCCTGAATGATTCATCCTTGTCCAGCCGGTAGTTTCCGTCAGCGGAGATTTCCCAGCCATCGAATCCGGCTTCCGCGATGCCAGAAACCCAGGCGAAATCTTCCCATATTTTCGAAGAAGAGGCGAAATAGAACTTCATTGCAGCTCCGACAGAATCCGTCTAACTTCCCGGACATAGGTGTCACGGTCGGTCTCGTTCGGGACAATGATGTCGGCAAGCGCCGTCGCTCGCTGCAGGCCGAAACTCTCTTCCCGCTTGTCGCGGACGGCAAGGGCAGCAGGACCGTTCGCGTCGTCACTTCTGCTCCGGGTCATCATGCGGGCGAGACGGATATCGAAGGAAGATTGCACATAGATGACCTTGAAGTCAAGAAATGTTTTCTTGAAATAGAGAATCTCGGCGTCGCCTCTGATGCCGTCGATGATGACCGTTTTTGCATCCAGTTTTTTGACTTCCTCGGCGGTCAGGATGGCGACTGCATCCATGCCGTACTGTTCCCGGAGTTTATGGGCGGTCATGCCGATGTTTGCATCTATAAGCTCAAGCCCGGCCTCGGCGGTCTTTTTCCGGATGATATCCCCCATGACAACTACCGGAATGCCCAGTGTCTTCGCCGTGTCTGAGAACTCGCCTTTGCCGCTTGCAGGATACCCGACTATACCGATAATATTCAAGGGAATCTCGCCAGGATGGTCTTTGCTTCCGCCGCGGTCCGGAGACATTCGAGCAGGGTCAGGCATTTCACCGGATCTTTTTCTTCCTGCGCACGTCTGATGAGCGATGCAATCAGGTTGTCAAGCTCCGGCGTTGCGGTACCGGCACTTTTTGCCGTGTATGCGGGCTGTATCTGGACGATACTCTTGACGTCTGGACAGACAGCCTCCGATTTTACGGTTGGTTTTGTATCAGGTTCCTTCTCCTCTTTGGCGCGTTCCTCGCAGACAACGCAGGTCTTACAGCCTTTGACCTCGAAGAGCGGCGCACTGCATTTCGGGCATATTTCGCTGAGCATCTTTCCGCCGTTTAAAAGATACACCGCCATTATTTCATCCGCTGTTTTTGTCATGAGTATTTTTTTCTAGTGATTAGTTATTAGATTTGTTCCCAGAGTATATATTTTGAAGGGGTCTCTTTTCTCCAGTTCAAGGAATGACGGACGATTCCAAACTAATATATGGCTTTCTGGCGAGAGTTTACGGTAACCAAGAACGTGAAAAAAATTTTGCCGATTGTTCTGCGGTTTGCTGCACCGGCTGTATCCAGGCGACTCCAGGCAGCCCGCGGGGTACTTAATCACCAAGTCTTCCTATACGCTAGATGATCTGTATGCACAGCATCCCTGAATCTGTCCAGTGTCAGAATGCCCGTGATCTGGGAGGCTACCCTTCCGCAACGGCAAGTTCTTCAATCGGATCTTTTTCTACGCAGTGGAAATATCTCCGCGGTCAGTGAAGCCGATGCTGCTACCTTTCGGTATATATCATCTGAAACACATCTTTGATTTCCGTACCGAAGTACAGGTTACGAAAACCCTGGACTGCGGTGTTGATGGTGCCGAGTATCACTGGATCCAGGTGAATGAGGATGCGGTCCTGAATACATCATACAATTCATCCACCATCGCGCAGACAGCTGAATCTTTGGTGGAAAAGTTCACCACCCTCAACCTGTCAAAACGACTGCAGAATGCGCTGATGAACGATGCCTGCTATGCCACCAAAGGGGGTCTCTACGATATCACCAAGACGCCTGTCACCGATTCGGCCACCCAGAATAGACATGCCGAATTCTTCTATACCATTATCGATTACCCGGGAGAATCTGTTCTCTGGCACTGTGCCTGGGGCAATGATCGAGCAGGTCTCACGTCGGTCCTGCTGCTCTCGGCCCTGGGTGTGGATAAGAAATCCATCCTTAATGACTACGAACTGAAAAACGTCTATTACCATCCGCTCATCTCCGCCATCGAATCCGAGCTGCGTCTCTTCGATCCGATTAACGATGATGTTGTGGCGCGTATGTGACGGTTGCCGGTGTCGATCGTCGCAGTATGGAGAATCTGCTGTCCTTCATCGATACCGAGTACAGTGGCAGGGCTGCCTATTTTCACAACCAGATAGAGATTACCAACGCGGACATCGAACAGTTGAAGGCCACCTATCTCGAATAAGACGGGACTAGTTTTCCGTATCTTCTTTTCTGGTGTGATTTTACTTGGTGGAATGGGTATCTTTATTTCAAAGAAAGTATAATAAAATAAATACAATCCTAAAGGGGATGAGTATTTTATGGCAGATGCAAATGAAACGATTCAGCGCTGTTTATCCATGCTTCAGATGCTGAATGAAGACCCTATGATTCCGCGCAATATCAGAAAGACGGCACATGAAACGATGAAGATCCTTCTTGACGAAAAGGAGGATGTCAGTCTCAGACCTTCTCTCGCTCTTTCCAAAATTGACGAGGTCGCTATTGACTCCAATATGCCGATGCACGCCCGGACCAAGGTCTGGGAAATCACTTCGGCGCTTGAAGCAATTCCATTCGACTAAAAATAAATATTCAATATTCTATTTTCTGCGTTATCTGCCAACTCGTTTTTCCCCGCGGCTGCAAGCTTTGCAGCCGAAGTGAATCCCGTGTTGTTCCTTTCCTGGAGTTGACGTACGGCAGCCGCAGCAGCTTCCCCGGAGTCACAGTCGACCAGATGACTGGCGGTGTGCAGGTCGATTTTGTGGCCGCACAGGCAGGTCTTAGTATCGTAGGCAAGGTCGGCAGCAAGGATGCGTCTGCATCTGGGGCAGCCGATGACCGCAAAGTTGTTTCCGTTCGTCATGAGTATCTTGTTCTCTATTGGATTTTTTCGAATAAATACGCGGCTGCCGGTATCTGCCACTGTTTCGATATGTTTATATCTTCCTAGGTTAAATTAAATAAAGCAGTTAATAAATCCCGACTTAACTCAGCAGGTAGAGTGCACGGCTGTAGTAAGAATTTCGTTCCTGTGGGAACAATGTGCAGCTACCGTGATGTCCCCGGTTCGATTCCGGGAGGCGGGACCATCAATTGCCCAAGTAGTGTAGTGGCCTATCATGCAGCCCTGTCACGGCTGCGACTCGGATTCAAATTCCGACTTGGGCGTTCTTTTGTTTTGTTTTTCTTTTTGAAAGTGCAAATACTATCCGCAGATCTCAGATCTCTATCTATGGTAATGAAAAAAAGGATATTCAGAGTTTCTTGAGAGCTTTCAGCATCAGCTTGTACTGACTGATGAGCGCCTTGATTTCGAATGCGCCTTCGGTATAGACATCCTGGACAGTCGTGTTTCCACCGAACCGTTCGACAATCCGGTATTTCTCTGCAGGGTTTTTTATGCCTGCCAGAATCATCTGATTGAACATCAGCAGATCCTGTCTCTGATCCTTTATCCGCAGTTTGATGTAGTTCTTGATTGCCGCGATCAGGTCCTGGTTTCCGGCGGCGATCGATTCAGAGGTAAAGTTGAGTTCCGTTATCTTCAGCGGGGTATCTTCCGGAATCTGGCGGTGACCGTAAACTTCATCGATGTTCCTTGCTTTGTTTTCCAGTTTTTCCAGCTTTTCCTTAATCTGGTCGAGGTCGGATGTCATTCTTTTTTAATGGGTGCTGAGCAGTATAAAGGGTTGTGGTCACTTGAAATCCTACGGCGCTGCCCATTGAGCGAATAAGATATTTAATAGAGTACTGGCAAAAACTAGGAGTAGATAGTGCTCTGCGGGGAGTACCGGTACATGTGGTAAACAATGAACGGCATTAATGAATCTGAGAATGAGCAGAACATGGTGAGATGCGACGGCTGCGGCCGGTATTTCCGGACCACGGAGATACATCGCTGCAAGTCGTGCGGACAGCTGTTCTGCCCGGAATGCCGCACAAAGACTGTTCCCCATGCTGATCCGGTTGTCATCCGCGGACTCGACGGCAATCTGGGCGTCACTGACCAGAACGAACAGCAGACGGCAGCAACTCAGGCAAACCCCCATGTCTATAGCGGCGGTATCCACTTCCTTGATGACGACAAGGAGAGCATCGGCGGTGCGGATCTCGGCAATGCGCCGTTCGGCCGTACCTCTCAGTATGAACTGGCTCCATCCGCCCAGCCGAATGATGGGTATTACCGCATTCCTACCCAGGAAGAGGGGCTGCAGAACCAGCAGCCCCCACAGTATGCCTATGCAGCGTCGCCGGCCGCAGTGCCTGGGCTTGATGAGGCTGTCTGTGACGAATGCGGCAAGGTCTACAAGAAGACCGAGATGCGCAAGTGCAAGAAGTGCGGTGCAGTCCTCTGTCCGAAATGCCGCAGCAAGTACAAGTGCAAGAAGACGGCAAAAAAGCAGAAGCAGCCTGCCGGATTCAGGACGCAGGTTGAACTCTATCCGCAGGCGAACCAGAAACCCTACGAACTAAGCATAGCAAACGACATGTACGGTGAAGGCGCAGCATCCAGGAAACAGCCGAAGGCCGGCAGGAAACATGCGAAACTCATCATCATAATCATCATCGGCTGTGTTCTGATTGCTGCGATTGTAGTCACCATTCTGATGATCAATTCATCAGATTCGTCTTCCCTCCCAGAATGGTTGTGGAATATCCTTCCGTCAACTCAAACCTGATACTTATTTTTTGTGATGAAACCTTCATCGTCAGTTGTGTATCCATTAATAGGAGAGAATACTGCAGAGTGCATGCGTGATGTTCTCATCTCCATCCCTTTCGAGCATCTGAATCATGCCTGTACACTTCAGGTCTCCAACGACCTCTATGAAGAGGTGCGTTCCTCCTCGGAACAGGTTCTGGTACTGTCCGGGATTACTGGATACGGTACCGCGGTTTCCGGTCGAGACCGTGGTGGACAACTGCGGCATCTGCAGCGATAAGCGTCTGCTTGCCGTCCTACTCTCGATTGAAGGATATGCCAGTGCAATCCTGCATATCGGCCAGGACTATCATGCAGCGGTCGGCATTCCGGTACCAACAGGACATGATTTCACCAAATGTGGGTATGTGGTCATCGACACGACGGCAATATCCTATGTCGGCGGCCAGCCGCTTGCGCAGAACGGGTCGTCGAAACTGCGCAAGCCAATGGTGATTCCAATAGGCAGCGGAACGAAGACCTACAGCGCCATCCGTAATGTCGCGCAGATTCATGCGGTCGTCGACAAACTGGACACAGAAATTTCACCTGGACGGTACGCTCGCATCCGAACTCACCCGCCTGCAGTCGTCCATCCATGTGCAGACGGAAACACGCCGTTTCCACGGAGGAGGATGCGGCTCTGCGGCCGTAGGCGGACGAGAAGATCCGCAGGCTGCAACAGAAGATTCACCGCTACAATGCACTTTCCGACGAGTTTTCACGTGCCCTGGAACTCATGGTGTTCATTCACCACAACCATCTGGACCGTGCGGCGGTCGTAAAGAAAATCTACTTCAAAGACGTGAAAAAGCGATAAGATTTGTTTTATATGCCCTAAACGCGAATATACCATCATTTAACTTATCTGAGGCAATGGTTACCATGAAAAAAGTTGCAATTCTTGGCGGCACCGGCAATATCGGTGAAGGTCTCACGCGCAGAATCTGCCTAGGCGGCAAGTTTGATGTGGAAATCGGCTCCCGCAGTGCAGACAAGGCACAGGTCGTTGCAGACAGTGTCAATCAATATCTGGCGGACCACAAGTGTCTGCTGACCTGCTGTACCGGCGGAACCAATGCCGATGTCACCGATGCGGATATCCTGATTCTGTCCCTCCCGTTCGAACGCATCGAATCCACCATTGAATCCATTGGCAAAGCGGCATTCGAGAACAAGGTTGTTGTCTCCCTGATCAATCCGATGATCTGCAACCCGGCAGAGAAGTATTTTCTGCCCGACCGCCCGGCGGACGGATCAGCAGCGCTTGCTATCCAAAAGATACTGCCTACCTCCGCGAAACTGGTCTGTGCATTCAACAACGTCGCAGCTGGAAAATGGATGGAACTCGATCATGAACTCGATTATACGGTCGCTGTCTGCGGTGACGACGAGGACGCGAAAAAACAGGTCATGGAACTGGTTGCAAGTGTTTCCAAACTGAAGCCACTCGATGCCGGACCGCTTGCGATGTCCACAGTAATCGAAGGTATCACGCCGCTTGTCATCACCATTGCCATGCGCAACGGCATGAAAGACGTCGGCGTATACTTCAAATAATTTCCATTTTTTTCTTTATTTGATGGAATATTTATTGTTTTTCGTCACTCTTTTGAGTGAAAATCGGTGTTTTACCTACTATAGTTGGATAAAAGCACCGCAAATCGGAAACCTCAGGGTAAAATATGTTTTTTCAGGGTTGGCAAAATATCACGAACAATGTTGCATGGTGTGTACATGAATCAGAGCAACGTCTGCTGAAAAAATTACAAAATTTCAGCTGATTCGACGGGATTAGAAGATTTTCGTCGCCCCCCCGAAGAACATGCGGGTAACTCTGGGGTATATGCCCGCTGCCGGTGTTTTCAATACGGCTGACGGTACTGCACAATTTTGATATTTATGCACATTCTCTCACTCTAGAGAGGCATTGGTAAATCCCCCATGTATGCCGAAATAACACCGACTACGACAGGAAAAGATCGGTGGAAAATCTGAAAACATTAGTGGTACAGCAAGAGCAGAATGTACGCATACCGGGTATGTTTCTTGGGATCAGGACAATGCGCTACAGACCAGTTCTGGCAATTACTATCTGACAACCAGAAAACCCGTGTTGGTGGTGTGTTTGTCAACACATGTGGAACTTTCAACATGTACGGAGGAACCATAAGTAACAATACGGCAACCTACTCCTCCTCAGCTGAGGAAGTAAAAACAAATTTTCCTTTTTTTAGAGTACGTAAAATAGATGATTTTCACCACTACATAAACCACTCAAACTGGAAAAAAATCGTTGAATTGAATTTAATCATTCGTCGTCCTCCGCGGGCTTTGCCACTTCCGCCGGATAGGTCTTCTCGTCGCCGGAGGCAATCTTCATCATCCGTTCCGCACGCCGCAAAATGCCATGCATCGTGCTGGCTTCCCGGATTGTCAGTTTGGTTCTGCCGAAGATGCGTCTTGCGAGCAGCAGCGTCACTTCGCACTTCTCTATCGGATGTTCGATCTCACCCAAGAATTCACCGATGTGCTGGTAGAGACCTTCCATCTCCTTGTGGCTTGCGAGGTAATAGTCGCCGCGGGGCAGATGTGCAAGCTCGTAGCAGACGATGCCTATCGCGTGCGAGATGTTCATGATCGGATATTCTTCCGCGGTCGGAATCGTACAGATGATGTCGCATTTCGCAATCTCCTCGTTGTTCAGGCCCCAGTTCTCCCGGCCGAAGAGGATCGACACGCGGCCGTCGACGTCCTTGATGATGTTTCTGAGTTCTCCTGGAGAATAGTACGGCATCCGCATCGGATGGGAGACAGATTTGGGAAGGCCCCCGGTTGTCGCGACCGACAGATCGCTTCTCTCAAAGACTTCATCGAGCGTGATCTGTTCCGCGTTGTGCAGCACGTCCTTCGCGTGGGAGGCACGTGCTTCCCCCTCTATGGTCATCTTCGGCGGACTGATTAGCACCATGTTGTGGAATCCGAAGTTCTTCATGACCCGGGAGGCAAAGCCGATGTTGCCTTCGTAGAGCGGTTCTACCAGGACAATATCAATCTGTGGCATTTTTCAGATAGGCGGCTACCAGGTTCCGGTGCCGTTCGACGGTCGATACCGACATGCCGGTGGCTTTCGACAATGCATCAATGGATTCTTTCACGAACTTTTCCGGACTCGCATATCCTGCCTGCACGTATTTCTTCAGAGAGACGGTAGGAATGCCTGCTTCCTTCATGCGGGAGAGATTGACCTTTTCATATGCGGCCGTCAGAATCGTGGTAGCTTCGTCCGCGGTCAGTCCAGCGGAAACCAGAACGGAAGGAGACGCGGTAGACAAGGTCTTCATGTCGTTGATGTGGGCGGCAAAGACCGCCTTGACGACCTTCGAGGACGACCGTTTCCTCTTGAACGGAATCATCGGTGTTATGAATTTCTTGAGTTCGGCACGGCGATGCAGCAGGGTGATCGCATCTTCCGCACCGGATTTCAGCTTCACGGCCTCGTCAGCCGGAATCTGCAGATGCTGCATCAGGGTCTCCTGGGGGGCTGTGATGATGTCGTTTACCGTGAAGATGTGCGCATTGTTCAACCGGGTCACCCACTCTTCCATCATGCCCGGAACCTGCATCAGCAGTTCCGCGCCGGAGGTTATATGGTTGCAGATGGGGCAGCCGAATTTCCATGGTGGTGCACCTTTCCGGATGAGCTGGACGTGATTGACGCCGTGAATCGGACAGATCTCATCTGTCTTTATAGCATTACCCCAGGCGGCCGGCGGAAGGCCAGTGTTGAAGGAACAGTCGGGGTAGCCGGAACAGCCGATGAACTGGCTGCTTCTTGCTCTGCGGATTACAAGCGGTCTGCCGCAGACGGGACACGGGCCGATTATCTGCGTCTCCCGGGTCTTGTCTATGATCTCGTTGCCAATGCCTTCCTTGTTCTTTTCTAGCGTGTCGAATGTCGCGGTGAGCATTCTGCGTGACTCGGACAGGACCGAGTCGAGCGTCTTGGTGCCGGATGCGATGCCGTACATGTGTTCTTCGAGCGTCTTGGTCATGCCAGGTGCGGTGATGGTCGACGCATGTTCCTCCAGTGCTTCGGTGACTGCCCGACCTATGGTCGTCGGCTTGAGTGGGTTGCCTTCGATGTACTTGCGGTTCATCAGTTTACTGATGACTTCATGCCGCGTCGATTTGGTGCCGAGACCGAGTTCTTCCATCTGTTGGATGAGCTTGCTCTGGGAATACCGTGCCGGCGGCAGGGTCTCTCTCTCTTCCATGTTCTTGCCGGCGAAGGCAAGCGTCTGGCCGACGGCAAGCGGCGGCAGGATGTTCTCTTCCGCCTTGCTGTAGGGATAAACCTTTCTCCAGCCGGGAACCAGGAGTCTTCCACCGGTCACAGTATACGGTTCAGCGGTGGCCTGCAGATTGACCTTCATGGTCTCCCATTCGGCGTCGGTGCATAGGGTTGCGAGGAACCGGCGGACCACGAACTCATAGAGTTTCCAGGTAACCGGATCCTCGATGTCCGCATGGGTAGCGGCACCGGTTGGATATATTGGCGGGTGGTCGGTGGTCTCCTTCTTGCCGCGGGTAGGAACCGGACGTCGGTGCTCACGCACATACTTCACGTCGTTTGCGGAGATGCCGCCGCAGTCGAGCATCTGCAGATGCGCATTGATGTTCAGGGTCTTCGGATAGGTGGTGTTGTCTGTTCTCGGATAGGAGATGAATCCGCGCATGTAGAGTTCTTCCGCACGGTTCATCGCCGCTGCAGCAGAAATGCCGAGTCTGCCGGCCCCGACGATCAGTGCTGTGGTATCCAGCGGCGTCGGCGCACGGTCGGTCTTGTGACTGGTGATGACTTCGGTGACCTTCAGTGGTTCGCCGGTTGCATTGTACGCAGTTTCGGCCTGCGTCTTGTCCGTGAACTTGCCGTTGGTATGACGCGCCTCCATGACGGTGCCGTCTGCAAGGTGAGCGGTTAGCGTAAGCAGCCAGTACTTCTCCGGCACAAAGACTTCGATCTCACGTTCGCGGTCGACGATCATGGCAAGTGTCGGGCTCTGCACACGGCCGGCTGATAATACTTCTCCGGCTCTCCGATGGGCTGCCAGTGTCAGGAATCTGGTAAGTG
Source organism: Methanocorpusculum sp. (assembly GCA_045639425.1). GTDB lineage: Archaea > Halobacteriota > Methanomicrobia > Methanomicrobiales > Methanocorpusculaceae > Methanocorpusculum. Next base: position 27,412 of record JAZUDC010000004.1, read on the forward strand.
AAGCACCCCAGACCAGATCGATGACCTGCCGGGCTTCTCCGGATGCCACAAGGTTCAGGTCGATTTCCTGGGCATTCTTCAGTGCAGGAATGATCTCCTCCTTGGTGACGGAAGAGAACCGTGCACGGCGGATGGGAGCGGTCTTGTTCGCGGCTCGGATCAGGTCCGCCGCTTCCTTGCCGATGAGTTCTCCTTCCCGATCAAAGTCCGTCGCGATGGTGATGACATCCGCAATCTTTGCAGTCTTCTTCATTTGTGACACGATCTTGCCTTCGGTCGGCTTGACGGCGAGGCCGGCATTGACTAGGCTTCTTGGTGGGTGTTCCACCGACCGCCAGTCTGAGTAGCCGTCGACGAAGTCGAGCTTGACCACATGGCCTTTTAGACCCATGACAACGGTATCTCCTGCAAGGTATTGGACCACGTTGCCGTTCCTGTGGACCTGTGGTTTCTTTCCCGGCTCGGCCAAGAATGCGGCGATGCGTTCGGCAACCAGGGTCTTTTCGGTGATGATCAGATGCACGGCTCAATCTCCGAGGATCTCTGAAATCATCGCATAGATTTCACGGGGGTCAGATTTGCCTTTGGTCTCCTTCATGACCTGCCCCACAATGAAATTGAGAGCGCCTTTCTTTCCGGCTTTGTGGTCGGCTACCGCCTGCGGAATCTTCTCCAGAATCTCTTCGACGATGCCGCGGAAGGATTCACCAGATTCACGGGTTAGACCGAGTTTTTCGACAATCTGCGACGGTTTTTCGGATGTGCCGTTCTTGTGGATGGCATCAAGCCAGACACGCAGGACTTCGACTCCCGCCTTGTCGGTGATCTTCTTGTCGCGAACCAGTTCCAGAAGTTCGGCAAATTCGGCGGCATGGCCGGTGACTTCAGAGACCACCATGTCACGGTAATTGAGTTCACCGATAAGGACGTCGGAGGTCCAGGATGCGGCGATTGCAGAACCAACTTTCGCAATCTTTTCGTAGAATTCGGCGAGTTTCAGATCACCTGTCAGGGTATGGGCATGGTTGACGGTGATGCCGTACTGCTGCATGAACCGGTCGCGACGTGCGTCCGGAAGTTCCGGAAGCACGATGTCCTTGACCCAGTCAGCGACACGGATGACCGGCAGGTCCGGCTCCGGGAAGTAGCGGTAGTCGGTCGCCGTTTCCTTCGAACGTGCTGACGTCGTGGTGCCCTTTCCTTCGTGGAAGTGACGGGTTTCTCTGACAATTTCGCCACCTCTTCTGATCAGGTTTTTCTGACGGGTGATTTCGAATGTCAGTGCCTTCTCCACGCCCTTGTAAGAAGAGATGTTCTTGATTTCGACGCGTTCATGTCCCTTGATGGAGATGTTGGCATCGACTCTGAGCGATCCCTCCTTTTCTGGATCGAAGACGTCGAGGTATTCTAGGGTCGCCCGCAGCTTGTTCAGGAACCGGCGGACCTCCTTCGGAGACGAAAGTTCCGGGTCGGTGACTATTTCAATCAGCGGAATGCCGGAACGATTGTAGTCGACGAGGGTATAGTATCCGCGTTCCTTGTTGCCCATGTGGACCAGTCTGCCCGGATCCTCTTCAACGAGGATTTTTGTGAGATTGACAACCTTCGGGTTGCTGGCATTGTCTTCGATTTCGATGTAGCCGCCCAGCGCCAGCGGATCGTCGCCCATCGTGATCTGGTATGCCTTGACCAGGTCAGGGTAGAAGTAGTTCTTTCTGCAGAACTCAGCCTCTTCCGGGATGCGGCAATTGAGCGCCTTTGCGACCTTTAATGCGTATTCGATAGCCTTCTTGTTCAAGACCGGTAGTGCGCCCGGCAGACCGAGACAGACCGGACAGACGTGAGTGTTCGGTGCATCCGCACGAAAATCGGCGGAACAGCTGCAGAACAGTTTTGTCCTGGTGTTGATCTGACAGTGGACCTCAAGACCGATGATAACCTGGAAATCTTCTTCCGCCATGTTACTGCTCCTCCTCGAATGCCAGTGCGGCATTCAGAATCGTCTCTTCTCCGTAGAGTCGGCCCATGAGCTGCATGCCGACCGGCAGGCCTTTGACCGTTCCGCACGGGACGGAGATTGCCGGAAGGCCGGCGATGTTTGCGGGGACTGTCAGGATATCCGACTGATACATCTCAAGCGGGTCGGCGGTGAGTTCGCCGAGTTTCGGTGCTACATTCGGCATGGTAGGACCTACCAGCATATCGCATTTCTCCAGAGCATTCGCGAAGTCTCGGGAGATAACCTGGCGGGCGTAGCGTGCCTTGACATAGTATTTTCCGTAGTAACCGGCGGACAGGGCGAAAGTGCCGAGCAGGAGTCGGCGGCGCACTTCCGGCCCGAATCCAGCAGTTCTGACTTTGGTGTAGGCATCGTGCCAGGGAGCGTTTATTTCGGGTGTGATTTCTCCGTATCTGACACCGTCGAACCGGTCGAGGTTGGACGAAGCCTCGCAAGTACAGGTGACATAGTAGGCGGCAAGTGCGTACTTCATCGAGGGAATCGAGATTTCCTTGATGACAGCGCCGAGTTTCTCCAGTTCGGTGATGGCCGCTTTGACGGCAGTTGCGACCTCGGCATCGACGCCTTGGGCAAAGTATTCCTTGATGACACCGACGGTCTTTCCCTTAATGTCAGATTTCAGCCTGGCGAAGTTATATGGCTTATTGACGGATGTCGAATCCTTTTCGTCGTGACCGGCGATGACGGAGAATAGTTTCGCGCAGTCGGTGACATTAATTGCCATGGGCCCGATCTGCTCGAAGGAGTTGGCATAAGCGATCAGACCGAAACGGCTGACTCTGCCGTAGGACGGCTTGAGACCGACGATGCCGCACCAGGATGCCGGACAGCGGATGGATCCTCCCGTATCGGAACCAAGTGCCATGGGAACCAGGCCTGCGGCGACAGCTGCGGCGGAACCACCGGAGGAACCACCGGTCACACGGGTTACGTCATTCGGATTGAGAACCGGACCGAAAGCCGAATTCTCGGTGGTCGAACCCATACTGAATTCATCCATATTGGTTTTGCAGGAAATGATTGCTCCCGCTGCCTTCAGCTTGGAGACAACGGTCGCATCATACGGAGGAACGTATTGTTTCAGGATTTTGGATGCACAGGTGGTTTCGATGTCTTTGGTGGATATATTGTCCTTTATGGCGATCCGGATTCCAGAAAGAATTCCAGATTCGGTACCCGGCATCTGTGGGAGTTCCGCCGTGGTCAGGAATGCATGGTATCTGTCTTCCATTTCAGACCACCTTCGGTGCACGGATGTAGCCGTTTTCGGGTTCATGACTGTTCTTCAGGGCGTCTCCCTGGGAAAGCGATTCCTTGGGTTCGTCCTCACGGAATACGTTCACCAGGCGGTGTTCGAGCGATCCTTCGATCTCAAGGGTGTCCAGGATGTCGAAATATGCCAGGATGCCATTGAATGATTTGGTGAATGCTGGAAGCTCGCTTTCCGGCACGGTAATGTTTGCAAGAGCGGCGATATGCTTAACATCTTCTTCTGTTATCATGGAATTCGTCCGTTAAATCATCTATACTTCCTACTCACTTGATGATAAACATGACGGCAGAGGAAGGCGATATACGCGTAAAAAAGAGGAGAAAATCCGTGTCTATAGGGTGGGGTCGCAGACCAGGAGCAGATTTCCATCTCTGGCGATCTGCGTCGCAAGTGTGGTTGCCGGACATTTGGAGATGATGACTGGAATGCCAGCAATGAGACATTTGCGGACCAGGTCGGCAGATACTTTGCTGGCCACGAGAAGAGCGGCGGAAACTGGGTCGGATTTGGCAATCAGGGCTGCTCCAATAGCCTTGTCAGCTGCCTGTGTCTGGCCGATATCATCGGCGGTATAGGTCTTCCCGAGAGTATAGATGGCCGCTGAGAACCCACCTTCCTTCAGAACCGGGGAGGTGAAAGTAAAGCCCTTGAGAGTAGGAGCTGTGTGCGTTCCGGTGAGTTTTGGGAGTTTTGTGGCGTCTAGATAGGAGGCGGTGCCGCCGCAGCCTGAAACTACGATTTTCTTCGGCAAAAGAACCTGCTGTGTATCGGTAGTGAGCACACTGATGTCGGTATCGTCTGCCATTACCGATTCGATTCTGTCGGGGGTGACGATGCCTTCGGTCGCCAGGTAGCCGTAGGCAAACTCCTTTTCCCTGCCTTTCATCATGAAAAGCGAGGTGAGAATCCGACCATTTACCGAGAAGGAATACAGGTGTTCGTCAAGCATATGAGTTTTATTAAGGTGCGTGAAAGTATTAAAGGGTATCTGCCCACATTAGTATACATGATTCTTACTGGACGCAGCATAGCAAACGGAACCGCGTCGGCTCCCATACTCAATAGCAGTGCCCCCATATCGTTCCTGGGCATGGTCGACCCGAAGACCGGGGTCATTATCGATAAAACACATCCCCTCTGGAATCAGTCGATTGGAGGAAAGGTCCTGGCGTTTCCATCCGGTAAAGGATCGACGGTTGGCTCCTATGTCATCTATGCTCTGAAACGCAACGGTGTAGCCCCTGCCGCCTTCATCGTCCATGAATGCGAGACAATCGTCGCGGTCGGCGCCATCATCGCCGATATCCCGACGGTCGACAAGATCACCATCAGTCTTCCGGCTGACGGTACGATGGTTACGGTCGATGGATCCGCCGGTACTGTCAGATATACATGAATATAGTCCAGCGATACATATCGGCTTCAAGAAATACCTATGCGGTCGTATTCTCCGCATGCGAGAGATACGGTTTCCTTCTGAAATCGGCGGAAACACCTGCTGAACTTGCGGCTGCCGATATCGTCTGCTACATCTGAACACTATCGACTATACGGATTACGTCGACGAGCTGAAGTCACCCGATGCAATTGTGATTTCCGGCGGACCGCGTCCATCCGCCTAATATGAAAAAGTGCTGAGGTCTGCTGATTACATGATCGCCGGTGAAGGTGAATGGTTGCTTCCACTCCTCTCTTAGGGATATTGCGTTATAATTGGTATTTCTGATCAGAATGGTCATGTTTCTGGGAATTTGGGTGGTTCTGATCTCAATTTGTAGGGTTTTCAGGTGAAGAATGGCACTCGGGGGAGGGGTGGAATGCTGTCTGGGTACCGAATTGTTCATTTGCCTGTTATCTAGATAATTAGGCTCCAATTTTCCAGAATAGATATAATCAGGGGTATTTTCTCTCCAAGTATTCTACAGATAGCGAGAGCTCCTATTTCTGAGAATCTTCTCCCTGATTTTCCTCATTATCGGGGTATTTTTCATTCAGGTCGTGGCTGGATTGCACCCAAGTTCATGAACGATGGAAGTGAATTCCATGCCTTCACCCCGCATCTTAGCAGCCGAGCATCGCTGATCATAAGCAAATCGATGGTGAGATTTCTGTCTGTGAGGTGTTTTTGGGTCTGGTGGTACGTTCAAGCGTGCATTAACGATTACATGAAGGCGTATTGATTATTATATTCGTGGCAAAGATGTGAGGTCGCTCTCCTTACCACTTTTATCTGGGTGATTTAAGAGGGTGTTCACTAGATCTGAGAAATGCAGTCGGCGATAAGGACTTAACAACCGTCAGACTGCAGAGAGTAACAATGATAATAACCTCACAATTTCAGTTTTTGATCCACACCGCCAAAAAGGCACGGGATTAGAGTTTTATGAACGTCATGCCTGCAGGCTCCTTATCCCCCCGGGCCGGTAGATTAAACATATACTATGCGACAATTTAGGCAACAATTTATCATATCACCATAGTCAAGTGAGATTATAGTAGAGTGGACTAGGAAACAACAAGGAGAAAAACTTGGATCTGAGGAGAAAATATCTATGTTAAACACCTCAAACACAACAGACAAGGTTCATCATTATGCGCATAATCGTTACGCGCAAAATATTTCGGATATGTCGATATTATGGCTTATTCGTCAATCAGAGCACAGACAACAGAGATTCAAAATACGCAATATTTCCTACCACGCAAAATGAATGCCAGCATAGGCGGGGGTATGCTGTTGATGTTACTGGATGGTCCGTGTGTGTTACTTTCCGCACAAAAAAATGAAAGGTGCTAATCGATAAACCGCGGGTCAATAGGAATATCAACGCCGATCTCTTTGCACTGCTTTCCCAAATTTATCAGTCTCATATCACGGGCCCGTGCTGGGTCAAATGGTGTCTTCAGGCGCTCATTCATCTATAATCCATTGATCGCATGGATCGGGGTGTTTTGCCTCGGTAATCAAGTTCATCCCCTGCTTCCTCCATTCCTCTAAATCATCCCAAATGTAGAAATTAACATGCGCTTCTACGTTTAGCTCGTAAAAAACCGGAGCAAAAGTTATTCCTGTGAATGGAATTTATCAGCTCCTTCTGGTTTTACAGGTTCGTAATTGTCAGGGTATGGATTAGTCCATCCTTCGGGTGGATATGCTCCATATTCCCATTGCAAATATCCGTATGAGTCACATGGTATTATAGCATCCCTAACAAGTATGCCGTTTATCCATTCTTTGCTACGGAAATAATCATATTGAATGTTATACATCATCCGCTTCTCCCTAGTTAGAGTGCCATCTGGTATGTATGCCTTTACCCTCAAATCCTGTAATTCATTCGTGTCTTCACGGGTTGCTTCAATGTATCCATTCTCAAAATCTACACGTTGGTAATGATGCTCTGGTGTCATGCTTTCCTCCATACCCAGCAATGTAACCGCATGCCGTGGGCGTTGTAATTAGCATGGTCAAAATATCCCTCGCGTGTTTTGTGAGCGAATTCAATTTTGACATCAGCAGAATTTTTGCCTTCATACCGCCCCACAACTTTTTTTGCAAGGTTTTCGTCCAATGTCATAATATTCTTCCCCCTTCCCATTTCCTTTACCGCCTGCTCCTCAGTCATCGGTTCGGTATTGATCTCAATCTTATCATGATGTTTACGAGCTTCGAGATCCTCCGGCGGCATTCAGTTCATAGACTGCTGTCATTGCGGCTTTTCCCTCGTCTGATAATACATCTATCCATCGCTTCGCATGCAATCAGTTATCAATCAGTTATCAATCCCTGTTGATACATCTTTAACAAACTTATCCCAATTCTCAGCGACTCCGTCCCATGTTTTTCCGATGTTCTTACCGATTTCTATGACGACGGCGCTGGTTAGGATTATCGTAACTCCATCAATAACCAATTTTGCCATTGCCGGCGCTGCTACTACAGCCGGCGCCTGTGCATTCACAGCGGGTATTGATACGGATGTAATGAGAAGAAAAATAAGCACAATAGATATGAATTTCCGAATCATTCTTCACCGTCCACAAATTAGTTATGGGGGATCATCCCCTCACATTCTTCTTCATGATGCTTCTGTGTAGCCCGTTCGTCATGGTGATGCACAATGTCAGGGTAATCACATGCGCTCCCGTGTGCGTTTTTGTTTTCAGATTCGGTTCTACAAACGGCTCCTCCCGTTGTCGTTCGCGTTTTAGAAATATGGTTATTAGGTGCTACTAAAAAATTAAGCGCCGGTTCGCCCGTGGTCGGCGGTTTCGGATATGCGGTTCCCGTCGGCTGCGATTAATTCCGCACTTATGTTCTATTGGAAATAATCCAGTATATTCATCAGATTCCTCAAGTATCAAAGGAAACTACCTTTAAATTCGCATTTTGAGATACTTGATATTTTCAAAGGTATTATAACCCTATCCATGATAGTGATCGTGCTTTAAAATGCGTTTATATGGTTCGTTTGTATCCTTTCTGCGTATGAATAACATTTATCGGAATACACAGCATAAGTATAACTTGCGTCGTGGCTTTTCGTGGGTCAGTTTCCACGGCGTGGTTTTCATTCATACGCAATAGACACTCATAATCCACCACGGGTGGGTTCCTTCATTTCCCACCCGTGAATTACATTACTCATCCCGTTTTGTTTTCCTCCAGCATCAACACTCAAATCTCGGCAACTTCTCAACAATATCCATCGTCTTCATGCTCACTGTAATCACGCTCAGGAGCAGATCTAAGATATACCGTGGT
>JAZUDC010000005.1:0-34237 GCA_045639425.1 Methanocorpusculum sp.
TAGAGTATTATAGGTTTGTAAAATTAAATCTAAAACGAATTATCGCTGGATTTCAAAAATCGATCATAAAAATAGGTTTTGATTGGTAAAAGGTCACTGAACTAATTTCGGGATAGCACAAATGGTTGCCCCGACGGGCAATCTGAGTAAATTATCGCTAAATTATCGCCCTTTTCCCCGCCCAGCACTCAAATCGGCGCGGAATCTGTGCATTTTTTCGGGAAATCTGTCCGCGCGTCTTACCGTGCCGATTCTATCCAATGTATTAACTGTTAATGATGTTTAATTAATATAGTAATCATGAAAGATACACTCCTGACAGACCGACAGATGGAGGTCCTCCGTTATCGGAAGGAAGGGCTGACCCAGCAGGCTATTGCCGACAAGCTGGGGACGTCGAAGGCGAACATCTGCACCATCGAGAAATCGGCGCATGAGAACATCCGCCGTGCCAAGGAGACCTTGGAGTTCTTCTACACTCTGGATTCAAAGGAACTGTGCGTGCTCGAAAGCGGTGCTGATCTTATGATGTCTCCCCAGCAGATTTATGCGGCCGCATCCGAGGTGAATATCAAGATAAAATATGATACGCTGGCGCTGATCAATCGGATCTCGGAATCCGTGCCAGAGAAAATCCGCGGACGGCTGGTCAAAGAGAAGATTACCGTCTACGCGACGGATGAAGGCGGCCTCTACTTCGGATAAAATCCTCTTTTTCCCACAGAACTCCTGTCAGATTACTTGAATTACGCGGTTTTGTCCCTTCTCCATGAGGAGACAATGATTTATATTATACTAATGCAAATATTATAAAGCCTTATAGAAGGCTGATATCAGCAAGTCTGATGGTATTATGTGGATATCCAGTTGGTACTACCTGAAATACGGTTGTTTGTGATACATCGGGTAACTCGACTGTAGCGGTGTTGAGACCTCAATAGGTCTGATGAAGCGTGTACGGGTGGACGTCTCTGATGTGCCCATTCTGCAATGCAGGAACGCGCACATGTCAGGTTCTCTTTCAGGGAGACTTGGAGATTATCGCTTGATCAAACAAGCGTACCGCGGCTTTGATGCCGGGTAATGGGAGATAAACGATAAGACGTTATCGTTTTCGTGTGGGTATCCTGAATATGGATTCAAAGCACAACCCGTCTTTTCAATCCACCTGGTAAAACAGGAGATCAAGACAACAGTGTCCCGCCGGTCGATTCCCTCATATCCTCAAGTGAAATGAGAGGAAGCCTGCGGTGAAAGATAGGATGTCATTTTGAATGACAACCAGCAGCAGGGTCAAATCAGTTCGAAAAAACAGGATTTGACAAAATTAGGATTGATTAAAAAATGAGAACAGTGAGACCCAGAGCAGGTTCACTCGCATACTATCCGCGTAAACGGGCGAAGGACATCGTACCGAAGTACCAGTCCTGGCCAGCATACGACGGACAGCCAATGCTTCAGGGTTTTGCCGGCTATAAGGCAGGCATGACCCACGTGATCATGATTGATGATCACAAAACGAGTCCGACCGAGGGTAAGGAAGTTATGGTGCCGGTCACCGTAATCGAAACTCCGCCGATGACTGTCGCCGCAATCCGTGTGTATGTTAAAGATACCTACGGAAAACACCCGCTGACAGAAGTCTGGGCAGAAAACACCGAAGCTCTCGCAGGCAGAATCACCAGAGTAAAGAACAACGGCGCAGCAAAGGCAACTGAGAAGATCAACGCGGCCATTGCAGATGTCGTTGAAGTTATGGTCCTGATGTACACCAAGCCGACCGCAGTCACCGGTATACCGAAGAAGGTCCCGGACCTTATGGAAATCCGTGTTGCCGGCGGCAGCATGGCAGACCGCTTCACTTATGCACTATCCCTCCTGGGAACTGAAATCGACATGAAATCTCTTTTCGCCGACGGTCAGTTTGCAGATATTTCTGGAATCACCAAAGGTAAGGGCTTCCAGGGAGCAGTCAAGAGATTCGGTATTACCCTTCGTAAGAGGAAGCATTCCAGAGCGAAGAAAACCAGACATATCGGTACCCTCGGTCCGTGGCACCCACACCACGTCAGATGGCAGGTTCCGATGCCAGGACAGATGGGATTCCAGCAGAGAACCGAGTTCAACAAGCGTATCATCAGAATCGGAGACAACCCAGCTGACGTCAACCCGGCAGGAGGATTCCTCCACTATGGTCTCGTCAGAAACAACTATGTCCTGATCAAAGGCAGCATTCCGGGACCGGCGAAACGCTTAGTCAGAATCCGGTCAGCAACCCGTATGGGAGAACAGAAGAAAATCCAGACGCCTGTCGTTGCATTCGTCAGCGTCCAGAGCAAACAGGGGTAAATGAGCATGAAAGCAAATGTTAAAGCAGTAGACGGCTCAGTTCTCCGTGAAATCGAGCTCCCCGCAGTATTCGATGAAGAATACCGTCCGGACATTATCAAAAGAGCTGTCCTCGCATCCCAGAGTGAAAACTATCAGCCGTACGGCGCTAACCCGTACTCCGGTCTGAGAACTTCCGCAGAAGGCTGGGGTTCCAAGCGCGGCAAGTCCAAGATTCCGCGTATCAAGAATGGCAGTCGCGGAGCAAAAGTACCGCAGACCAAAGGCGGACACCCAGCACACGCACCGAAGGCATGGAAAGTCATCGTTGAGAAGATCAACAAGAAGGAGAAGGCAAAGGCAATCCGCTCCGCCATCGCAGCGACTGTCAATGCTGACCTTGTTGCAGCACGCGGCCACAAGTTCGAAGGAGACGCGGCACTCGTTGTCGATGACGCATTCGAAGCAATCGCAAAGACCACCGAAGTCAGAAAGGCACTCGCCGCCCTTGGTGTCGGTGCAGATCTCGAGCGTGCGAAAGTCTCGAAGAAGATTCGTGCAGGACGAGGAAAAACCCGCGGACGCAAGTACAAGCAGGCAGTCTCTGTCCTTGTCGTTACGTCCGGTAAGATGACATCTGTACAGAACATCGCAGGCGTCGACTGTGTTCCGGTAACCGAACTCAATGCAGAATTACTTGCACCTGGATGCACTGCAGGCAGACTTACTGTCTGGACCGAAGCAGCCGTCAAGAAACTTGGGGAGGAGTAAGCAATGACGAAAATACACCCGATCGTTACTGAAAAGGCAATGACCATCCTGGAGAACGTCAACCAGCTTTCCTTCATCGTTGAGAAGGAATCCCGCAAGAAGGACATCAAGGCATACATCGAGTCGACATTCGACAAGAAGGTTGTCGCGATAAACACCATGACGACCACGAAAGGAACCAAGAAAGCACTCATTACCTTCGAGGAAGCGAATGCTGCTGAAGAAATTCTCTCTCACCTGGGAATTGTGTAAAGTGAGATAGCATGGGACACAGAATTAGTACACAGGCACGTGGAAAAGGTGGACCGACCTATCGCGCACCGTCACACCTGTATAAGGCTGAACTGAAACACCTCGGTACCGCAACGAACACCGTCCGTGCAACTGTCGTCGACATCGAGCACGACCCGGCACGCCACACCCCGATTGCAGTCGTCTATATCGACGGCAAGAAAGAATACGTCCTGATCACTGAAGGCGTCGGCATCGGTCGTGAAATCGCATGGGGTCCGGAAGCGGAACTCGACAACGGAAACACTCTGCGCTTAGCAGATATCCCAACTGGAGTTGCAGTCTGCAACATCGAAGGCCAACCCGGAGACGGCGGCAAGTTTATCCGTGCAAGTGGCGTCCAGGCGGTTGTTATCGGTAAGGACAACGGCAAAGTCGGTATCAAGATGCCATCCGGAAAGTCGAAATGGTTCGACGAAAACTGTCTCGCTACTGTCGGTCTTGTTGCAGGTGGAGGACGCAGCGAGAAGCCGATCCTGAAGGCAGGTAAACAGTACCACAAGATGAAGACCTCAGCAACCCGCTGGCCGAGAACCCGCGGTGTCGCTATGAACGTTATCGACCACCCGTTCGGTGGCGGTGGACACCAGCACCCGGGTAAGCCGAAAACGGTCACTCGCGGCACCCCGGCCGGTAAGAAGGTCGGACATGTTGCAGCCCGTAGAACCGGATGCCGGAGGTGAAGATAGATGGCAAAGAGAACTACTAAGAGAATGCCGAAACGGCGAGAGGAGTATACCTATCACGGTTACACCCTTGAAGCACTCAAAAGCATGTCCATGGAAGAGCTTCTTCCGATCATGCCGACCGGTGCTCGCAGAAAGGTCCTTCGCGGATTCACCCGCGGTGAAGAGGATGTTCGCGCAAAGATTGCAGCAGGCGATGGTGTAAGAACTCATCTTCGTTCAATGATCATCCTTCCGGAAATGGTCGGTAAGAAGATCGCTATCTACTCCGGTAAGGAATTCGTTGAGGTTGAACTTCCGGTTGAGGGAGTTTTCCACTACTTTGGAGAATTCTCATTAACCCGCAAGAAAGTTACCCACGGTAGCGCCGGTGTCGGTGCGACCCGGTCGAGTAAGTATGTCCCGCTGAAGTGATCGCTATGGCAAGAACAGGTTACAGTAACAATACGACTGGAGACAACATCTCCCGCGCCAAGGCGAACGAACTCGGCTGTTCTCCGAAGCATGCAATCGAGATTGCCCACCTCATCCGAAACATGATGGCGGATGATGCAGTCGCATACCTCGAGCAGGTCATTGATCTGAAGCGTGCGGTTCCGTTCCGCCGCTTCGCAAGAAACATCGCCCACAAAAAGAGTCTGAATGGAAAGACCTTCGGCACCGCAGCCGGAAGATACCCAGTCAAGGCGGCTAAAGAGTACATCCGTCTGATCCGATCGGCACAGAAGAACACAGAATACGCCGGTGGTGCACCGGAAAAGATGGTAATTGTTCACGCCGCTGCAAACAAGGGACGCTGCATAAAAACAATCTTCCCGAGAGCAATGGGCAGAGCAACGCCGAAACACAGAGACACTGTGAACGTTGAAATTATCCTCCGTGAGGTTAAGTAAGATGGTCACTATCGAGAAAAAATTTGTTGCAGAAGGCATCAGAAAGATCCGTGTCCAGAAATATCTGAACAAGGAACTCAAGCGCGCCGGCTACGGCAAAATGGACATCGTCAGAACCCCTGTCGGAACCCAGGTCACTATCTTCGCAGAGAAACCGGGTATCGTCATCGGTAAGGGTGGTAAACTCGTCCGTCAGCTGACCACCGATCTGACCAACGTCTACGGTATCGAAGCGCCGCAAGTCGAAGTCCAGCAGGTCGCCAATCCGAGCCTGAACGCTCAGATTATGGCAGAACGTCTGGCGAACGCCCTTGAACGCGGCTGGTACTTCAGAAAGGCCGGAACCTCAGTCATCCGCCGTGTCATGGATTCCGGTGCTCTCGGTTGTGAAGTTATCATTGCAGGCAAGCTCACTGGTGCACGTGCACGTGTTCAGAAGTTTGTCGAAGGGTACATCAAGCATTCCGGAGAGCCAGCTGAGTCTGTTGTAGAGACTGGATATGCAACCGCAGTCAAGAAACTCGGTATCATCGGTGTCCAGGTTAAGATTGTCCCACCGGGAGCAGTTCTTCCGGACCACTTCGAGATCCGTGCAGACGCCAATCCGGCAGCTACAGACCAGGAGATCTTTGCTGAATCAGTAGGGTCCGAAACAGGGGTACAGTAAATGGCAATCTTCAGAGCAAAAGAAATCGCCCAGTTTTCTGTAGAAGAACTGAAAGAAAACGAGGAGAAACTTACTCTCGAGCTCATTCAGAACTACGGGAAAGTCAGCGCCGGTGGTGCACCGGAAAACCCCGGAAAGATCCGGGAAGTTCGCAGAACTATCGCACGCATTAAGACAGAACAGACTAAACGTCAGGCATAAGATCGTCATGATTACCCCACAGAACATATTACGACACGAATTCATCGGCCTTAATCTGTCTGTAGTGGGTACGCCAAACGCCGCGGAAAAGGGAATCTCCGGTCTCATCGTCGATGAGACGAAGAATACCCTCTCAGTGAAGACGGGTACGGGTATTAAGACCTTGGAGAAACAACATCGGTTACTCCGGGTAATCCTTCCGGATGGCGTTTCGGTGAAAATTGACGGCAATGCCTTGTCTGTTTCACCCTCGCACCGCGTTAGTATGCGCGTAAGATGATGGTTAATATGGCAAAAAATATCGGCTTAGAGGTTGCAACTCCTGAGCAGGAATGCAACGATGTAAATTGTCCGTTCCACGGCAGTTTATCGGTACGCGGCCAGGTGATTACCGGTAAAGTCGTGAGCGAATGCATGCAGGGAACCGTTGTCGTAAAACGGAAATCCCTCCATACGGTACAGAAATACGACCGTTACGAGAAGAGAAGCTCCAGGATCCATGCTCACATGGCTCCGTGCCTCGACGCCAAGATTGGCGACGAGGTCAAAATTGCAGAGTGCAGACCACTGAACAAAACAACCTCCCATGTAGTTGTTGAGGTGACCCGCAAATGAAAGGATTAACCGCCAAGATTCCGCGTGCACTTCAGACCGGCTCTAAGATGGTTTGTGCAGACAACACGGGAGCACGAGTTGTTCAGATTGTTTCCGTCTTCGGATATCACGGTGTCAAGAACCGGCAGCCGAAGATGGGTATCGGAGACCTTGCGACAGTTTCTGTCAAGAAAGGTACTCAGGATATGAAGAGAAAACTTGTCCGGGCAGTAGTTGTTCGTCAGAAAAAGGAATTCAGAAGACCGAACGGACTTCGTGTCTCTTTCGATGAGAATGCAATGATTCTCCTGAACGAAAATGGAGATCCACGCGGAACTGATATCAAAGGGCCGGTTGCACGTGAAGTTGCAGAGCGCTACCCGAAAGTAGGGTCCATGGCGACTATCATTATCTAAGGTGAAGTGACATGGCACGTATTTCAAGCGTTCAACCGAGAAAGCAACGCAAGTACCGATATAATGCACCCATCCACGTGAAGGGCGCATTCTTACACGCACCGCTTGCAACTGATCTCCGCGAAAAGTATGGAAAGCGCAGTTTCCGTGTTGTCACTGGCGACACTGTGAAGATTCTCCGCGGCGAGTACGCGGGAACCGAAGGTGTTGTAGACAAGATTGACGTCCAGAACAGCAAGTTTCTCGTTCACGGCGTCTCCATCAAGAAGGCGAACGGCGAGGAAGTTTCGAGGCCAATCGACCCGTCGAAGGTAATGATTACCAAACTGAACACGAAGGATGCCATCCGCATGGCACGTCTTGAGGTGAGGGCATGACCTGGACTAAACGCATGTCTGCCCCAACTCAGTGGCAGATCGCAAAGAAAGAAAAGAAGTATGTTGTCAGTGTAGCTGCGGGCCCGCACGACGGTTCCGCACTGCCGATTGGCATCTGGCTCCGTGACCACATGCATCTCGCAGATAACACCAAAGAAGCACGCAAGATTCTTCACGACCGCCAAGTTGTCTTAAACGGCCACATCGTGACCGATGAACACCTCGGCCTCGACGTCTTCGACATCGTTAGCATCCCGAAGATCAACAAGCACTACCTTATTCTTGTAGATGCAAAAGGACGCCAGATTAATCAGGAGATTCCAGAGAAGGCGGTAAACGTCCGCCTCGTGAAAGTCGCAAACAAAACTACCATTCGCGGCGGTAAGACCCAGATCAACCTGACCTGTGGTGCAAACTTCATCAGCGACTTCGCCTGTAAGGGCAAGGATACGCTCATCGTCGGTCTCAACGGCGATGACCGTTTCAAGGTCCACGAACACTTCCCGTATGAACAGGGTGCACTTGCTCTTGTCATCGGCGGTCAGCACACGATGAAGGTCGGCACGATCGAACAGATCTATGTCCAGCACTCCTCTCTTCCGAACCGTGTCATCCTGAAATGCACCAACGGAACTGAGATTGCGACCATCGAGGACTACATCTACATCATCGGCAAGGACCAGTCCTACCTGAAGAACTGGGGTGTTGACGCATGACTGATATGAAGACCCCGTACGTCGCCAAGGTTGTTGTGCACATGGGTGTCGGCGAAGCAGGTGAACGCCTGGTAAACGCCGAGAACATCATGTCCTCCCTGACTGAAGGCTCGAAGCCGCTTCGTTCCTACGCAAAGAACACCCTTCCGGCATTCGATATTCGCCGTGGACAGCCGATTGGCTGCAAGGTAACCCTGCGCGGACAAAAAGCCAAGAACTTCCTCACGATGGCACTGAAGACCTACTCCATTGAGCATGTCCTTCACCAGCGCCAGTTTGATGCAACCGGCAACTTCGCATTCGGTATCGAAGAACACACCGATTTCCCGGGTCAGGCATACGATCCGAAGATTGGTATCTACGGTATGGATATTATGGTTGTCGTCGAGAAGAAGGGAACCAGAACAGCACGCAGAAAGATTCAGCAGAAAAAGTTCAACACCAAACTGCATGTGACCCGTGAAGAGTCCATGAAGTTCGTGACTGAAACTTACGGCATTGAGGTAGAGTAAAATGACAAAAGAAAGCGGCAAAGTCCAGCAGAAGAAATATGGCCGCGGTGCAAATCAGTGCCAACTCTGTGGACGCAAGCAGGGACTTGTGCGCCGATACGGCATTTACCTCTGTCGGCAGTGCTTCCGTGAATGGGCACCTACTATGGGCTTTAAGAAGATGAACTAAGGAGACGGTGGAAAATGACGCAACAGAATCCAATCGCAGACGCAATGAGCGCTATTAAGAATGCTGGGGACTCCGGCAAGCTTAAGGTGACCGTTGAGCCGGCCAGCCGCCTCTTTGGTGACATGCTTAAAGTAATGCAGGAATATGAATACATCACTGAGTTCACCAAGATCGATGACGGAAGAGGCGGTCAATTCGAGATCCTCTTATCCGGCGGCATCAACAAGTGCGGTGTCATCACCCCACGTTTCTCAGTGAAAGTGGAGGATCTTGAGAACTGGGAAACCAGATATCTTCCAGGAAAGGGATTCGGAATTATTATTCTGACCACTTCCAAGGGAGTTATGTCCCATGAACAGGCCCGTAAGCTCGGCATCGGAGGAGAGCTTTTAGCCTACGTCTTCTAAGGAGTTGTAAAAATGCATCAGGAGATTTTCCACATTCCAGCAGGCGTAACCATCACCAAGACCGGTGATGATGTCTCAGTCAAGGGATCCAAGGGCGAACTCGGCCGTAAGATGTATCACCCGATGATTTCCCTCGTCATTGTAGACGGCATGGTTACCATCTCCACCGAGTCGTCGAGACGAAGAGTCCGTGCACTCGTCGGAACCTATGCAGCACTTTTGAATGTCATGAGCCACGGTGTCACCGAGGGCTATGAATACCACATGAAGATTGTCTTCAACCACTTCCCGATTCAAGCGAAAGTCGTCGGAAACAGGGTTGAAATCGGCAACTTCCTTGGTGAAAAGCAGGCCCGTTATGCATCCATCGTCGAAGGCGTCAAGGTCAAGATCCAGGGAGATGAAGTCATCCTCACCGGTATCGACCGTGAGACTATCGGCAGCACCGCAGCAAACATCGAACAGGCATGCAAGGTCCGCAACAGAGACTCGCGTGTTTTCCAGGATGGTATCTATATTATCAGCAGAGGTAACTAATCATGGTATCTGAAATTAAGAGACTTCTCCGCGCCCGCACGGCAAAGAAAGCAACATTCAACCGTCAGTGCCTCCATTCCAAGGTTACCCTGAAGGACTCCTGGAGAGTACCGATGGGACTCCACTCCAAGCAGAGAAAGGACTACCTGGCAAAGGGTGAACACCCGGAGGCAGGCTTTGGCTCCCCGAAGGCAGTCCGCGGATTCCATCCAAGTGGATACCGTGAAGTCAGAGTCTTCACCGTCGTCGATCTCGAAAAAATCGATCCAGCAACCACCGCTGTTCGTATCGGTAGTTTCGTCGGATGGGCAAAGCGCACCAGTATTCAGGCAAAGGCAGCCGAACTCGGTATCAAGGTCCTGAACGAGAAGGCGCAGAAGCCTAAGGTACAGAAGATGCGAAAACCGAAGGCAGCCATGGCGGTCGAGGCTCCGAAGGCTGAAGAAAATGCTGAAGAGAAGACCGAATCAAAGGTTGAAGAAGCCGCACCCGGTGTAGAGGAGGTGAAGAAAGATGACTGATCTTTCTGCACAACGCAAACTCGCCGCGAAAGTCCTCGGCTGCGGTGAAAACCGTATCTGGATTGACCCTGAAAAGGGAGCCGATGTCCAGAATGCAATGTCTCGCGAAGATATCCGCGGTCTCATCAAGTCTGGCGTAATCTCCACTCATCAGAAGAATGGCATTTCCCGTGGACGTGTCCGGGCACGCACTGCAAAGCGCTCCTACGGTCACGGTAAAGGTCCGGGAAAGAGGAGTGGGGCCAAAGGCGCACGCACTCCGTCCAAAGAACAGTGGATCATGAAGATCCGTGCACAGCGCCGCGAACTCTGCGCACAGCGTGACGCAGGAACTATCACTCCGACAGAATACCGCAAACTCTACAGAAGAGCCGCAGGCGGTCAGTTCCGTAACGTCGCCCACCTGAAGATGCAGATTGAACTTGTAACCTCACGGAGGAACTAAATATGGCAACTAATGGAAGATATTTCGTTCAGTTCAGAAGACGCCGGGAAGGCAAAACTGACTACTACCAGCGCCAGCGTTTAATTGTCTCCGGTAAGAACCGCATGGTCATCAGAAAGACCAACCACCACATCATTGTTCAGCTGGTTTCAGCGGCAATGGAGGGAGATTACACCCTGGTATACGTAAACAGTAAGGAACTTGCGAACTACGGATACAAGGGATACTTCGGCAACACTCCGGCAGCATATCTAACTGGTATGTTGTTCGCAGTCCGCGCCAAGAACGCAGGATACACCGAGGGTATCGCAGACATCGGTTTGCAGGTTGCAACTGCAGGTGCCCGTGTCTTTGCAGCAGTCAAGGGGGCTGTCGCAGCAGGATTCGAAATTCCGGTCGGAGAAGACATTCTCCCGGACGATGACCGCTGTACCGGCAAAGTAATTGCAGAGTACGATGAAGGCAGTAAAGACCTGGTCGCGAATGTCGAGGCCACGAAGGCTGCGATTATGAAGGAGCTGAAGTAATATGGCTTACGAACAACAGGACGCATGGGTTCCGGTAACTGGTCTTGGCAAAAAGGTCATGGCTGGAGAGTTCGCGAGCTTCAATGAGATTCTCGCATCCGGCTACCCCATCAAAGAAGAGGGTATTGTTGACGCTATGCTCCCTGATCTTGCTGATGAAGTCCTCTGCATCGACATGATGCAGCGTATGACTGACTCTGGACGCCGTATCAAGTTCAGAGTTGTCGTCGTTATCGGCAACAAGGATGGTTACATCGGTTTCGGCCAGGGTAGAGATGTTCAGGTCGGAACTGCGATCAAGAAAGCAATCACGGTGGCTAAACTTTCGATCGTCAGGGTCAATAGAGGCTGCGGTTCCTGGGAATGTGGCTGCGGACAGAAGCACTCTGTTCCGTGGGAGGTTTCCGGGAAAGCAGGTTCCGTTACCGTTACCCTGAAGCCGGCGCCAAAAGGAATTGGTCTGGTGACCGGAGACGTAGGTAAGAAAGTATTGGCCTTAGCCGGTATCCAGGATGTGTGGGTAACCACCAGTGGTCAGACCAGAACGACCCTGAACTTTGCAAAGGCGACGTTCAACGCACTCCGTGAGACCAATCTCATCCGTATCGGAGGTAAGCAATAATGTACGCGTTAGTTCAGGTCAGAGGTATTGTAGATACCCGCCGTGAAATCAAAGAGACCTTAAAGATGCTCCGTCTTCACCACATCAACCACTGTGTTCTCGTCCCAGAGACTCCCGAATACATCGGTATGGTCAGAAAGGTCAAAGACTACATCGCATTTGGTGAAGTCAACGCAGGGACCCTTGCAACCATTCTTGCGACCCGAGGTAGACTTACCGGCAACAAGCATCTTACAGACGAGTATGTGAAGTCCACAACCAAGTATGCGACCATCGCGGAACTCGCAGCAGCCATCATCGCCGGCGAAATCCGCATGAAGGATGTTCCGGAACTCAAACCGGTTCTCCGTATGCACCCGCCAAGAAAGGGTTATAAGATCACAAAACGTACGTTTAATCAGGGCGGAGCTCTCGGTTACTACGGCCTGGAGATCAATGATCTCCTTATCAAAATGAGGTGAAATAAATGCCCGTAAACAAGCGTTCAAAGTTCAGAGGTTCCCGCACATGCGGCGGTGGAACCCACAAGAATCGCCGCGGTGCAGGTAACCGTGGAGGTCGTGGGGCAGCTGGATGGCGTGACCACAACTTTACCCGCTGGTATTTCCTCGGCAAGACCGAAGGTAAGCACGGATTCGTGTGTAGGACCTCGTACTCTTGGGATGTCATGGACGTTGGGGAGATCGATCAGCTTGTACCAGAACTGATTGCCAGAGGTATTGCGACCCGGGAAGGAGACGTCGTCAAGATCGATGCCGCAAGCATCGGTGTTGAGAAGGTCTTAGGTGGCGGCAAAGTAACTCACAAATTATCCATTACCGCAGATGCGTTCTCTACCAGCGCAGTTGTAAAAATCGAGGAGAAGGGCGGGAAAGTCCTTCCCTTAGAATAAATTTAGGTACCACTTATGGGAAAAGTGTTAGATCGGATGGAACCACTGCTGGTACGCATGCCGACAGTCAAGCCGCCGGAAGGACATGTCCACTTCAAGAATAAGCTTCTGTGGACTGTCGGAGTGCTGCTTATCTACTTCTTGTTGACGAATATTCCAGTATTCGGACTAGCAGATGTATCGGTGGATGTTTTCGAGTATTACCGTGCATTGCTCGCCGGTGCACAGGGAACTATCCTTCATCTGGGTATCGGTCCGATTGTTACTGCATCTATCGTTCTCCAGTTACTCCGCGGTGCCGACATTATCAAGATTAACACGTCTGACCTGCGCGGTCAGGTTCTCTACATGGGCTTGCAGAAGATCCTCATCTTCGTCATGATCATTCTTGAGGCTCTGCCGAACGTATTTAGTGGATGGATGTCTCCTGATCCGGCTGTTACCGCCATTTTTGGCGGTAGCACCCAGATTGTGATGTTGCTTATCTTCCTCCAGATATGTATCGGAGGGGGTCTCATCATGCTGATGGACGAAGTGGTTTCAAAGTGGGGTATCGGCTCAGGCGTGGGTCTCTTCATCGTGGCAGGTACTGCCCAGGGTCTGGTGAACGGTTTCTTCAACTGGTCGTCAGAAGGAGCAACTGATGGATTTGCGGCCGGTTTTTTTCCGCGTCTCGTTGAGATTATCGGTTCTGACCAGAACTTCATTGACTACTTTGGACTGCAGTTGCTGGCATTGGTGACTACAGTTGGTCTGTTCTTTTTCATTGTCTATGTCGAATCGACCAGAGTCGAAATCCCGCTGGCACACGCGAATGTCCGTGGTGCACGTTCGAGATTCCCGGTGAAACTCATCTACGCGAGTGTTTTGCCGATGATTCTTGTCCGTGTCCTTCAGGCAACCGTGCAGATGATTGGTATGATTCTTTCATCAGCAGGAATTACCTTCTTGGGTGAGTTCAACGGTTCAACACCGCAGAACGGTTTTATGTGGTTTGTGGCACCAATCAACCAGCCTACCGACTGGATGTGGTGGGTGACCGGTTTTTCCGGCGGCAACCATGCTGTCTGGGAGATTTGTATCAGACTGGGTATTGATATCTGTGTGATGATCTTTGGCGGTGCGTTGTTTGCAATGTTCTGGGTCAAGACCGCGGGTCTCGACTCGAAGCATGTCGCTCGTCAGATTCAGAATTCAGGTATGCAGATTCCAGGATATCGGCGGAGTCCGGCTGTTCTGGAACAGTATCTCAATCGATACATCCCGAGAGTCACCATCATTGGTGGAGTATTCATTGGTATACTCTCTATCCTAGCAAACATGCTGGGTATCATAGGATTCATCGGTGGTACTGGACTGCTGCTGACTGTTTCCATTCTGTATCGTTTGTATGAGCAGGTAGCAAACGAACAGATGATGGAGATGTATCCGTTTATGCGCGGATTTTTCAACAAAGAATAATCCTGCACAAACAAAAACCCATTTTTTAAAACTGTTTTCTTCGGTTCAGTAGAGTGTCTTCGCGTCGTCTCTGAAGAGTTCCATCTTTGCAATCAGGTCGGTTGCGTTCTTCTCTTCTTCTCTCTGTTCCTTAACGAACCCAAGGAACTGCATGGTTCCGAAGTCCTTTTTTTTCGTATGCAGCATCGTCGATGTTGTTGATGAATGAGGTGACGAAGATTTCGTGTTATTGCCATAAGATAATAATATCGAAGGGTCAATATTTACGCACTAACTGGCAATGAAGATAAAAATACGTGATTTGCAACTGGAAAATCTTACCAAATACGTTTTTCGGGCACCACCATGGTGGATTTCTATCATCTATATCACTGTTATCGGCAGTATCTTCGAACTATTGGCCTATTTGGGGAATGGAATTCCGCAGTTTATCGGCATAACTATTGCCGCCCCGCAGATTCTTGCTGTATTCACCACCAAATTCTTCACAGCGGGAAGTGCGTATCTCTTTACCTGGAACCGGTCTGGACTACTATCGCTGTCATCGACACTCTTTACGCTGCCAATTCTGCTTCTGGCATTCATCCCGGGCTTTAATCTCCTATTTGCCTGCATTATTGCCGCAGGATTCACGCTATCGGTCAGATTGGTTGTTCTGACTGCTGTTGTTGATTACTGGACGGCCCATATCGCCGTTGCGGCGGGAGTTCCCGCAATCTTCCAAATAATCCCAATTCTTCTGCTCGGTGGTCTGCCGCTCTTGATTCCAACATTGGTGTCGCTATTTCTCTTTGCGGCAGGAACCGTGGTTTTCCTGCGCATCTTCGATAAGCCGCTGAAACGCGGGACTGGTCTGATTGCGATGCAGTTCGTCAATGCCTACATCGGTAACCTGACTGACGGATCCAACTCTATGGAGGAGTATCTGCGCAAAATCAGTGAAAAGGTCACCGTTCCGGAAACGACGTTCTTCTTCCGCCGTGACGGTAAGAAGGATATTTGGTTTGTCGTTCCGAATCTGCATCCAGGTCCGATGTCTGATATCGGTGGCAGCAATTTTCCAAATATTCTCTTCAACACATTCAGAAACGAGGCGACGGTCATCGTTTCTCATGGATGTGCCAGCCACGATTTGAACCTGATTTCGAATAATGAGACGGTCAAGATTGCCACTGCTATTCGGAATAGCTGGAAAACGGCTATAGAATCCCCATCGTTCTATAAATCATTGGTATCTCCACCGGTCAGAAACCAATCGGGGGCCGTCTCCATCCTGTCGCAGAAGTTCGGTGATTCGCTCCTGATGGTGACCACCAGATCTCCAGAGATGACTGAGGATATGGACTATTCGATCGGTCGCATTGTTATGGGTGAGGCGAAGTCGAAGTATGCTGCTGTTGGATTCGTCGATGCGCACAACTGCATGGTCAAGGAGACAAAAATCATCTATCCGTCGACCCGTATGGGCAATGAGTTCATCACTGGTGCTACGGATGCCATCGCTGACATGGAACATGCTGAGCAGTTCCCGCTCGAGGTAGGTGTGGCAAATGTCGAGTTACCGTACGACCATGTGAAAGGATTCGGCGAGACTGGTATGATCTCCTTCGTTGTGAAGGCCGGGGTAACCAAAACTGCCTACATCCTCTTTGACGGAAACAACGTCAAGGGTGGTGTCCGTGACATCCTGCGTGATGCTGTTCTGCAGAACGGCTTCGATGAATGTGAAATTATGACGACTGACTCCCATATCGTCAATACCTTCTCCGGCAGAAATCCGGTTGGTCAGGCGGTTCCGGCAGAGGAAATTCTGCCATATGTCCTGAAAGGAGTTAAGGAGGCAGAGGCTGACTTATCTCCTGCTGAAGTAGGTGCAGCATCCGGTGAATGCGAGGACGTTGAGGTTTTCGGTCCGGGAAAGATAATTCAGTTAGTATCTTTGGTATCCAGTATCACGATTACATTGCTCCCGTTCTACAGTCTGTTCTTGCTGACCGCCGGACTGATTACTGCGCTCGTCTGGATGTTCTTCTAGCTATTTTTTCATCGGAACGATACGTAAACGTATGGTATGGATGGTACTGATTACTCAAATTATAAAAAAATGAATTTACTCGTAGAGCTGGCACTCGTCGATCTTTGCGTAAGAGACGAGTTCGCTCTTCGAGAAGTGGAGGGCAATCTCGCGGGCTGCACTCTCTGGGGTGTCACTTGCGTGAATCACATTCTTTCCGACGGATAATGCGTAATCGCCGCGAATGGTTCCGGGGGTTGCTTCTGCTGGATTGGTTGCACCGTTCATCTTTCTGACGGTTGCAATAACATTGTCTCCTTCAAGAATGAAACGGAATACCGGTCCGCTCATGATATAGGCCTTCATGCCCGGATAGAACAGTTTCTTGACATGTTCAGCATAGTGCTGGTCGACGACTTCTTCGGGAAGCTTTCCGAATTTCACCGCAACAATCTTGAATCCCTTCTTTTCGAAGCGAGAGAGAATCTCGCCGACGAGTCCGCGCTGGACACCATCGGGTTTGACCATCACAAAAGTCTGCTCCAAATTCTTACTCCTTTCCGCGTGTCTTGCGGCCTGCTGCTGTCCAGGCTACTCTTCTCGATAATCTTCCGAGGTTGTAGTTGCTCTGGCATTTTGAGGAACAGAAATAGAATACTGCACCGTCTTTTCTGACAAAGAGTTTTCCAGTTCCCGGCTCAAGCTGTTTACCGCAGTAACTGCAAGTGTATACATCAACCATGTTTTTTTCACCGTCTCGAGAGTTTCTTTGCTTCGCGTTCTGTTTCAAGGAGCATCAGAATATCGCCCTCACGGATCGGACCGAAGGTGTTGCGGGTGATGATGCGACCCTTGTTTACGCCGTCAAGGACTCTGCACTTAATCTGGGATGCCTCGCCGTGCATACCTGTAAGGCCGATGATCTCGATGACTTCTGCTGGTGTTGCGTCATCTGCCATGGACTTATCCTCTCAGTGCCTTTATCTGTTTAGCAAGGTCATCGACGATTTCCTTTCCCTTTCCAGACTTAACGATAGCAACTGCAGTGCAGCCGACGGAAAGTCCGCATGCTGCGCCAAGGTCTGCCTGCTTGGAGATAAAAATGAACGGAATCTCTTTCTCATCTGCGAGTCCCGGGATGTGCATGACAATCTCTTCCGGAGAGACATCTGCGCCGATTAAGACGATTTCTGCAGTTCCGCGCTCGACAGCTTTGGTTGCCTCATTTGCGCCTTTCTTGATCTTTCCTGTGTCACGTGCAAGCTCTAATGCTTCAAGAGCCTTGTTCTGGAGGTCTTCCGGAGCTTCAAACATCTGGTAAATTTTACCCATAGTAATCACTTCACTCAAGGAACTGTTTTCTCGAAAGCGTTCCTCTCATAGCTCATCAGCGGTTATGAAAAATGAATAGCCATTTTCAGTGGTCCGTTACGAGTATTATAATATTATCACTCACAGGATTTAAAGGTATGTTGCAGCAGTTTCTGCTGGTTTCTCTCCATATTTTTGCACAAAAATCTCTAAAGTTAGTGATATTGTTTTTAATCGAAAATTTATGTGAGAATATGGTTATTCCTGGTAGCTCTTTTCAACGGCAAGAAATTTTCTGATTCGTTTGACCACTTTTGCCATCTGGATGGCATCATTCCTCTTCACATTGGATCAGCCGCCCTGTTTCCAGGAGACAGGCTATTCCAAGATATGGCATCCTGCATGCAGGGTACATGCCAGAATCTCTGTATCCCTATGTCCATCCGTTTTCGACGGTCTTAGCCGCAAGCGAACGCAGCACCTGTGTCCGAAACCCCTTGAATTCACACAGGAAAGCGGAAACTGAAAATTCTCAACTTGCGCTTCACGTAGGAGAGGTATGCCAGACTGACCATTTCACGCAGGGAACTCCGCTCGCCGGTAGCGAGATCGTATACAATTCCTTCTCGAATTCACCGGCAAAGAGGTAGTGGTACCGTATTTTTCCTTCAAATAAAGCGTGAATCCAGGATTTTCATACATTTGTTCGAGATCAGAGACGACGGTGCCGACCGAATCTGGTCCCGACCGCCATCCGCTTTCATGCCCGGCCCAGCCTGAGGGCGCTGTAAGGCTGGTTATTGCAGATACGCGAGATGAATATGTGTGCGAGACACCCGTGGATTCTGCCACGATGTCGGACGGTTCCACATGTTCCTGCAACCAGGCGATACCGAGCGCGTTTCCCAGATGTTCGGTCGCCATCCATGCATCATCCTCAAGTGTACCGCTGCCGTACGTGTTGAGCGCCACACCCCCTCCCGCAGGCCGCAGAAATAGAATGATATAGATGGCTGAGACGACCGTTAAGAAACGTTTTCGTGACACACCTGCAAACCAACCAGTGGATCCTTCACTAGTCCATTCTGCCGCAGTTTCTGGTGAACATACTGGCAGAATAGAATGTCGGGCCGATCTTCACTGGTGGGATGTTTGCTCGGTATCCGGTAGTGAGGAACGGACCTGCCAGCCGCTCAATGTACATACCAGCGTAGCTGATTTCGCTGATGTCGATTTTGAATCGATGACAGATGTCATTCAGCATATCCTCTTTCAGCAGTTTTTTCAGGATCTGCGGCTGAACCATTGAGATGACTGTGTCGGATTCCTGGCCGTTGATAAGCCATTTATTGTTCGCATATTCAAGCGTCTCGACCGGTGTATTCTTCAGTATCCGGCAGTTCTTCTTTTCCAGGGCAGCGCCGAGTGCATCAATGAACCACGAACCGCGCCCAGCATCCGCGGAGATAGTCGAGTCGTTCACCTTCGGTTCCACGGTCGGGCCGAATGGTGATTCTGCCCATCAGCTATGCAGCGGATACTGTCCCTGTGCGTTCGCCGAACTTGTTCCGGAGCAGGGGCGTGAAGAACGCGTTGTAGGCATCTTCACCTACATTGTCCCCCAGATAGGATTCTGCAGTGAGGGTATCATGCTTTTCCGTGTCGAAGTTTCGTGATCGGAGAACGAACAGACCAAGTCTCACTTTCTGCGGCAGAAACAGTGCACTCCATTTTAGACCCTCAGCAGGGCAGGTGTCGTCACCGCTTCGAGTCTGACATATTTGTTTGATGCCTTCAACCAGAGCAGACCGTTCTTTAATCCCAATAATTCTAGGAGATGGAAGAGTTCCTTGTCGCTGGAAAAACAGTAGTGATAGAGTGTTTCCAGTTTATATGTTCTGTAATCGGCGGATGCCAGACATCCACCGATCTCCTGGCTCTTCTCGAATACGGTGACTGACGCAGTATCAGATGACGCATACGTTGCCGTCAGATCGGTGAGTCCGGCTCCGAGGATCCCAATCTTCATTCTATAATATATACTTTTTCTCTCAAATAAGAAAATTTTTTTGGCAGATACTTACCTATAGTAGGGCAGTCATATATATCTAATGACGAACAAATAGTTATAGAACTAAGAAGGTGTCAGACAGGCTATGCGAGTTTTCTTTATAGGATTTGGACAAGCTGGCGGTAAACTGGTTGATATGTTTCTGGCCCAGGACAGAAAGACCGGAGCTAGTAGATTCCGGGGTATCATCATCAACACCGCCCGCACTGATCTAATGGGAGTTAAAAATATCCCGATGGAAGATCGTCTTCTGATTGGCCAGACGAGAGTCAAAGGTCACGGAGTAGGTACCGACAACGTCACCGGCGCGAAAATCGCAGCAGATGAAATCGATACAATCATCAGCGCAATTGATCACCGTGGCACTCATGATGTGGATGCATTCGTTGTATGTGCCGGTCTCGGCGGCGGAACAGGTTCCGGAGGAGCTCCGGTGCTGTGTCGCCATCTGAAGCAGATTTACCGTGAGCCGGTTTATGCGCTTGGCATCATTCCAGCACCGGAAGAGGGCCGTCTCTATTCCCTGAATGCAGCACGCAGTTTATCTACACTTGTCAATGAAGCGGACAATGTCATCGTCTTTGATAACAATGCATGGAAGAACGACGGGGAAAGCGTCAAGAGTGCATATGAACGTCTGAATGAGGAAATCGTCCGCAGATTCGGGGTTCTCTTCCGTGCAGGAGAAGTCAGCAAATACGGCGTCGGTGAAATGGTCGTTGACTCCAGCGAAATCATCAATACTCTCCGCGGCGGCGGCATCTCTTCCGTTGGATACGCAATAAGTGAAGCCATTCCGAAGAACAG
Organism: Methanocorpusculum sp.; assembly: GCA_045639425.1. Classification (GTDB taxonomy): domain Archaea; phylum Halobacteriota; class Methanomicrobia; order Methanomicrobiales; family Methanocorpusculaceae; genus Methanocorpusculum. The sequence continues at coordinate 20,237 of JAZUDC010000005.1, forward strand.
TTATTCCCGCCAGACAAAATCAGGTGGTATATTTGGCCGTCACAAGGGTAAGTCATCAGAACCGCACGTAGATATTACGGGAGACGACAAATCCGCTAAGATCATCGGCCTCATCCGTCGTGCGATGCTTGGCAGACTGACTCTTCCGTGCGATTATTCGACCGCTGAACGTGCACTTGTCCTGGTTGCAGGTCCGCCGCAGGAACTCGACCGCAAAGGTGTCGAAAAATCCAAGAACTGGGTTGAAGAGAATATCACCGGTGTCGAAGTCCGTGGCGGCGACTATCCGGTTGACAGCGGATATGTTGCGGCCGTGGTTCTCCTGGCATCCATCGCTAATGCACCGCGTATCCGCGAACTAATTGAGCTCGCGAAAGAAGCAAAGGAAGAGGTGTCCCGTTCACGCAAACGTGCGGCGGCCCCGAGCATGTTCGCAGATAGTGACGTCGATCCGTTATTCGAGTGAGGAATAAAAAATGAATGTGAAAAAGATTCTTGCAGTAACCCTGGTTGTACTGTTCGTCTGCGTTGCATTCGTCGGTGCAGCATCTGCATTCACCTACACCAGCAACAACTTTAAAACCAGTCTGACTGGTGCCCTGATCCCTGGTGAACATGTATCATCGACTATGACTGTTACCTATCCGGAGTTATCCACTACTCCGGATCGTCTCAACCTGAACTCCGATTTGGTCGGGGTGTCCTGGACAGTTGTGAAGAACCCTGGTCAGTCTGGTTCGATCACTACAAAGCCGTCATATCCGTACAATTATGTGAACAAGTTTGATATCTATGAAAAGTCGGGTGTAGTCACCCTTGTTATTACCGCTGAAGGTACTGTCTCCTCTGAATCTGTAGGAAAGTCTATCTCATCGATAAAACTTACTGAAACTGGTGGTAGCGCCAGTTCATACACATCACCGCCTCAGAAAGTCTACGATACTGGAACGCTTGCCTCCTCTCTACAGAGCCTGAGCAACACTATCTCTATGCTTGATTCTGCAGTAACCGAGTATTCCGCTTACGGTGATACTTCTATCCTTCAGAGCAACATCGAGAGTGCACGGTCAAAGTATATTGCAGCACAGGCTGCGGGAACTGCTGATGGGATAACGGCGTTCAAAAACTACGAAGCCGCCCTGGTTTTCATCGACAAGGCTGACTCAGCCCTTAGCGACGTTGCATTATCTATGGTTCTAAGATATACAACTGCAATCGAAGAAAAGATTACCACCCTCTATTCGAAGGGATGGTATTCCGAAGCAAGTGTCCTGGAAGCTAAGAATACTCGTATTCACACGACCTATGCTCAGTATCTGAGATCCTATCAGGATAATGATAATCCGTCCGTCAGCGAATTGAATGAATTACGTCAGGAAGTTCTCGAGCTCAATGCACTCGCTGACGAATATATTGAATCTTCTGCAAATCCGTTCGCTGGAATTATGCGTATCCTGCCCTTCATCTTGATCGGTGTTGGTGTGATTGTTGTCGGAGTCATCGTATTTTTCCTGATCCATAAACGCAGGAACAGCTGGGATGAACTCGGATAATCTTTTTCGGCTAATCCGAAAAGATACCTTTACCTTTTTTACTTTAACGTATTAAAAAAGAATACTGATGGAATATTTCATTCATACGTTCGACTGATTTTTCTTCTGCTTCCTTCTTGATGAATATCGCAATAGTGTCCATCACCTTGATTACGGTATCCCCATTCGGTAATTAGTTCCCCGTTTCTCCTGATTGCAACATAGAGTTTGTCCTTGCCGCTCGGCAGTTCCTTTATGGGTTTGTCTGCACCTTTTGATCCCTCCCTCCCTCCCTGTGACCTCGAATATGCATCCGCTGCGAAGATGGTACGCAGATCGTATTATTCCAGAAGTGCAGAACATTTCTCCTGATTAATTGTTATCGATGACGGAGACATTATTTCCCTTTGCGGTAGCTATTTTGGCAAGAGACTACCCGATACCGCCGAGTCCTACAATTATCAGATACATGTTCATACATTCTCCCTGACGACTATTAAATACCCTGCCCACAGATTTTTATGCATAAAATGCGTATTTGCGGAATCGATGAAGCGGGAAAAGGATCTGTTCTGGGGCCGATGACGGCGGCAGGAGTCGTAACTGAGGATGAATATGCGTTCGACAGGACAGGAATAAAGGACTCGAAACAGCTGACGCCGAAGAAACGCAACGAACTGTATGAAGAAATAACCTCCTCTCACCCCTATCATGTCGTTCTCCGGACACCGCAGGAGATTGATGCACGGTCAGGCACAATGAACGAATTCACAGTCCAGTGTCATGCCGAGGTGCTGCGAAGTCTGGCACCGGATAAGGTTATTCTGGATGCATGCGATGTCAATGCCGAGCGGTTCGGTGTCAATGTGCTTGCGGCGTCAGGAATCGGGTGTGCTGTTCTTTCCACCCATAAAGCGGATACAACCTATACAGTCGTCGGTGCGGCGAGCATCGTCGCCAAGGTGACGAGAGACAGGATAATAGACACACTCCAGGAAGAGTTCGGCGACATCGGGTGCGGATATCCATCCGATGAGGTAACAATAGAATTCCTGAAAACATACATCAGCACCTATGGCGATGCCCCATCGTGCGCTCGCAGGACCTGGCAGACAACTATCGCCCTCCTGAACGCTTCACGGCAGAAAAGCTTGGATTCTTTCTTCTAACGTCTTCTTACGTAGCGGTGGAGAACGAGTCCAGCAGTTGGGATACGTTCTCCGCCGTCTAGATAGACCTCGAATCCGAGGTGATAGATTATCAGATCGGCATTTACCATTTCCGCCAGTCTGATAAGGGCGGGCACGATTTCGATGCCAGGTCTGATTGTATATATCAGATCCGCTCCTTCGTAAAGGGAAAAATCCGGCTCGATGCAGTCGTCCACGACTGAAGGGACTGGGGAATTTGGATACTCGTGGATGTCGGTACAGAGGACCGGAATGCCTGAATCCCTGAGAAGTTCCGCGGCAACAGTCTTTCCGCCGAATCCTACTTCCACGGCTTTTTGGTATCCCTGTGATACGAGCCAGGTTCCAACTGTGGTTTCGATCTGATACTGCATAGGTTACATAAGTTTATGTCATTAAGAATTGAAAATATCTACAGTTATGGGGGTACATATTTTCTGGGACAGCCGTGTACCGGCAGGATTATCCAATCCAGTAACCGAATGTCTGTCCACCGCCCTGAATATGCCGTTATCACGTATTGACAACGGCATGTTCCCTCTTGAAGGCTACAATGTGGTACGTAACCAGTTCGATGTCGTGAAAATTCTTTCAAAAGTCGACTTGTTCAGGAGTCTGCATCCGGAACTGTTCCAGGAGGTTCCTGCTGGTTTTTGCTCCATTCCCTCGAACAGAAGAAACTATGAGAAGGTGCTGCTGGTGACCGATGGTGACCTCTACTCCTCCCGTGACAGTTATCTTTTCGGTGCTGCTCTTCCGAAACTGGGAGTTGCTGTTGTCTCGATCACCCGGTTGCAGAATAAAATCTATAACCTTCACCCGGATGATTTTCAGTTGATGAAACGGATTGTTACGGAAGGCTGTCATGAAATAGGGCATCTCTACGGTCTGAAACACTGCGATAATCCGAGTTGCATCATGTCGTTCCCGCATTCAGTCGCCGATCTCGACCGGAAAGAAACGTTTTTCTGCGGAAAATGCCAAATGGAGCTGGAAAGCAGAGTGCAGGGAGGATTCTGACCTTTCATGAGTTCCTGGGTGACGGTTTGGGGTACGGCGCGGATATCTCTGCAACACCAAACATCCTGTATGTTCGTGAGAAATGGTCGCCGGTACCAGATCGCGGGAATCTCACATCTGTTGATTGCAGGCGCCAATGTCCTGCACACCTCCCCGGTTTGAACTGTGCCGAACACCATATTCCGACGATAACCTTTTTCGATATCCGTGGCAACCTTGCCGGAACTCGCACGGGTGTTCAGCTTCACGAAAAGGATGTACTATGAGATTCTCTCGCGCGTTCTGTCGGCGAATCTGGGATACAAGCGCCCGTGTTGAGGGGTGGCACCTGATCCGGTTAATGTCCTGTTCTCGAAAGGATATGCTGCGCTGTATGCAAACGTCCAGACGGCATGTATTGGAGCTGGTCTTGATCTGCCACGCAGAGCTCTGTATGGCAGGGTCATACCCTGTAGTGGAAACCCCTGTGTTCGTGAGATTACGGATCCCACCATGGGGCCTGCCGATGGTCGATCACCTCGTCATCGAAACCGCCTCTCAGTCGAAAATGAAGGGCACCTCTCATCAGGATTCCAGCTGGAGTCTGCCGAATGCAATTGAAAAAGAGTTTTTTCAACGCTTGTCCACATCTCTTGACGCCCCTGCATCGAGGCAAATGCCGAGGAATATGCGGCGTTTGTCCGTAATAGATGGGCTCCGGAATATCATTACCCGGTATAGACGTCTCTCCTGCTGCTTCGGAAACTATAACTATGGAGCACGTCCAATTGATAGTATAATACTGAAAAATAGGACAATATCATGTTGTTACTCGCTTTAGCAGGAAAACCGAACTGCGGCAAGTCTACGTTTTTCAAGTCGTTGACACTTGCCAATGTCGAAATAGCAAACTATCCGTTCACCACCATTGATGCTAACAAAGGTGTAGCCTATGTCAGATCGATCTGCCCGTGCAAGGAACTGGGTATCGAAGGCGGTTGCGGCAACTGTGTCGACGGTGTCCGGTTCACGCCGGTTGAACTCCTGGATGTTGCCGGATTGGTCCCTGATGCACACAAAGGGCGCGGACTGGGTAATCAGTTCCTTGACAACCTGTGTGAAGCAAATGCTATCATCCAGGTGGTCGATGCGTCGGGAAGTACCGATGCCGAAGGAAACCCGGTTGATCCCGGAACCCGGGACCCACTTGAGGATGTAGAGTTCCTGCGCTATGAGTTCGCGATGTGGATGTCCGGTATCGTGCAGAAACATCTGCCACGTATCGTCCGCCAAACACCCGGAAAGGAGACTGTTATCATCGACCTACTGGGTGTAGCGCTTGCCGGTCTGCATATTGATGCAGTTCATGTCAGGGATGCCGTTCTCGAAAGTGGCATCAATATAGCAAAGGCGTCGGAAGCGGATATCGAGAAGTTCTGTGAAATTCTTCTGGAAACATCTAAGCCGATGATTATCGCGGCGAACAAGGCTGACCAGGCGTCCGGAGAGAATCTGAGGAAATTGACGGAACTTGGAGCGGTGCCGACGATTGCCGCCAGTGAGCTGGCACTTAAGTCCGCCTCATCCGCCAAACTTCTGAGATATCTGCCGGGTGACCCGAAGTTTGCGCCAGTCGAAGGTGCAAAGCTCTCTGCCCCGCAGGTCAAGGCATTGACCCTCATTGCCGAGAACATGAAGAAGTTCGGTTCGACCGGTGTCCAGGAAGCGCTGAACAAGGCGGTGTTCGATGCATGCAACATGATTATCGTTTATCCGGTCGAGGATGAAGGAAAATATTGCAATGTGAAAGGCGTCGTTCTGCCGGATGCGTTGTTGATGCCGAAAGGATCGACCCCGCGTGACCTCGCCTTCAAGATCCACACCGATATCGGCAATGGGTTCCTATATGCGGTCGATGCCCGCACCAGGATGCGCATCAAGGACTCTGCCGAACTCAAGATGGGTGACGTCATAAAAATCGTTAGTACAGCTAAATAATCCCTGAAATCTGGATAAAGTATTTAATACAAGAGAATAAAACTTAAGTACGATGGGAAGCGAAGCATATCAGGCACAGATTCTTCGGGCGTTCTTTGATACAATTACTGGTATCGACAGGAATGTCACCCGCATCTATTTCTGTGTCATCGCACTTGCCAAGCTTCGCAGTGAAACCCCCGAAATCCTTACCCATCTTACCGAACAGATAAAGAAGAGCCGGGAAAAGCACGAACTTTCCATTGATGTGCTCGACTACATGGTCGATGTTGCCAATACGCTCGATAACAAGGCCGTCTACACTGCGTTCGGCATTCCGGAATCTTCCGAATCAAGCGACTTCGGTGGGATTTCTCTGGATTCTCTTTAATCCTTTTTTTGTAGCCGGTGAGACGGCCAGTTCTCCACTCAATACGTGTACTTTCATGGATTAAAGTAACCATATACGTTAATAATCGATGAAGGAGAAACAGTTTAACGTATGAGCTTCTATGATGGTCTGAGCGTCGTTATAGACACCGCTGATACGTGGGTCTGGTATGTATCCTTCGTATTCATTGTGGGGTTCGGCATATTCGCCACCCTCAGATCGAAGGGAGTGCAGATTAACCGGTTAGGCGAGGCCTGTAAAGTCGCGTTCACGGGAATAAAAGAGAAGAAGGGCAAACATGTCATTTCTTCGTTCCAGGCATTCTGTATCAGTATGGGTGCCCGTATCGGTGTTGGTAACATCGCCGGTGTTGCTACGGCTATTGTCATGGGTGGTCCGGGCGCAGTGTTCTGGATGTGGATTTTTGCGCTGATTGGCGCAGCAACGAGTTTTATCGAAAACACAATCGGCCAGATTTATAAGGAAAAGAAGGGAGACGGATTCTTCCACGGCGGTCCGGCATACTATGTCAAGAACGGTCTGGGAAAGCCGAGATTCGCTATTTTCATGGCACTGATGGTCATCGTGACCTACGGTCTCTGTTTCATCGGTGTGCAGGCGAACCAGGCAAGCGCATCCCTGCAGACGGCATTTGGCGGATTCTTCAACGGTGCGACAATCGGTGATGTCAGTGTTCTGTCCATTATCATTGCTGTTGTCCTTGCCGTCCTTTCTGCTATCATCGTCTTCGGCGGTATCAGAAGAGTTGCTCGGGTCTCGACCTGGATGGTTCCGGCAATGGCAATCCTCTGGATGCTTGTCTGTCTTGTCCTTGTTTTGATCAACTTCACACAGGTCTCTGCAATCGTCGAGACCATCTTCTCCTATGCTTTCGGTGCACAGGCGTTCATCGGCGGTGGTATCGGTACGATGATCATGTGGGGTCTGAAACGTGGTGTCTTCTCCAACGAATCTGGTATCGGTTCAATTCCGAACGTATCTTCTTCGGCACATGTCAAGCACCCGGTTAAGCAGGGACTTATGCAGTCTCTCGGGGTTCTGATTGATACAGTTCTTGTTTGTTCCGCAACGGCATTCGTTATCATCATGTACACGAACATTGCATACCCGGCGTATGACTTCGCGGCACAGGGACTAAAAACCTCTCTTGCAGGAGCACCGTTGGTCTCCGAAGCGCTGTCTGCCAGTTTCCTTGGTATCGTTGCACCGTACATTCTGGCAACCTTCCTGCTGGTCTTCGCATTCAGCAGTCTTATCAGCTACTACTCCATGAGTGAATCCAACGTCAGATTCATCACCCAGAAGAAGTGGGCGATTATCGTACTTCGTCTCGTCATTATCGCGATGGTCTTCTTTTCTTCCATCTGGTCGATGACCCTTGCCTGGAACCTGGCAGATCTCTTCCAGGCACTGATGGGTATCTTTAACATTGGTATCATCGTCTTCCTGGCAAAGCATGCCTGGGTTGCATTGTCTGATTACTTCAATCAGAAAGCGGACGGCATTCAGGAGCCGGTGTTCGATCCGAAAATTCTTTCCAACCAGAAGGGAGTCACCTGCTGGCCACCGAATGAACACGAAGGTGAACAGAACGAAGGTATCAAGTAAGCTGGGTTTCATCTGAAAACCCATTTACTCATATTTTTTTCAAACTGTTTTTTTCTCGTAGAGTGGAGGCTTATCCTACGGTATTATCACACAAAAGACCAAATAAATAATCAATATTCATTTCTGGTGAAGGATAATGGAAAAAAATATACCTGAGAAGATTCACTGGGCCGATGCAAAGGCGGCTCATGTTCCGACAGACAGACCGCAACTGGTTGCTACCGGCATTACCCCGTCCGGTCCGATTCATCTGGGCAATATGCGTGAAGTGATGACTGGTGACATGATCTACAAGGCCATCATCAAAAACGGCGGGAAAGCCGAACTTGTCTATATTGCCGACGATTTCGATCCGCTGCGGAAAGTATACCCATTCTTGCCGGCAGAATATGAGAAATATATCGGCTGGCCGGTCTGTGATATCCCCTGCCCCTGCGGCAAGCACAAGAGTTACGCCGAACATTTCCTCGAACCGTTCCTCTCTGCTATCGAGGAACTCGATATTCACCCGCGGGTTATCCTGACCCGCGAGGCATACCAGAGTGGTCAATTTACCGAAGGAATTAGACTTGCGCTCGAACATGCCGAGGAAATCAAGGGAATCCTTGAAATGGTTTCAGGACGGCAACTTGAGGATGGATGGACGCCGTATTATCCAGTCTGTGAAAAGTGCCACACGATTTCCTGTGCGAAGATTCTCGAGCATGACCCTGTAAATCACACCGTCAAGTACCAGTGTTCCTGCGGCTATATCGGCATATCCGACTACTCCAAGGGCGAAGGCAAGCTGGTTTGGCGTGTTGACTGGCCGATGCGGTGGGCAGCCAACGGCGTCACCGTAGAACCTTTCGGCAAGGATCACGCGTCCCCAGGCGGATCCTACGATACTGGAAAAATCATTACTAAAGAAATATATGGATACCAGGCTCCGATTCCGGTCACCTATGAATGGATCAGCCTGAAAGGCAAAGGCGAGATGCATTCCTCCAAAGGTGTTGTTCTGACCATTAGGGACATGCTCGACATCGTTCCGCCTGAAGTTCTGCGGTACATGATTGCCAAGACTAAACCTGACAAGACGATTTTATTCGATCCTGGCATGGGTCTTCTCAAGCTCATCGACGACTACGACCGTGCGGCAAAACTCGGCGGTAGCCGTGAACTCGAACTCTCCAAGGTCAACTCTCCCCAGACGATGATTCCGTTCCGCCATATGGTGACAGTTGTTCAGGTTGCCCACAACAATGAGGCCATATTCTCCATCCTAAAGAGAAGCGGATACGAGCTTGTTGACGAGGACTCTGTTCTTGACCAGGCAAACCGTGCCAAACTCTGGCTGGAACGCTATGCCCCTGACGATGTCAAGTTCTCCATCTCTGCAACACTGCCAGAGATTGCAGCGAACGAACCGGCAAACGTCAAGGCTGCTGTTGCCGCCTATGCAAAGGCTATCGAGAACGTTGAGTGGAAAGCAGACGTGCTGCACAACGCGGTATACGACTCTGCGGCTTCTGCTGGAGTTACTGGCAAGGATGTCTTTATGGCGGTTTACCGTGCTTTCCTTGGTGCTGACTGTGGTCCACGTCTCGGCTGGTTCTTGGAAGCGCTCGGTCGTGAGACTGTTCTGGAACGCCTAGCACTTATGAAATAAGATGGCAAATGAGAAAAACCTCTCGAAAGGATACCACCTGTGTTATCAGGGGGCAAAATTGGTTCTCTTCGTCACCAGGAGGTATCCGCGTACTTACTGGGCCTGTCTGCTCTCAGAAGAGTGCAAGGATCAGGATGTCATCATCGCAAACGACCACAAGGTAACATCTCCTGGGGAAACAATCGAGGAGGCTGAAATCATAGATGGGCTCGGAACAGGCGTTACCGGTGGTGAACCGTTGTTTGAAATTGAATGTGTAGTGGAATACTGTACGGCGTTCAAGAAGCATTTCGGCCCCGAGCATCATATCCATCTCGATGCAGGAAATGCTCCCTTGGGAGAGGAGCTGGTGATGATTGCGCCATGCATTGACGAGCTTAGAATGCCTCCTCCGCATGGGGAATGGGCCGTTATCATGGATTCGCTCTATATCCAGTCAACAGAGACAGCAAGGAAGAGGGGACTGGATGTTGGCATCGATGTCCCGTTATCCTGGGGTCTGCGGCATTTCTTCTCGCTTCTTGACAGGATGGACTTCTTCAATATCAACCAACTGGAATGGGGGGACGCAAATGCCGATGTGATGTGCCTGCGGAAACTGGAACTAATCACTCCTCTCTGCAATGCAATCCAGGGGTTGACCAAATGGGCCGGTGAAATCAACGGTCATCCGAAGGTCCACTATTGCACCTCGATTTTCAAGGATTCTGTCCTGTTGCTCGAACGCCTGAAACGTCTCTCCCACAATTCTGTCCGGCCGTTCGATATAATTACGAACGATGGTACCATCATGTATGGTTTGATGAATCCGGGCAATGGTCTGGAGATGATTCTCTCCCTGATGCGTCCGGGATGTACCTATGCGGAAATGGATAACGGCACCATCGAGCTCGACTGGCAGCAGATATGCAAAATTCCCGCGAAATTCGACATCAACCGCAAAATTATCGAGCGATACCCGAACAACGGTATGACTGTCGAGGTGATTCCCCGATGAGCAATCCGTTCCGTTCTCTTGTGGAAACTGTTTATGCGAAACATCTGGTTCACAGTCTCAGGCATCTGCCGCATCATGTGGCCCTCATTCAGGACGGCAACCGACGGTACGCTAGGTCCCATGGGATCAGTGTGGATTCAGGCCATCGGCTCGGTGCGGATACCACTATCCAAGTTCTCGAATGGATTGAGAAACTGGGCATCAAGCACGTCACGCTCTATGCCTTCTCAACGGAAAACTTCAACCGGAGCAAGGAGGAGGTGGACAGTCTGCATGAACTGTTCATCGACAAGTTCACTAGAATGCTGACTGATCCCCGTATTCACAAGAACCACATCAATGTGACGGTGGTAGGCGACCGATCTCTTCTTTCTCCGGAACTCTTGGATGCCATAGGGAAAGTTGAAGAAGTAACCAAATCCTATAATCATTTCTACTTGCATTTCGCCATCGCCTACGGCGGCAGGAATGAAATCGTGGAAACCGCACGCAACCTAGTTTCAGCATGTCAGAACGGAACACTGACTCCAGACAAGATAACGCAGGATATGATTACCGGCACCATGTATCCGTTGAATGATATGCCGGTGGTCGATCTGATTCTGCGGACCGCTAATGACAAGCGGACATCGAACTTTTTACCGTGGCTCGCCAACGGCAATGAAGCTGCGGTCTGTTTCTGTGTGCCGACCTGGCCGGAGTTCAGATACGTCGATTTTGTCCGTGCTCTGCGGGTCTATGATCAGCGTATAGAGGACTGACGACGCATTTCACACACTCTCTTTTTTGCATCTTTACTGACACAGTACGATTCTCTGATTTTCCGAATGGATTTCTCGAACGTCTGGTCATCAAGTCTACAGGTCTTTAGCCATTTTTCGGTATCTTCCGGATACTTTACAAAAAGAACTGATACTGCCCATGCGGCGGCCATTGAAGCATAGTAGCCTGGATAGGATGGTTGGTTCAAGACTTTCAGGACGTTTCGGTAATACATATCGTTGCTGAAATGCATGAGGAGCAGAACGATGCCGAATCGTACGGTGAATTCCTTTGTACTTTCTAGGCATTTCAGAGCATAGGTAAAAAAGAGGTCAGGATATTTTTCAGAAATTTTGAGCGTTGCCGCTGGAGAATCGCAGAGTGACCAGTTGGTGATTTTCTGCACGTATTTCTCGAGCTCTTCGATGATGGTTTCCGGCGGACTCTTTGCGTAGCCGATGACCATGCCCTGGAGCATTATCATCTCGAACGATGACTCGTCTGCGGCGCGGAGGAACTCCAGCCAGTCGTTTTTTGCTTCACGTTTTGCTATCGTTCGCAGTTTGGGGATACGGACACCAAGCAGGTTATCAGCTCCCGGAATCAGCGATCTGGAGAACGTCGCATAGGTGCCTTCAGAGAGTTCCAAGAGTTCTTTCTTTACAGCTTTAATCCGCTCAGCAGCCGTCACGGACTTTGATGATTCCTGCGACGAGCTCCTATCATTTTTCATAAGCAACTTTCAGGAGGTCCGGTTTTCTCTCGGGTTTTACAATCTTGTCCATATTTTTCTGCAGAAGTTCATGGAATATTCCGCATCGATGATGTAACCTAATGCCTTTGCCGTCAGTTTCAGTTCGATGAATATCTCATCGGTGTCCATGCCGCCGATGCAGATGAAGATCATTTTTTGGATGACTCATGTTCCTTCGAGATGAACCGCTGTTTCCGGTAATATTTCTCCGTGCAGCTATCATCTTTAACATGTTACATGTTTTTGCAATCTAACCTTGATAAATGAGACGGTACCGGTGTGCCAGACGGTCAAACTGTTTATAGGAGAAACATCAATTTTTAATATAGTAACCACGAAAGCGAAAAAATCCGGTAGCAAAGAAGGCCTGCATCAACGGAAAAAGAGCACACTGAACTTAAGAAACTTATCTCCTGACTAGAAGTGACCTCAAAGACATCGACCATGGAACCGCGAGCGAAATGGATGCCAGAGGGGGACTCCGGCAGGTTTCCTCATTAATCCAAAATGGTAAGACGATGGTAGGTTTTTAGTCTTTTAACGCAAGATTCACGTCTTCCGCTTTGATTGTCTTGCGGCCGGCGTGTTTTGCCAACTCAAATGCATCAGCTGCAAGTTTTGAAATGTATTCTTCTGCCTTAAGAATGATGACATCAGCTGCATCCTCACCAACACGGTCTGCGCCGGCTTTTTTTGCAATTCTGACAATTGCTGCTTTCGGTAAGTCTGCCATAGTAACTACCGAAGAAAAATTTAGTTTGTGAGAATTTAATACTATGCCCGAATCAGGGCGGATTCAGACGAATACCAGGGTACATGCGATCATCGGAGGGAAACCAGGCGGGCAGTGCATGAGAGGATCGTCACATAGCTCGCCGAGGCCCGGGAACTGTCGACGAAGATGTCCGGGACGTTGATGACCGGAGCGCCGTGGCCGGCACCGTTTCCCAGCAGGGCAAGCGTCCGGAAGATGAGATTGCCCGAAATGCCGTCGGGCGCGATCACGATACCTGCGCCGAAGGCGACTGCCTCCTCAATCAGGATTTCGCCGAACGCGGCTCCAGTCTTTCTGCAGACCTCTTCCGCATCGAGAATGCTTTGGTCGACGGCGGCATGCCGGCCGACGTCGCTGGACCTGCCGCCTGCAAGAACGACCGTGGTTTCTGGCAGACCGAAGGCCCTCGCATACCGCCGGCCTTCCGTGACAAAGGCGACCTTGTCCTCGACGGTCCAGCCTTCATCGACGCCGACCGGCGCCAAGAGGAACTTCTGTCCCTGCGCCGTCTCCAACAATGCAATCCGGCGCAGATGGCCGACATCGTACGCCTTCTTGAGGCAGGCGAGCGTCGCGTTCGCCGGCAGCGTGCCGCGGACGGCCGCATCGAGGACGCCCGATTTCAGGTCGGCTATCATTGCCGCAGCCGGATCGTCTGCGGTCTTCGCGGCAACCCCTGTACCGGCAACCACGGCGGCAAGTGCAGGGGTCGTGTAGCAGATGATGTCGCCTGCTATCAGCGTGTTCAGAATGCTTCCTACAACCTTGCCGATATCCGTTGCACAACCGATTCCAATTTTCATGACTAGTAAAAAAGATGTTCAGATGTTTGTGATTCCCCGTTCGGCGAAATTGAAGACCGTGACCCGGTCGTCGCCTTTGGTCAGCACCAGGCTGCGGTCGCCGGTAACGGTTCCGATGACCTGGCAGGCCATGCCGGCTTCACGGAAGTGACGGCAGATGGTGTCCGCCTGGTCGGGTCTGGCGGTCATGATGAATCCCATCCCGGGGTACATCTGGACCCACTGCTCGAAGGTGATGTGGTGCTCCTCGAAGTCCGGGTGAGGAATCGATGTGAGATCAACGACGCCGCCGACCCCGGAGGATTCCAGCAGCATGCCGAGCGTGCCGATGATGCCTGGGTTCGAGATGTCCTTTCCGGCGGTGAGCAGTTTTGCGTCTCCGAGACTCTTCATGACGGACAGCTGTTTTCTCAGGACTTCCGGCGTCTTCATGGTGACCGAATCCCAGTTCAGCGGAACCGACGGGTGGACTCTACCGTTCAGGTCAAAGGCGGCCAAGATGACGTTTCCTTTCTTTGCGGTGCTGCTGTAGATGATATTG
>JAZUDC010000006.1:0-11788 GCA_045639425.1 Methanocorpusculum sp.
AACGTCAGAACCGACAATCACACGCGTATCCATGTCGCGCTGATTCGCGTCTGGTTCTCCACTGAACAGCTTTAATATATTATTCACCAAGGTATTTAAACCCTGTGAATCCTAAGGCCGCTCCTGTTCCCCTCACAAAGACCTCGAAGGTCCTCTGGAGAACTGCTTTAATGAATATGCTACAGATACATATAAACTCACCGATTTTTTCAGAGTACAGAAACACGTCATCCGGCATACAGTTTCGCAACGCTCATATGCCGGACAAGTCAAAAGAAAAGAAAACAGAGATAATGGCTATTCTGCGGCATATCACGATATACACTCACTGATGGAGCCACGCGCGGGAATCCGGGCCGTGCCGCCTGCACATGGCTGCTGCTCGAAGGAACCGAGGTGCTCGACTCGAGCGCGCGTGCGCTCGGCATCGAGACCAACAACTTTGCGGAATACACCGTGCTGATCTCCGTAGAGAGATTCTGCAATCCGGAAGTGACGGAACTGTCCGTCACCTCTGACAGCGAGTTCTTGATAAAACAGTTGCAGAAAATTTACGCCGTCAAGTCACCGAAACTGAAGGAACTTGTTCAGACAGTGACCGGTCTTTCTGCAGTGTTCGCGAAGGTGATATACACCCATGAGACCCGCGACAATCCCTACATCGGCGTCTGCGACTGGCACTGCAACCAGATACTCGACCTGCAGGATAAAGAGAACCTGTTCCGGAAAAAATACCCGAAACCGTCTGCACCCCCATCGGCACCGTACATTCATCCTACAAAACAAAATCCGATGCCCCGCGACATCGGCGTGACGCAAAGATGCCGGAAACAATATCCATAAATCCGGAATACGCCGAATCTCTCAACGGCCTGCAGGAGGGGGGACCATATCCTCATCCTCTGCTGGTTCCATCTATCCAAACGCAATATCCTCAAGATCAGACCCCACGATGGAGAGGAAAAAACCTCAGAGGTGTCTTCTTGACCCGGGGCGCTGGTCCACCTGAACCCGATCTCACTGACCCCTGGTGCACCTCGACAGAATAGAGGGGAATGAACCCACTGTGACCGGTCTCGAGGCCGCCGTCGACGGAACACCGCTGCCGACATCAGACCGTACTATCAGGACACCGACATACCATGACATATCCCATGATATTCTGAGAATACCCCTTGAAATCACCCTGTTTTCAGGGTACTTCCCTTATTATCCATATTTTATTATCCATAAGTTTCTATTATATAGTATGCTTGAGTATGCTTGATGCTCGGGCATCCCGTATCCCGATTGCACTGATTGCGACAATCATCATACTTATATCGCCGCATGTCTGTCCGGTCATGGGAGGAGTTCTCGGCATCTCCCTCTCAATAGCACTCTATCTCATCGCCCGTATCCACTACTTCGCAATCGCGCTCGCCATCACCGCGCTGCTCTACGCCATCTCGTTCATTCCACTCCTAGCTCTCGATGCGCCGCTCGCCATGATCTTCGCCGGAGAAGGTGTGCACTACCTCTTCAAGAAATATGAGCATGACATCGTATTTTTCGGTATTGGTTCGACTGCGGTCCTCGTCTTCGTGATGTTCTATATCGGCTCAATCGAACCGTTCATCAGTTCACTTGCCGAGATCCTGCTCCTGATGCTCAGAAGCATCCTGACGAAGAGAAGCGACAGATCCATGATCACTCTCCTCGGCACCACGATGATCATCACGCTCTTCACGGACCTCGACATCCTGACCGACAACGTGCTGCTCACCCTGGCCATCATCCTCTGCACCGCATTTGGCTACTTCGTATACTGGGCAAAGACCATCGACATGAGCGGACTCTTTTCAATCATCCTCTTCGGTGTGATCCTCATCGCCTGCACCCACGAATTCTGGTGGTTCTTCATCGTGCTCGCCTTCTTCATCATCGGTTCCGTCTTCACGAAGTTCAAGTATGCGAGAAAGGAGGAGATGGGCGTCGCCCAGAAGAAGAAAGGCCGCCGCGGATACAAGAACGCGTTCGCCAACGCCGGGGTCGGACTCGCCGCATGCGTTTTCTATGCGGTCACCGCGAATCCGGTGTTTGCTGTCATATTCCTCGCCTCTATCGCCACCGCGATCGCCGACACCATGGCAAGCGAGATCGGCGTCATCCCCAAAAGAAAAACTCTGATGATCACGACATTCAAAGCCTGTGAACCGGGAACCAACGGCGGCATCACCCTGGTCGGGGAAATCACCTGCCTCATAGGTTCGGCCATCATCGGCGCTCTCGGCTACGCCTTCGGCATCGTGGATATCTGGGGAGCACTTGCGACATCCATCGCGGGATTCATCGGTACCAACATCGACAGCCAGGTAGGCTCCCTCATCGAGAACAGAGGATACTGCGGCAACGCGGGAACGAACCTCACTGCGACGCCTGCGGGAGGCCTCGTCGGCGGCGGAATATTCCTCCTGTTCTGCCTGATCTGAAACGTAATTGCAAAAAAAAAGAAGAGGCGAAAAAATCAGTCGGTCTCTTCGAGGACCTTGTAGTCGATCTTGTTCATCTTGGTGAGCGGAAGCGAGTCCCTGATGACGATCTCCTTCGGGCAGCTCCAGCGGTCGAGATGCTCGCTCGCGTAATCCATGATTGCCGCATTCGCCTCTTTCTGGCTCATGGTCGAATCCATCAGGGTGACAAAGAGACGGACACGCTTGTTGTTCTTGTAGTCCATGCCGACCGCACAGACCTCCTTGATTACCGGACACTTCCCCATGACCACTTCGATCACGTTCGGATAGACATTGAATCCGTTGACCTTCAGCATGCGTTTGTGCCGGGACCGGAACAGGACATTGCGTTCCTTGTCGATAGTGGCGATATCTCCGGTATGCAGCCAGACATACCCGTCGGCGTGCCTCTTCAGGACGGTGGCCGTCTCCTCAGGATTGTTGTAGTAGCCGGTCATCAGACTCGGCGATCTGATGCAGAGCTCTCCTTCTGCATCGTCGGGAATGACTTCAGTGGTCCCCGGAACCGTGAGACAGATCTCATTGTTGTTCATGGGCTTGCCGATGCATCCTTCCGGATGGTAGGTATAGTCACCTGCTTCCAGGATGCAGCAGCCGCAGGCTTCCGTCAGACCGTAACCGGTCCGGAACTTGGTGTTCGGAAGAATGGCGTTGTATTTGTCGGCAAGCTCCCGCGAGACCTGGTCGCCACCGGCAGCGATGTTTCGCACATACGGCAGCTTCCAGTTCTTGAGATAGGGATACATCCGTTCGAACATGGTCGGCACACAGGGAATCGTCTCAATCTCTTCCTGCAGGATAAGCTTCGCACACAGTTTCGCATCGAACTTCGACAGCAAAACTATGCGCATGCCGCCGAGCAGCGGCAGATGGATGACCAGGGTATACCCGAACGCATGGAAGACAGGAAGAGTGGAGAGGAAAGCCCTGCCGATGTGCGGCACGCCTTCGAAGATGGTATACATCATGTTTGTCGCACAGGCGTTCAGCTCACCGTTGGAAAGCATCACACCCTTCGAATCGCCGGTGGTTCCACCGGTGTACATGATGGCAGCGATATCCTCGGGCTTCACCGTGTCTTCCGGCAGACTCTGCGTGATGAGATACTCTTGCCCCGCTTTTCTGACCGCGGTCCACTCGACGGCGTCAAATGCCTTCCTGACTTTCCTGACGGAACGGTTGAACACCTTCTTCATGACGACGCCGAGCGGAGACTTCGGGAAATAGGTCGGTGTTCTGCACCGGATAATCTTGGTTCCCAGACCAACACAGTTTCCTTCGTTTCTTTCGAACGCAAGAATAAACCTGCTTTTCGTCAGCGTGACGCAGTGCTCCAGTTCATGCTTGGAGGAGAGCGGATGGACCAGGTTGCAGACGGCGCCGAGCCGGTTCACCGCATAGACCGCAATCACACACTGGGGGATGTTCGGCAGATAGATAGTCACGGAATCGCCTTTCTTCACACCGAGCTCGCAGAGGCCTGCCGCGACTTCATCGATGGTCTGCAGAAGTTCGGGATAGAGAATATGGGTCCCGTAATAGAGAATGGCTTCCGCACGCGGGTCTCCGGCATGACGGGCACCGTACTGGACAATCGAATAGAGCGAGCGGCAGTCTTCCGGAGTTGCATCGAAGTGGGTTATTGAAGGATTCTGGTAGGCAGTCATGATTGTATCTCGTTAAGGTATTTGTCATCCCCGAGGACAGGAGACACACAGATGAAGTCTCTACAGCGATAGTGGATTACTTTCTTTAACTAGAATATTAAATTGACTTTGGTCTGTTGAGGATCCGGGAATCGATTCGACCACAAGCAATAAATCAGAGATGTGGAAACTGCCGCTTCCTCATCTTCCTGCAGCGGAGACGCGCAAAAAAACGGCACGAAAGAAGAAACCGAAAACAGAGAAAAAACAGTCTGAAGAAAATATAAGTGAGAACGCACCGCAGTTATCCGATAGCGGCGCACAGCAGTAAAGCGGATATGCACAGCACGATACGCGGTCTATGGGATTGTCAGATTATCATACAAGATTCATACAAGATAAAACCAACCATTCATGATATTGGGGCAACGGAATCGAGTAACACACCCCACAATTACGGCGGCGTAAGTGCAGACGGAATCCTATCAGCCGAGAGAGTACCTGCTGACCGTCTACCTTTGTGGATGCAGCGCAGAGCTGACATTCCTTCAGTATCTTCCGGCAACCAGGACCCGGTATTCTCCGAGTCCTTATCCTTCTAGTGGATGGTTCTATATCAGTGGACAGCAAATACTATACTGATTATTGTGACCTATAAAGTACTTGTTTCAGATCCCCTTGCAGTCGAAGGAGTCTCGATTCTGAAAGATTTCTGCGAAGTGGATGAAAAAACTGACCTCTCGGAAGACGAACTAGTCAGAATCATCGGAAACTACGATGCTCTCATCGTCCGTTCCGGCACGCAGGTAACTGCACGCATCATTGAAGCCGCGGACAAAATGAAATACATCGGCCGTGCGGGAGTCGGTGTTGACAATATCGATACCGATGCCGCTACCAAGAAGGGAATCATCGTCTCGAACGCACCAGAAGGAAATACGCTCGCTGCAACCGAACACACGATCAGTATGATGATGGCTCTTGCCCGCAACATTCCGCAGGCGACTGCATCCCTGAAAAAAGGTGAATGGAAACGTTCGAAGTTCATGGGCAACGAAATGAACGGTAAGGTCCTTGGTGTCGTCGGATTCGGCAGAATCGGCCGTGAAGTCGCCAAACGTGCCCAGGCACTCGCTATGACCGTCATCGCCTATGACCCGTTCATTCCGGCGGAGGTAGGCGCCGCAATGGGCGTCGAGATGATGAGCGTCGCCGAACTCTTCACCAAAGCCGATGTCATCACCGTCCACACGCCGCTGATTCCATCGACAACCCACATGATCAATGCAGAAACCATCAAGACCATGAAAGACGGCGTCAGACTGATCAACTGTGCCCGCGGCGGCATCATCGACGAGAAGGCGCTCTATGACGCTCTCGTCTCAGGCAAAGTTGCTGGTGCTGCACTTGATGTCTTCGAGACCGAACCACCGACGGATTCCCCGCTTCTCAAGATCGACAATGTCATCGTCACCCCACATCTCGGTGCATCCACCGTCGAAGCACAGAAAAATGTCTCCATTTCCGTCGCTCACCAGTGTATCGATGTCCTGAAGGGTGGATCCGCAAAGAGCGCCGTCAACGCACCACTCGTGGCTCCGGAACTCAGAAGCAAGGTCGACACCTACGCTGAACTCGCGGAGAAGATGGGTCATCTTGCCTCCCAAATTGTAGAAGCCCCGATCACTGAAGCGGAGTTCGCCTATCTCGGCGAAGTCTCCGATCTCAAGCAGAATCTAAAATATGTCACCAGACTCGGTGTCAAGGGCCTTATTTCCAGCATTCTGCAGGAACCGGTCAACATCGTCAATGCCGAATTCGTCGCCAAGGGACGCGGCATGAACATTGTCGAAAAGACCTCCGACGAAGCAGGAGAATACAAGTCTCTCATCACGCTTGCTGTCACCACTGCAAAGGGCCAGAACAAAATCTCCGGGTATGTCTCCAAGGAGAACGGTGCCCGCATCGTATCCATCGGCAAGTACAAGACCGATCTGGTACCGTCAGGAAACGTCATTCTTGCAAACCACGTCAACCGTCCGGGTATCATCGGTATCGTCGGTACGATTCTCGGCAAGAATAAGGTCAATATCTCCAGCATGCAGGTCGGCGGAGCCAACGTCGGTACCGACTCGCTGATGATTCTGGCAGTCGATTCCATTGTCTCTCCTGAGATCATGAAACAGGTCGCAGAAGGAGACGGAATCACCTCCGCCAAATTCGTCCAGCTCTAAAAATATTCAAGAAATAATCTATTTTTTTATGATTATCCCTTTCCGGAAGATTTTACCGTTCTTGGCAATCCACAGTTCCGCATTGTCGACCCCTTCAGTGATGAGCGCATCCATCGCAAGCATCTCTTCTTCCTCGCGGATGAAATCCAGCGGAGAGCAGGTCGCCGGTTTGATCGGAACCGCTCTGCAGGAGGTGTCTCCCGGGGATTCATGGAACGTGCCGATCCTGCGGGAGATCGCAACAATCTCCTCCTTGTCATAGGTCAGGAGCGGACGCAGAAGCGGTATGGTCGACGATGCGGTGATGACACCCATGTTCTGCAGCGTCTGACTCGCGACCTGACCGAGATTCTCTCCGGTAACCACACCTTCCAGCCGATTCTGTGCGGCAATCCGTTCCGCAACACGGATCATGAACCGCTTGCAGAAGAGACACGTGTAATGATGGTCACAGCGTTCCTGAATCTGTTTCAGGAATGGTTCGACATTGACAATCCAAAGCGGGAATGCCCGTCCCAAACACCATTTGGAGAGGATACGTGCATTGTCCTTAACCAGGGTCTTGGTGGATCTTCCAGCAAACATTCCCGAATCGGCGAACACGCCGGTAAGCGAAACCCCACGGCGCATCATCAGCCAGGAGGCGACCGGTGAATCGATGCCGGCCGAAAGAAGGACCGCACACCGTCCTGCTGTACTAAGCGGCAGGCCGCCCTGAGCAGGAATCCGCTCGTCATAGACAAAACCGCCGAACTCATGAGCCTCGACGAACACTTCGTATTCCGGATGCTCGAGATCGACCATGAAATCAGGAATCACATCCCATATTCTGTCAGCAACGAACGCCGCAAGCTGCTGACTGGTGAATCCCTCGACGAACTGCCGGCGGGCACGGACCGCAAACCGCATGCCGGCATGCAGTTTTTCCTTGGAGAGAGACACCGCCGCCTCCGCGATGGAGTCTGGCGTATTCTCGCAGATGATGCATTTAGCGACATCGACGATTCCAAACACCTTCGCAGCTATTTCCGCAATCTGGTCGGCATCTCCGT
Source organism: Methanocorpusculum sp. (assembly GCA_045639425.1). Taxonomy (GTDB): domain Archaea; phylum Halobacteriota; class Methanomicrobia; order Methanomicrobiales; family Methanocorpusculaceae; genus Methanocorpusculum. Next base: position 7,446 of record JAZUDC010000006.1, read on the forward strand.
GGAGGATGATACGGCCTCTGAAGACTTCAATCTTGCAGGGAACATCCGCCGCTTCCATGGCGGATTTCATGTTCTTCACCAGTGTCTTGATAAACTGGCGCTTGACCGGTTCCGACTTCAGCCAGAGTTCGCCGACCCGCACTATTACCCCATCTTTTCGCATATTCATGTCCTCCCGTATATTCTGATGGAATCCAATGTTATGCCTAATGGTATGCCTCTTTCAGCACATAATTTTGCTGTCTCCAATTCCGCCTCTTCGACCTCGATACTAGCTCCCCTGTCTGCAGAAATACGCACCCGCAGAATGCCTCTGATACCAGCATCACGGAGAACTGATTCAGCATCATCAACTTGCTGCAGCAATTCCCCCGTAAGAGGAGTTCCGGAAAGGATTCTGGTCGCAAGACAGGCGGATGGCGGGAATATGGGAATTTGATGGTTCTGCGCATACACTATGATTTCATCCTTGGTTGCCGAGACTAACGGACTGAGAATGCCGCATTCTTCCAATGCCTTCTTTCCCGGCCGGATGCCGTCGGATGTATTTGTTCCTTCGAACACCGCTTCCAGACGCCGTTCCTTTGCGCACCGCTGCAATAGATGTGAAATTTCCTTCTTGCAGAGATAACAGCGGTTTTCCGGATTCGCACGGATTGCCGCATTTTCCAGAAACGACTGATAGATCTCATGTAGGACAACACCTTCACGTTCGGCCACCTTTTCAGCCGCCCTGTGTTCGCGACGGGGAAGAAACTCCGAGATGATGACGGCTGCTTCCACTCTTAGACCTGCCGCTTTTGCGAGATGCAGAAGGACTGCGCTGTCCACGCCGCCCGACAGTGCCACCAGTGCCGAAGATACGCTACCGAACTCAGGTTTCATTGTCCTTCAGAATCACCGCAGCCTTGTTGTCAAGATAGGTCGCAAGGAACCAGGAGAATGATGCGGACCAGATAGCCCCGTCGACCAGAACTGTATACTTCTTTTCCATGGAAAGACGGACATGTTTTCCAAGAGAGACGGAAAAGAGCTTGGTACGGTCTTCCAGAAGTGAAACGGCAGAGATGTATTTCCGCGGAATCTCCGTATACCACCTGCCGTCCTGAATCCAGGGGCCAGCAAACGGCGAATCGGAACCGCTGTATTTGTCGACGAACCTTGCGGCATTCTCCTGGTTCCATACCGGCGGACCTTCCCGCACCATAAATGCAGGAAGATTCATACCTGCCAGTTCGAAGAGAAGCATCGATTCGTCCGTATCCTTGAAATAACCGGTCCTGATGACCGTGAAGTCGGCTTCCTCGAGCATCGAGCGGATGGACTCGACGGACTTCTTTAGCTGCGGAACAACCGTGTCCGCAACAAGGTTCGGCGTCCGGAAGGTGACGGCGACAAGTGATGTTCCGCGTAATCCGATAGCTGCGGCAAACTCCTCTTTATCGACGGATTTCCGGACAGGAATCTCGAAATACTGCGGAGCAGGATGCCGGAGATATGCACGGGCCAGCTCACAGAACTCGGCATATTTGGTCATGCTGACTGCTGCCGCAACGTTGCGGATCCGGTCCGTCGGATCGATGACGATGAACGGTTCTGCGAACAGCTTTGCCGGCGTCTCCTTGTCTGGATAATAGTGCTCTATGTCGATGACGGTCCCCGGTCTGAACTCGGAGACCGCGGCATTGAGCACCTGCGTGAACCCGCCGTAATAGAGCGTGAGGAGTTCACATAGATAGCCGGAAAAACCGCCAGTCATATGGTCGGAACCGTAGACTCCGCCTGCCTTGCAAAACTGTTTCAGCAGCAGAACATCTTCACGGAGTGGAAAAATCTTGTCCTTCAGATAGCGCGTATGAAACGGCGTCCTGTCGACAGCACATTTCATTTCAGCGGTTGAATCAACCTGATAACAGGGAACCAGATCGATATCAAATCCATCGATGACGGCATTGAGATACGGATGTTCGGCATACTTCTCCGCTGCTGTTCCGTGGAACTTTTCAACGACGGCATAGGCGACCTTGAGTCCCAGATCTTGCAGCGATTCTCGGTCGAGATCCGGAGAGAAGAGCATGAAGATGTCGATATCCTTGTCACCTTTGACCCAAGTCCCCCGCGCAACGGAGCCGGTCATCATGGCAGGAATATGAGCTGTTTCGAAGACGGCGTCTATCAGCCGTGCACCCATCTCCTCCGTCTGCCTGACATCTTCAGGAGAAGGAAGAATCCGCTCCAGCGTCTCGGTCTCGAATGTCTTTCTCATAATGCTTTCCGGTGTATTGTTGTATATATTGGTCCTGAAGGTGTTAATACACTCTTCTTTATCAGCAGTTCGGAGATATTCCCAGTACCGAACCGCATATCGCGGAGCGCGGCCACTTTCGACAGAAGATCCGGCGAATACTCCCTAACCCTGGAAATCGTGATGTGCGGAGAGAATTTCTGGGAATCCTTCGCATATCCTAAAAAAGAGAGAGCAGTATCGATATCTCCCACCAGTTTCCGAGACGTCCCTCCGTCATGCACTTCAGCTTTGATTACCCGCGGTGGTCTGCCGAACATACTGACATTGGCCACTTCAATGGTATATGGCGCCGTCTGCAGAGCATCCACGGCACGCTGCAGTCTCTCAAGCGCAGATTCAGGAATCTCTCCCAGGAACTTCAGGGTGATATGCATCAGATCTGGCGATACGGGGGAAATTCTGCCGGCTCCCGTCAGCGACTTCTGCACCGCTGCCACACTACTGCGTATCTCGTCGGACAACTCTACCGCAATGAATACTCTGACCATCTGTACTGAATAATTTTGCCGTCACTCTAGACGATAATTGTGCATGAAGGTCCCGAAAAAAAAGGTCAAAAAAGACGACGACAATTCTGAACAAAAAAAGGATTTGATGAGAAATTCCTTTTTTGCAGTATTTTTACTCCATTCTTAAGTTTAGACGAGTTTGTTGATCGGACCGTCTTCAACACCCGGAGTGCCACCAAAGTCCTTGAATGCTTCTGCTAAGATGATATCACAGAATGCGGATGCAGTTGCTGCACCTTCCATGTTCTCGATCGGACCGTACATGATAAGGTCTGCACCGAGGGTCATTGCCATGATGTTACATCCGATATCAGGTGCTGCCCATGCAGTCTGGCGGATGCCGTCAAGTCCACCGAAGTGGTGGTGGCACATCTGCTCGAGCAGGAGCGGCTTGTCCTTGTACCCATCTGCTAAGACGGTTTTTCTCCAGCGTTTCAGCCAGGTCCAAGATACGGTCATGTTGTGGTACGCACCACCAGTCGGCAATCCGTGGATTGCCTTGCATGCGAGAATTTCGCGCATGGAGCCGAATGAACCGAGTCCGAGCGGGGTTGCTGCAGAGTCGAGGATCGGGCGGGTGATACCGCACTCTTCTGCGATCTGGAGCATACCTTTTTCCTGACCTGCGACACCGCCGTCAACTAATGCCTTTTCACGGCCTGCAATGGTCGGATCTCCCGGGTTGAATGCAAGAACAATTGCAGAGTTGACATCGGACTCTTTCAATGCCTGGATATTCTCCGGAAGGATGGATCCGTTGATAGAGTTGTAGATGGCTCTGTCTGCAAGACCGACTTCAGTGACGTACTTGGTTGCATGAACCAGTGCTGCCGGTGCGGAAGAGTCCATGAGGAATGCAGTCTTGTTATCGATGGAGTCAAACCAGTTGAAGTAGGATTCGAATGCTTCTCCGTGCTCTGCTAAAATCTGCAAGAAGAACTTGTTACCGGTAATGTCGGTAAGTTCCTGGCAGCGGTTCCAGAGAGCTTCTGCTTTTGCTTTGTCAATCTCACCAGTCTTGTCGTTTAAGACAATCTCGTGTTTGTTGTAGAAGATTGACGGGGACATGACACGCGGATATTCTCCGGGTTGCCCGCCAATCTTAGTTCCGTTAAAGTCAAAGACCTGTTGTTCTTTTTCAAACTTGAACATATTGGCACCCCATTTAGAGGGATAAGACGTACATCCAACTGTAGATGATCAGGAATGCGATGATTCCAGCTACGAGACCGTAGAGAATACCGATGTCACGTCCGATTTTTCTTCCTACACGCATCGCAACTTCAGCGTCAGTAAACTCAATCTTCTTTTCGACTGCGTCTAAGCGCTTTTCGATCTCAAGGATCTGGGGATTGGATGTAGCGACTGTTCCAGCATCACTGCCGCCCTCTTCGTTTTCAGAAATCTGAACGACGATCGGATCAGCACCGAATGCTCCCGGGTCTCTTGCCTTGAGCTCGTTGATCTTGGCACTGATGACACCCATGTCCTCAGATTCCATGATGTTGATTAACTCAACCTGCTCC
>JAZUDC010000007.1:0-23926 GCA_045639425.1 Methanocorpusculum sp.
ATGTAAAAATAGGTAAAGTAGGAGTAAAATGAGTAAAAAATACAAAAAAAAAAAAAGTTTTTTTTTTTACTGGTACTAAATCTAATATAAAAATATTCGCAATCGGCTCCATTGACGTATCTTTTTGTGTGATAAGAAAGACAGACCGAAAGGTATTAAAAAAAATGACAGAAGAGAGGCCACAAAGGCTTGATTGAGTATATACTACCAAAATTATATGCTTACAGATCACATCTATACATACCCACATACAAGAAGGTATATATAAAGTAGTATGCTATTTAACCCCTTTTTGATGGGTCAAACAAGGTCAAAATAACCCACTTTTGAGTCAAAAACCCAGACTGAAATGCCCGAAACTTGCCACAAAAATTTCACCAGATCCCCAGATTTTATTGTGGGTCTGGTTAAATAGTTTACGTTGATTGGCTGCTGTTATTAACCATTGTTGATTATCAATAATATAACCACTAATATAATGATAAATAGACTTGTTTCGAGTCAAAAACAAATAAAAAAACACTGTTATTATTCGGTTTAATCCAAGGTTTATCTGTGGATTGATTTCGTCGATACCGGATAGTGCAGCACAACACAAAATTATGCTAAAATATGAGTAGTTACACGATATTTGTTAACTAAATACAGAATAAGGGGGGGGGGAACCACAGGGGGGTTCTAGTATATAAACTTTTCGTTTTCCATCAGGCCGCCAAATTCGCATCGTAGTCATACGGGATTATACGCCGATCATAAACAAAAAAAATACCGGAACAGGGAGGGAAATCGAGCCGGCAGGGGAAGTAATCGACCAATGATAACAAACCCGCCGACGCAATCAACAAAACAAGACAGTTTTTAAGATGTCAAGTCAAGTGCGAACCGGCGGGGATAATAACACTAATGACATCCCACCGGCCGCAATAATATATATGCAGGGAACCAATATTTCCTTGTATGCAAAACACTAATGACATTACAAAAACGACTATTTTTGCTACTGAAGGAGTCGATTTTAGAACTGTTTTTGAAAACGATGCCGCGCACGCCTGCGCATGTGATTTTACCGAGTTCATCACCCACTACACCGAGCGTGATTACCATCATGAAACTCCCCATCCCGAAACGAAGCAAGGTGAGCCTAATTATGATGAGGATGGCATGAGGCCGCATAATTAGAGAGGTAGTCAAAATGGGAAAATTGAGAAAGGTCATCTCTATTCTTTGTGTTATTTTACTGATTTTTTGTCTAATCACACCTGTGAACGCGATGGCAATAGATGAGCCCAAGACGATCACCCCCGAAGATGCTCTAAATATTAGAGTTGAACAAGGTTTTACACATAAGTACTATGATTATGATGGTATTCGAAATGCTTTAGGATACCAGTATAATCCCCAACAAAAAACATGGACTGTAGTAACATCAGACCATCACAAGCATGATGTAAAAAATTTGAATGATGTAAGACGAGCTCATTTATTAGAGTATATGTATTATGTGGACAAGTACGGAGATGCCAATGTTCAAACGATCGGAGCTTTTGGCATGGTCGCAGGGGGGATTATCGGTATAATGTCAACTAATCCGTTCGGAATTGCTGGGGGAATAGCTGCTATATCTGTAGCAATTACCATTGAAGAAGGTGCAAAAAATGATAAGAATTTATGTGCTTATTATGCCCATAAAATTGCTGATCAATTATATCGCGGGGAATGAACTATGAGCAATATTTACGTGATGATATTTATGATGAATTTGTTCATGTTAGGTACATTCATGTATTGCTTACACGCTAAAAATGCTTATTTTAAGGGGAATTTATTTCGCAGATTTATTCCTATAATTGGCATCGTTATCAGTATTTCGGGGTTGATTTTTGCAGTTTATGCAGAGATGAGAGCTTTCTGAAAAAAAGGAGTCGAATGATGAAGAAAGGTCATCTCTCTTTTTTTTGCTGTTTTGTTAATTTTTGGTGTAGTAATCACACCCGTGAATGCCGTCGCCTCGTCTCATACACCGGTCATAGACACCGAACGGGCGACATATTTGGCATCATTAGCAGCAGGCGCCGGAATAGTACTTATTAAGGGGGGTATTCGTCTCATATCCAGCGGAGTAGTGCTTATAATTGCCGATCAATTGGAGAAGCATTATGATGACATGCGGGAGAAATGGGATGATTTCGTAATAGGAATAGAGAAAGAGCTTAATGACATCATCGAAAAATGCTCTTATATCAAAGTCTCATCATACCGTGGAAAAGCCATAATAACCGCAGCATATGAGGTAAATGCGGCCAGTGGATCCGCCGGCGGCGGTAAAAAAGATGATAAATGGTTCTTCAAAGCATATCGGAACAAAAAGACCGATGAGGTTTTTTTTAATCCAAAAAAGATAACTGAAGAACAGGCTATTGAGGAGTTTAAAAGCGGGCATGATATTTTTACCCTGAACAAAAAATTAGCAAGAAAAATTATGGATCAAATTTATGGGAAAAACAAATATGATCCATTAGAGAAACCGCAGCACCACAAAGTTCCAACGGAGTTGCCAGCACACATGAAGGAACCAAGAAAAAGAGGTCTCTCGGGGAATACCTGCGCTATAGATTAAATGAAAATGTTAGGTTATTCAAATCTCTACAGTTGAGATAAATCCGGTCATCCTTTTCGGTGTTTCATCCGTTGTTGAGATATAAGTAAACACCTTGTACGTTCCTGTGCTAAGCGGGGTGGCATATTCCACTAAATTTAGCCCCTTCGACAGAATAACTCTGGTTGAATAGGTTTCTCCAACCTTCTCACGTATCAGAAGCCCATTCTCACGATAGATAGTATACTGCACCCAGACTTCCTGCGGGGTGTCGGCATTATAGTTGATGATTGTCTTAAGTTTACCATCAATATAGACAGAATCATCTGCATCCATGGTATTTCCTCCTGCATAGAGAACCATAAGGACAACCAGACCAATGAGCATCAGACAAACAAAGACAATAGCAATTACCATTGGACTCAGGGCAGAACACAGTGATAACCGGCGATGTGAACTTAAATCATTCATTATTTATTCATTCTATAGATTCTACAATTACACGGACTCTGCTACCACTTCTCAGCCCGTGACCCCTCGGTACATCGATATTGAACCAAAGGTCACCCTGCTGAGACATCAAGCAGTCTTTCTTTCCATCGATATCTGCAACAAATTCAAGTATAGACTCGATTTCAGCAATTCGTTTGACCATTAATTAACTATAAGGTCGGGAACAGTTATTAAGATTTGGAAAAATGGGAAAATAAGGTTAATTGGCCTGGACGCGCTCAGCAAGCGAAAATGCCGCTTTTTCAGCAGCGTTCATGATCTCGTCCGCACCTGGAATCCTCCCTTCGAACATGAGGACTTCACCATTGCAGATAGTGGTTTCGACCGCCAGACCCGATGTTGCATAGACCGCGTTTGATTCTGCATTGAACCGTGGTACCGTCGACGGATTTCTGCCGACCAAAATAATATCAGCAAGGTATCCGGGAGCGATTACTCCAGCTTTCATACCAAGAGCTCGAGCACCATTGACGGTTGCAACACAGAGAGATTCAGTCGCCGGCATTGCTGTCGGATTGTTCCAGAAAAATTTTTGCAGTATTGCTGCTGTCTTCATTTCAGAGAACATGTCCAAATCATTGTTGGACGAAGCACCGTCCGTACCGAGCGCAACATTAACGCCTGCCGCTTTCATTTCCTGATAGGGGAGAACACGTCCGCCAGCAAGTTTCATGTTGCTTACCGGATTGTGCACGGCAGTAACTCCGTATTTCGCATAGAGAGCGATATCTTCAGCATCCATCCAACAGGAGTGGGCAGCAATACACCGCGGCGATAAAACACCACACTTTTCAAGCCATGCCGGGGGACGCATTCCATGAGTTGCAACACAGTCCTTGACTTCTTGCTCGGTTTCCGACACGTGGATATGCAGGCGAAGATTCTCCTTTTGAGAATATGCTGCACACCACCTCAGTCCTTCTTCAGAAACAGTATACACGGCATGTGGAGATACCCCCGGCATAATACGGGGATTATTGCGTTTGCGAAGGTTGAGAACCGTTTCCTGCATGACTTTTGCCTCAGACTCAAACTTAGCATGATCACCACCATCAATCATACAGTATGATAGACAGGCGCGAATACCCATATCATCAACAGCATCCGCAGCGGCTTCCATCTTGAAATACATATCATTGAACGTAGTTGTTCCTGTTCGAATCATTTCCAAACAAGCAAGCCTGACACCGACATAGATATCATCCTCAACCATATGCGCCTCAGTAGGCCAGATTTTCGTGGACAACCATTCAAAAAGCTGCATGTCGTCCGCATATCCCCGCAGAAGTTCCATAGCGGCATGAGTATGCATATTCACCATACCCGGCAGAACCGTCGCTTTGTCAGCATCAATGATGAACTCAGCATCGTGCTCTTTAATTTTTTCACCCACGGCGGAAATCTTTCCCTCTTCCAGATACAGTTCCTGTATTTTTCCTTTAATCCACGCGTTCCTAATAAGAATAGGAACCTGTTTCCGGTAAATATCCGTGTCAACTTCAGTTGTCATTATTCTCACGCAAATTTAGCTCTGATCTTCCGGATAAGGTCGGTCATTCTTTCACTATTCCTGGCAGCCGCTTCGAGTAGATCAGCATAGGCAAGTTTACCGGCATTTCCAACACCGTTGGCATAATTATCGACCATGCAGACAGCGGCGACCGGAATTTCCATTTCATTCGCCAGCGTAATTTCAGATGCGGCAGTCATGCCAACCACATCACAGAAAACGGCATAATGAGCTATCTCTACTTTCGTCTCAAACCTCGGACCCCGGGTCTGGATATACACACCGTCTTTCGCATCCGGAATCAGTTTCTTCAGTCCGGCACGCAAACCGGCATCGATTGAGAAAGCGGAGTGCTGGATATCGTGCTCATGAAACGTTGGAATATCCCACGGCGAGAAAAAATCCGACGGGATTACGATGTTCCCCGGCATATACTCCTCTTTCATCCCGCCAGTCGAACAGATGAGGATGAGTCGGTCAACACCGGCAAGCTTCATCGCAGCAAGATTCGCGCGGTGATTGATTTCCGACGGTGGTGTATTGTGCTGATGACGTTTCAGCATCACCAAATCCGAGCCGCAGGAGGCTTCCGCTATTCCAAACGGAGTTGCAATCCTACGCGTTGGAAGCGGCGGAAGATCCGCCTTCAATATGGCGGTACCCCCAATAATTCCGAGCATATTATATCCCTGACCAGACAATCTACCGGACTATTTTTCGGCAAATCAGGCCCCTCATTTTAAATCAATAATCTATGTGTTGAATAAACAATTAATGGTTTTCGTGTTCATTTTGGAAATGAACGACAGAGTAATTCCTCTTAAATCGTCTGAATCGGTAAAAAAATAGGTGTGCATGATCCGGTAATGATCTAGACTGAGGAAGTAAAATCATCTTTTTCTTTTCAAGGTGCAGTTCCAGCAGCAGGAACAGCCTTCCCTCCAATCTCGAGATAACAGATCAAGTTTTCCCCGGGTTCCGAGCGTTCCTTTTCCCCGCTGTTCCTACTATTTACCCGTGATGTTTGGACGGGTTTGAGATCACTTGGACAGCGGCGAACAAAAAAGATAATCAATGAAGTTAATGCCACTCAGGGCGGGAATATCACCACCCAGGGCAAAAAACACGAATGGTTTCTTCCGCAAGAGAAAATTTCAGTGAATGCATAAATTATTCATTCTATTAGAAACATGTTTTCTGCAAAACTCAGTTCTCAGAACGTCTCCTACCTTCACATAATGGCCGTTGACAAGTTCGACCGCCGATATCTCGCGTTTACCTTCCGGTTTGACGGACAGAAGACACACCGCACCTTCGCCGCAGGTGACCACAATACCCTCCCTCTTCAGCACCGCACACACTTCACCGGGCCTGCCAGAATAGCCGTCGATTCTCTTCGCCCGATAGAGTTTCAGCAGCCTACCGTCAGGCAGATGTGTAACCGCTCCGGGAATCGGCGAAAGTCCCCGGATCCGGTTGTGGACGACCGCCGCCGGCAGGGTCCAGTCAATCTGGCATTCCTCTTTCGAGATCGAAGGCGCAAACGTCACCTTCGAGGCATCCTGCGGCACTGCATGGACCGTCCCCGCCGCAAACTCATCCAGCACTTCACAGAGCGCGTCCGCGCCCAGAACTGCGAGCCGGTCATGCAGTTCGCCGAAGGTCTCATCTTCGCCGAGCGGAATCGATCGAGTCAGAATGATATCGCCCGCATCCAGATCCTCCGCCACATACATGACAGTGACCCCCGCCGTCGCATCACCGTTCAGGACAGAATACTGCATCGGTGCCGCCCCCCGGTACTGTGGCAGAACCGAGCCGTGGACATTGACGGTCGACAGCCGCGGCAGATCAATGAGGCGTCTTGGTATCAGCATGCCATAGGCCACCACACAGGCGATGTCCGGCTGCAGCTTCTTCAACTCTTCGTACAAAAAATCGTCCTTCAAGGATTCCGACTGGAACACCGGAATGCCGTGGTCAAGCGCGAACTTCTTGACCGGAGAGAATTCGATCCGGTTGCCGCGCTGGTTGGGTTTGTCGGCACGGGTCAGCACCCCCACAACCTCATGCCGTTCGGAGACCTTCTGCAGGGAACAGACCGCATATTTGGGCGTTCCCATGAACAGTACCTTCATTTCGCATCTTTCTCCTTCAGCGAATCCAGCTGGCGCTGCACCAGTTTGCGGGACACCGGTGACAGCCGATCGACGAACATAATGCCGTCGAGATGATCGTATTCGTGCTGGAACACACGAGCGGCATAATCCTTCAGTCCCTCTTCAACAATCCGGCCGGTCTCATCGATATACTTCACTGAAATGCGGCGGGGGCGGCGGACCTTCTTGTGCACGCCTGGAATCGACAAGCACCCTTCCTCCATCTCCGCCAAAGCCGAGCCGTACTGGAGAATCATCGGGTTGATGACCTTTCTCACTTTGTCTCCCGCGTTCATTACGAAGAACCGCTGGGAAATGCCGACCTGCGGCGCCGCAAGCCCCACTCCATGATGATTCGCGAGCAAGGGTACCATCTCGTCCAGTATTCTGCACAGCTCCGGTGTTATCCCAGGCACCTCCGCCGCCTTCACCGCAAGCACCTCTTTTCCGTATATCTGTATATCCATCGTTGATCTATTATATTCATTTCTTTCCTAATGAGGATAGCGACCGCGGAAATCGCCGGAAAAGGCACGTATCTTAATAGGGTTTCAGCACCAATATAGACAGTTAAGAAACAACTATGGCAGACGAAACCGAGGGCCTGCCCTCAAAAACAGATTTCAGCGCATGGTACAACGAAGTCATCTGGCGTGCCAACATCATGGACGTCAGATACCCCGTCAAGGGACTCTACGTCTGGTACCCGTTTGGATTTGCCATGCGGCAGAACACCTATGCATACCTACGGTCGCTTCTGAACCGCGACCATGAAGAGTGTCTCTTCCCGCTGCTGATTCCGGAGACCGAACTCGCGAAGGAAGGAGAGCATATTAAAGGATTCGAAGATGAGGTCTACTGGGTCACCCACGGCGGCCTGTCTCCTCTCGATGTCAAACTCGCGCTCCGCCCGACGAGCGAGACAGCAATATATCCGATGTACTCTCTCTGGGTCCGCTCGCACGCCGACCTGCCACTCAAACTCTATCAGGTCGTCAATACGTTCCGGTACGAGACCAAACACACCCGCCCGCTCATTCGCCTGCGGGAGATCACCTCGTTCATGGAGTCGCACACCGTCCACGCCGACTGGAACGACGCCAACAAACAGGTCGAGTACGAACTCGAACTCACCAAGGAGTTTTACAAGACGCTCGGTGTGCCCATCATCATCTCCAAGCGCCCCGACTGGGACAAGTTCCCTGGCGCTGACTTTACGATGGCGGTCGATGCGATCATGCCCGACGGACGCACGCTGCAGATCGGTACCGTCCACCACCTCGGAAGCCACTTCTCCAAGACATTCAACATCACCTACGAAGACATCAACGGCGAACAGCAGCTTGCATCCCAGACCTGTTTCGGCATCTCCGAACGTTGCATCGCTGCCGTCATCTGTGTCCACGGTGACGACAAGGGTCTGGTCCTACCGGCGATGGTAGCCCCCACCCAGGTCGTCATCATCCCGATCATCGTCGGCAAATGCGGTCAGGAGATCCTGGACGCCTGCAAGAAGCTCGAGGATGAACTGAAAGCCGCAGGCATCAGGGTCAAGACCGATGCCCGCGACATTCGGCCGGGCGCCAAATACTATCACTGGGAACTTCACGGCGTCCCCCTCAGAGTCGAACTGGGTCCCCGCGACCTTGACGCAAACCAGCTCGTCTGCGTAAGCCGGTTGGGAACCAAGACTATCATCCCGTGTGACAACGCCGCCGAGACAGTCAAAAAACTCCTGCAGGACGCCCACGACCAGATTCTCGCCAAGGCTGAGGACCACCTGAAGAACCACATCAGAATCGCCGAGACAGTCAACGAAGCAAACAGGAATCTGGAAGGAAACGTCGTGGCAGTCCACTGGTGCGGAGACAAGGAATGCGCCGACAGACTCGAAGAACTGACGAATTCTGCTCTCTTGGGTACCGACGTCAGAAACCAGTACCTGACGAACAACAGCGGCAAATGTATCATCTGCGGCAAGCCGGGCCACACCGCCATCATTGGCCACTCCTACTGATTTTAAAAAAATGTCCGAGTTCACCCCCTCCGCCGGCGGAAACGTGTCCCCTGACTGGAACATGATGGAGCAGAGCCTTGGATTCAAGGAACGGCGCTACATCGAGGAACTGCGGATCCTGACCAAGGCGACGGCGCTCGACTGCATCATCGACGATAAATTCGAACGCATCGTCTACATCATCAAGAAAGGCAGTATGGGTCTTGCCATTGGCAGGAACGGCGACAATATCAAGAAGATGTCAAATATCCTCGGCAAACGCATCGAGATGATCGAGCATGACGACGACATGATTGCGTTCGTCACCAACATGTTCAAGCCTGCGGAACTCGTCGCGGTTTCCCTGACACCTTCCCGCGTCGATGTGCAGGCGAACGGAAAGGACAATCTTGGTCTTGCCATCGGCAGGAACGGCGCCACCATCAAGAAGGTCAAGCTTCTCGTAAAACGCTTCTTCAATATCGATGAAGTCGAGGTCACGGCCGCCACCGGGACTGCGGATTCATAACTCTTTTTAACCAAATTTCAAAAAAACAGGAACCGGATTTCCGGTTCGGGTGTCCAGGAGAGCTGATTTTTTGTCACACTGAAGTATTTTGGATTGTGTATGATTGATGACGATTACCGCAAAGCTGAGACCGGCGAGGATGCCAGCGAACGGTGCAGGAGACTTTAGGTCTGCGTCGGCTGTTCAGTCGCGGCTGAGGTCTGGCCAACGCAGTCGCTGTAGGAGGAGATCACGCGGCCGTGCTCCGAGGAGTCGGAAAATGTCTGTGAAGAATCTGTCATGGAGCCAATCATGAATGGTGAGAAACTGCTGAGGTTCGCAAAGTATTCATACACGTTTCCGGTCAAAACACCCTTGATGAATTTCCATGTGGTCCCATAGTAGTGTGCAAGGTAGATGTCGGAACAGGTTGCATTGATGATGATCTTCACATCGGAAGTCTGTGTTCCATTGATTGAAAGGTTGAATGATTTATTCAGCGGCGTGATGATATTACCAGACAGTGACGGCTGTGATGGAGCGGATTCAAACTTGAAGGAGTACCTGTGAACAATTTACTATAGATTACCTGAGGAAACAGAGCCAACAAACTTGCCTGCTATCCCCCTACAGTTATTGTCCCATTGACTACGCTACACCCAATGATTTTCACATCGGCTGATGTATTGACACAATCGATAAACATGCCAACAGTACTAGACGTTGAGTTGATCGTACCACTAACCATCTGTAAGAGGTTCAAATAGGCCGTTCCATCTAGAGATTAGCGTATGTGTCATCACTGAAAACTGTATTCCAATCATCCGCATCTTCAAGAAGATAAACTGTCTTTCCCTCTCGGAACACACTACCCTGCTCCGGCCTATATGCGTACTGAACTCAGACGATTGATGAAACGAGGGAGAGAGGAACGGGAACGTGTGATGACCTTACTATTCTCTGTGCACGAGGCCTGAGAGAACTGGGGGTTGATGTCTGTATCCTTGTATTCCCAGACCATATGAATATAGACTAGACATCAACAAAGTGGATCTCTATAAGATAACTCATCTGACCAATAGTGATAGTGCGGCCAACCGTAAACAAGATGTACAGCGACTATTATTATCTCAATATCGCCGGTTACCAGAATCTGCTTGAACTCGGTGATGTAGTCACCGAGACTGGGTTCACGTACGATATGAACATGAAAAAGATGATTATCTTCTAAACTTTTTTATTTTTTTTATTTGGAAAAAAGTTATGAAGCCTGTTCCTCGGCCGCTTTCTTGGGCCTGGCGGCGTTGGCAAGCATCAGCTTGATTCTGTTTTCCTGATTGATTCTCGTGGCTCCCGGGTCGTAGTCGATGGCGACGATGTTGGAATTCGGATAATCGTCCTTTATTTTCCGCATCATGCCTTTGCCAACGATATGGTTCGGGAGGCAGCCGAATGGCTGGGTGCATACCACGTTGTTGGTGCCGGAATGGATGAGTTCCAGCATCTCGGCGGTCAGCAGCCACCCTTCGCCCATCTTGTTGCCGCACCCCAGATATCCCTTGACCAGTTTCTGCAGGTCGGTGAACCGCGACATTGGCCGGAACGTGCCATCATCCTTAATAAGTTCTATTGTGATGTCCTGGCATTTGCAGATGAAACACTGATAGATGCCCATCGCCGTTTTCTTGAGTCTGCTACCGCCGTAGAGGTCGACGTCGATGTACCGGTTGTTGCCCTTGAACAGCATGAAGTCGGTAACACCCGGTACCACTACCTCCGAGCCTTCCTTCAAGAGGAATGCCTCAAGATTGTTGTTGCCGAACGGCGAGTATTTCACATAGATCTCCCCCACGACACCGACCCGTGGCTTTTCGACCGAATGGTCGACCTCGATCTTTTTGAAATCGGCGATGATCTCCCGCATGACTTCGCGCATCGGACCGAACCAGATGGCCTTGCCTTCGGAGAACATCTTGATGATCTTATCCGTCCAGGTCTGGATGAGCGCATCGGTTTCCCCTGGACGGACTTCGTATGGTCTGACCTGGTTGGCGATAAGCACAATGAGGTCGCCGTACATCATGGCGAAGACCGCCTTGATGGCGAGTTTGACGGTGACCTTGAATCCCGGTTGTTTGTCAAGTCCGCTCAGGTTCAGGGAGACCACCGGCACATACTTGAGACCCGCACGTTTCAGTGCCTTGCGCAGCAGGTGGAGGTAGTTGGATGCCCGGCATCCTCCGCCGGACTGCGTGATCATGAGCGCAACCTTGTGCTTGTCGTATCTGCCGGACTCGATGGCCTCGATGAGCTGACCGATACAGAGAACGGCCGGATAGCACATGTCGTTGTGCACATACTTGAGACCGGTCTCAACAACTTTGCGTTCCTGGTTGTTCAGGAGTACGATCTCCTTGTACCCGATCTCGAACTCCATCAATCGAATGAGCATGGTCGCCGTGACTGGCAGCATCATCGGCGCAAGAATTGTGTATTCCTTGGCCATCTCCTTGGTGAAGATGGCGTCTCCGTTCTTGTTGTACTGGACTTCGGCCATATCAGAACCCTCCCTTTTCTCTGGCTTCAACGGCTGCCATCAGACTCCGCAGACGGATGGTGATGGCGCCCAGGTTGCTGATCTCGTCGATCTTGATCTGGGTATAGATTTTGCCGCCATTTTCCAGAATCTCACGGACTTCGTCGGTCGTGATGGCGTCGGTACCGCAGCCGAATGAAACGAGCTGCATGAGCTGCATATCGGGATGGGTACAGACGTATTCGGATGCTGCATACAGCCGTGAGTGGTAGGTCCACTGGTTCAGGATATGCCGGCTGCCTTTCGCCATGTGATGAGCAATGGCGTCTTCGGTGATGAGCACGAATCCGTAAGACACCGCCAGCTCATCGATGCCGTGTCCAATCTCCGGGTCGATATGGTACGGCCGTCCTGCCATGACCAGAATCTTGTTGCCGTGCTCGCGGGCATATCCGATGAATTCTTCACCCTTGGTGCGGAGCTCTTGCTTGTACGCCTCATACGCCTCGTAGGCGGCATCGACGGCTTTTTTCACCTCTTTCTTCGGGATATTGAACTGTTCGCCGAACCAGACGATGGCGCGTTTGATAAAGTCCTTTCTCCGGTGCAGACCGAAGTAGGGGTACATGAAATGGACCTTGGAAAGTTCGCGGACATTCGCCGCGATGAGTTCTGGATAATACGCAACGACCGGACAGTTGTAATTTTTATCACCTAATTTCTCATCGAAGTTAAACGGCAGGCACGGATAGAAAATCTCGGTGACGCCCGCCTTGACGAGATTGATGATATGACCGTGCACGAGTTTTGCTGGATAGCAGACGGTATCCGACGGAATGGTGTGTTGGCCTGTGCGGTAGACCGTTCTGCTGGATTCGGGAGAGAGCACGACCTCGAATTTTAAAGAGGTGAAAAACGTGTGCCAGAACGGCAGGTTCTCGTACATGTTGAGACCGAACGGTATTCCAATCTTACCGCGCGGCGCATTTTCGAGTGGCTTGTAGGATAGGAGTTTTTCATACTTCCAGCGGGCAAGGTTGGGCAGCTGCGACTTCTCCTTGCCGAGCGGGCGGGAACAGCGGTTGCCGGAGATGAAACGTCTGCCATTGTCGAAAGTATTGACGGTAAGCGAACAGTGGTTAGTGCAGAGTTTGCAGGTGATCGGTTTCGCCTTGTGGAAGAATTTCTGCAATCCTTCCTTCGTGAGAATGGATGACGATTTCGGGTTGATTCCCTTGCTGTAGAGTGCCGCACCGTAGGCTCCGGAAATGCCAGAGATGACCGGCCGCGTGACATCGCGCTTGAGTTCCTGCTCGAACGCCCGCAGCACCGCATCGTTCTTGAACGTGCCGCCCTGGACGACGATGTGTTTGCCGAGGTCATCGGCGGACCCTGCCCGTATGACCTTGTAGACGGCGTTCTTCACGATGGATATTGAAAGACCCGCTGAAATGTCGGCGACCGATGCACCGTCACGCTGCGCCTGTTTGACAGAGGAGTTCATGAACACCGTGCACCGTGACCCGAGGTTGACCGGATGCTCGACGAAGAGGCCGAGCTTGGCGAACTCTTCTATGGAATATCCGAGGGCTTTGGCGAAGGTTTCGATGAACGATCCGCACCCTGAGGAACATGCTTCGTTGAGGAAGATACTGTCAACAGCGCCATTCCTGATCTTGAAACATTTCATGTCCTGGCCACCGATATCGATGATGAAATCGACGTCAGGATTGAAATGCTGGGCGGCCTTGAGATGGGCTACAGTCTCGACCAGCCCGGCATCCAGATTGAACGCGTTCTTGATGAGGTTCTCACCGTAGCCGGTGACCGCTGCACCGGCGATGATGACATGGTCGCCGCAGGCTTCGTAGATCTTCTTCAATTCATCTAAAACGATCTGGATAGGGTTGCCGAGGTTCGAGCCGTAGTAGGTGTAGAGGATGCCATCATTTTCGTCAATAAGCACCAGCTTGGTGGTGGTGCTGCCTGCATCGATGCCAATCCACGCTTTACCGTGGTACGTTGCAAGATCGATTTTTGGTGGCGCATTGGTGTTGTGCCGTTTGAGGAACGTCTCGTACTCTTCCTTTGACGAGAACAGCGGCTGCAGCGTGTTGGTGATGACCGTGTTCGAGATGGAGTTCTCAATGCGTCTGCAGATGTCTTCAAACCCGTATGCTTCATAGATGTCAGTCGACAGCGCCGCACCGAGCGCCGCAAAACAGTCGGCGTTTTCGGGGAAGACCGCATGATTTTCATCAAGGTTTAGGGTCTCGGTAAACCGGTTCCTCAGACCCTGGTAGTAGCAGAGCGGGCCGCCTAAAAAGACGATCTTGGTGCCAAGCGAGCGGCCTTGGGTGAGGCCCGCGATCGTTTGGTCGACGACTGCTTGATAGATGGATGCGGCGACGTCCTCTTTCCGTCCGCCCTGATTGAGGATTGGCTGGATGTCGGTCTTAGCGAAGACACCGCAGCGGGAGGCGATCGGATATATTTTTTCGTAGCTGAGGGAGAGGCGGTCGAGTTCTTCAATGGAGACGTTGAGGAGGGTCGCCATCTGGTCGATGAACGCTCCGGTACCGCCGGCGCAGGAGCCGTTCATGCGTTCCTCGAGCGAGCCTCTGAAAAAGATAATCTTTGCATCCTCTCCGCCGAGTTCAATGACGGAATCGGCATCGTGGATATAGGTCTCGACAGCTTTGGCGGTGGCGAAGACTTCCTGGATGAACGGGATGTCGGCGGACTTGGCGACACCGAGTCCGGCGGATCCAGTGAAGAGCAGCTTTATGTTGGAGCCGGCAAGCGGCACCTTGGAGGCGGCGGCCTGCAGTACCTCCACGGTCTTTTCCCGGACCTTGGAGAAGTGTCTGCCGTACGAACGGTAGAGAATCGTGTCGCCGTCCGTCGGGAGGATGATGACCTTCACCGTAGTCGACCCAATGTCGATGCCTATTCTGTAATCTGCCGCTTCCACTATTATTGATAATGTATTTGGATTTATGGGCAATAATAGGTTTGTCAGGGGGTAAGTTTCCCGTTGAACACGGTCTTTTGCCGTTCCTCAACCCGGCTTGTACGCAATTCTACTTGTTTTATCCCTCTATTTTTATCAATTATGAAAACAAATTATGAGATATGACCAATGAAAATCAGGCCATATACAATATATTAAGAAGCAAACGAGAGACCACACGGTTCCAGGTGCTAGCCGAGATTGCCGAACACCAGCCCTCAATTCGCCAGCTGGAGATCGCCAAAAAGCTCGGCATGACGCCGCAGGCGATCTCCGAATACATCCGCACGCTCACCGAAGAGGGATACATCAGTGCGGAAGGACGCAGCAGATACTATGTGACCCATAAAGGCGTCGAGTGGGTTCTCAATAATGCGGAGGTTCTGGAGGTGTTCGCCCGTCATATCCGCCGCGATATCATCCATCAGGTGGTCACCTGGGCCGCCATCGCCGATACTGACTTGAAAAAAGGGGATATGGTCGGCATCTATATGAAGGACGGCTGGCTGTATGCCGGCAGGAAGCCGCAGTCCGCTATGGGCATAGTGGCAGGCAATGCGACAGAAGGAAACGATGTGGGAGTGGCACGTCTTGCGGGCATCATCGAACACACCGAAGGAGTGGTCACTGCCGCCAAGATTCCGCGGATCGAACGTGGGGGATCGCTTACCGTCGATTCCACCCGGTTGAAGAATGCCGCAAAGGACAACGATGTGATCGGTGCGGTGGGTCTGGAAGCCTATCTGGCGTTGACCCATGCGGGGATCAAGCCAGACATGTTCTACGGTGCCCGGGAAGGCGTCATCGAAGCCGCGTTCCACGGCTTGCGCTGTCTAATCCTCGTGGTCGACGAGGAGTTCACAGATTTCCTCAAACGGCTGGAGACCGCGGGTCTTTCCTACACGATTGCTGAACTGGTGAAAGCATAAGTGGCTACCATCGTACAGCCGTACAAGAAGGAGTACAAAATCTTCTTCTGCGATGACTCCAAGGCGGGAAAGATAAAGCATGTGGGCACGGTCGAACTTGAAACGACCACCAAGGGAATCCGGCCATCTGAATTCTTTGTCTGCCGCTCCGGCACCTCGCATCTACAGAAAACGCCTACAAAAGAGTTCATCACCGTACTGCGGGTCAACGGCGACGTTCTGCTGACCGAAACACTTCCCGAATTCCAGGATTTTCTCCGCAGCATGCAGATTCCCTGGAAGAAGACATCGCTGTGCCGCACATGCCTCCTCGATAACCGGATAACCCTGCTTACCAAAGAGACGCGTATCTGCTGCGGCAGCGAGTATATCTGTCTGGACTGCGCAAAACGTGAACTGAGAAGAGAACTTGCGCATATCCACAAGCTTGGCCGCCACACGCAGCAGCATATCGAAGACCTACTGGAGGAATACCGCGACATCGATATGGTGTTGGCAATTCTGCAGCCGGAATCCCTCGATATGAAAAAGACCATGTTCGACTGCCTGGAAGCCCACGCACAAGTCATGACCGAACGCATCGAAAACCTTGTGCTTCCCCGAAAATTTACCGACATCTGCGGGGTCGAGACGCTGATGCCAGCGCAGCAGCTGGCGGTCGAGGCGGGGTTGCTCTACGGCAAGAATTTATTGGTGGTTGCGGCGACGGCTTCCGGCAAGACGTTCATCGGTGAGATGGCGGGTCTCAAGAACATCATAGAGGGGCGCGGACGGATGCTGTTCCTGGTGCCGCTGGTAGCGCTCGCCAACCAGAAATACGATCGATTCTCGGAGAAGTATGCGGACATCACGAAGACTACCATCCTGACGGGAACATCACGCCTGAACATGCTGGAGACGCGGCCGGTCGGGAACAGAGGTGCCGGTGGAGGCATCGTGGTCGGTACCTATGAGGGGGTCGACAACATGCTCCGGAAAGGCATGCGGCTTGACAACATTGGCACCGTCGTAATCGATGAAGTCCAGATGCTCGAAGACCCCTACAGAGGCCATCGGTTGGACGGTCTGATCGCCCGGCTAAAGTATGCGGCGCCCAAGGCGCAGTTCCTCTACCTTTCGGCTACCATCGGCTCTCCAAACATCCTGGCAGAAAAACTCGGGGTTTCCTTGGTGTCGTATGCGGCACGGCCGGTCGCCCTTGAACGGCACCTAGTCTTTACCGAAAAGGACGCAAAACCGAAGTACATCAAGAAACTGGTGTTCGAAGAATTTAATAAAGTCTCGTCGAAAGGATACAAGGGTCAGACCATCGTGTTCACGAACTCGCGTGCCCGCTGCCATACGCTTGCGGCGGCCATCGGCCATCTAGCGATTCCCTATCATTCGGGCCTGACCTCACAGGAACGCCGGCAGGTCGAAAAGAAATTTGAGGAGGGAAAGATCGCCTGCGTGGTGACGACCGCGGCTCTGGCAGCGGGCGTCGATTTCCCGGCAAGCCAGGTCGTTTTCGACGCTCTGGCCATGGGTATCAGCTGGTTGTCAGTCCAGGAGTTCCACCAGATGATGGGTCGTGCCGGTCGTCCAGATTTTCATGATGTCGGCCGCGTGGTCATTCTAGCCGAACCCGGCGCCTCGTATTCCCGCGACTCGAAGCTGACGGAGGAAGAGGTCGCTATCCAATTACTTAAGGGAAAGATGGAAGAGGTGGCGCCCGAGTACGACATCGAGGAGTCGTCCGAGGAGTTCGCGGCGAACGTCGTCATGGCGCACGGGAATCTGCGGGATGCGGAAAAGATTGGGGCTTCCATGGTGGGGACTGGAGATGACCCGGTCCCCGATATGCAGAAGCATCACCTGGTGAAGATCAGCGGAAACAGCATAGAGTTGGCGCCGCTCAGCCGCATCATGGCGGAGCATTTCCTCGGTATGAACCGGGTTCTTGATATTGACAGACTAGTTCGTACAATGGAAGAACCGCTCGAAATTCTGGCGGAACTGGCGGTCATCGAGGAGGAGGAAGAAAAGGATAGAAGGCGCGACGAACGCCGCAACTCCGCGCTGGAGAAGGCGGGACAGAAAACCACACGTAGACTTTCCTCGAAGAAGAAGGAGCCGCCGGCATGGGTGGTGCGGCGCAAGAAACAGAACGCGGCGGTCAAGCACGAGCACGCGATGATGCGGACGGAAGCCGCGGGCAAACCTCATGAAGGACCAGGTGGACTCGCTGTTTGCGGTCGATGAAGCCCACTGCATCCCGATATGGGGTCATCAGTTCCGGCCAGAGTACCGGCGGATCAAGGGCATCAGAGCATTTTTCCCGCACTCGCCGTTTTGCCGCATTCACGGTGACTGCGGACCGAACTGGTCCAGAAGGATATCATCAGCAGCCTGAAAATGCAGGACACAGCGGTCTTCATCAGCAGTTTCGACCGCCCCCATCTCCATTACGCAGTCTGCAAGGAACCGCACCGGAAAATCAGGTTCGAACGGATTGCGGAGTTCACCGCGGCGCATGCCGGCGGAATGCATGATGTTCGCTGAGGAACAGAGACGAGATCATGCACATGATGATGACGGAGACGCCGGATATCTCCGGCTGTCCCAGCTCTACGCCTCTTGCGAGATGGCTGGCTGCTGCCAGCGCATGTTTCTGCACTATTTCGGCGAGGAGATTGGAGACTGCGACCGGAAGAAAAAACTGCATCGGGCGCCAGCGGTGAAGTGCGATCCTTCCTACCGAACTGAAAGTTGAGGGTCCTGTTTACTGTTTGTGAGATGAAAGGCGTCTTCACGGTTCTGGAGTTCATCTCATTCCTGATGAAAATCGAGTGGCTGAAAACTCGTACGCTCAATATGAATCATCACCGCTGCTACGGCACCGCCCACTACTGCAGCCACACGGAGATCCAACACTTCCCTGAGGACATGGGGGAGGAGGGGTCAGTGCGTCTGGCCGGTCGGCCCGGCGGCTCTATCCGACTCAATCTGCATAAGAAATCTATTTGGCATGCGCTCCCGAATATGTTAATCAGTTATTAACTATGGTCAAGGAAATCCGTATCGGTTCGGTCACACTCGGCGGCTCGGCACCTCCGGCGATTCTCGGTGTCGTCAATATCAGTCCGGAATCCTTCTATTCGGATTCGTTCTCTCCCTGCAGTCAGGTAGCCGGCCGCGTGGAGTCCATGCGGCGTGACGGTGCGGATATCGTCGACCTCGGCGCCCGCAGCACCGTGCTCAATGCACCGCCTCTCTCCGTGGAGGAGGAGCGGTCCCGCATAGTTGGTGCATTGCAGGAGCTCGACGGCTGCGGCATTCCGCTCTCACTGGACACCTACCATGTTGAAGTCCTGAATGCGGCGCTGCATTACGATATTGCACTGGTCAACGATATCGGCGGGCTTGCTGACCCGGCGTACGCCAGGCTGGCAGCCGATGCGGGTCTGCCGATCATCGCGATGGCATCGCACCGTCTTCCGGGCGACCCCACCTCGCTCGCCTCAACCCATGCCGCACTGAAAGAGGTCGTTTCGCGGGCAGAGGCCGTCGGCGTCGACGACCGCCTGATTCTCGATCCGGGCATCGGCAAATGGGTCGTTGAACGCAACAGTGAAGCCGACTGGGAACTCTGCCGGCACTTCAGGGAACTTACCATGTATGACTGTCCGCTTTTGGCCGCCATCTCGCGCAAACAGTTCATCGGCGACTGTTTGAACAGACCGGCGCAAGGCCGCCTCTTTGGGTCTCTTGCGGTCATCTTTCATCTGATGGAAGCGGGCGCAAGTATTTTGCGGGTCCATGACGTGGCCGAAACCCTCGACTTCGTCACGGTCTATTCAAAGCTCCATAAAGAATAACTTAAAGCGCCGGAGACAGCATATACATTATCATGTCATTTACCGTATATGGTCTCTCGACTCCTGTCCTCCAATCCGGCGACGATATGGTTGAAATATGCCGGGAGTCTCTTGTGGCGGCAGGGGTCGGGGAGTTCGCTGACAAAGATATCCTGGTGCTTGCTGAATCCCCGCTTGCCACCACTGAAGGCCGTATCGTGAAGCTGGCGGATATCGTGCCGGGTGCGGATGCAGAACAGCTTGCACAGCAGTATAAGATAGATTCCCGCCTTGTGCAGCTGGTCCTGCAGGAAAGTGATGCCATTGTGGGCGGTGTACCTGGTTACCTGCTTGCCCGCCACGGCAACCTGTTTCTCCCCAACGCCGGCATCGATGAATCAAATGCACCGAACGGGTTCGTGACCCTGCTTCCCGAAAACCCTGATGCAAGCGCCCGGCGCGTCAGAGCCGAGATCCGAGAACGATATGGAAAGGATGTCGCAGTCCTTGTCATCGATTCGCGCACGCATGCGATGCGGCTCGGGGTGTCCGGCGTTGCCATCGGTGTCGCGGGTCTGCGTGCGATTACCGATGAACGAGGCAAGAAGGATCTATTCGGGCATGAACTCTGTGTGACCCGGCGTGCCATCGGCGATGACCTTGCATCGACGGCCGAACTGCTCATGGGCGAATCCAGCGAACGGGTGCCTGCGGTTCTCATCAGGGGATATCCGTACCAAAAGATCGAGTCCGATGAGATCATGTCCATCGTGCCGGAAGAGGACCTATTCCTCGGCGTGATGAGAAAGTAGGAAATGGATACGGATACGGTCGTCGCCATCGATTTGGAAGCCTGCATGTACGGACTGCACTCCGTCTCCCGCGACAGAAAAAGGCGGATATCAGAGAGGACACGGTCGCGGGTATAGACGACAGCTCTCTCATCACCGCAAAGATAGCGGTAATGATCTCAGCGGTTGCGGGGGATCATCATCCGTCCACCATCGGTACTCGATCGCCGGTCCAGACGATCTCGAAACGGGCTGTGTCGTCGGCTCTCCAAGCAAGAAAGTTGGTTCTGTTAGCCTGGTGCAGCCGCTATCTCTTGAGTTCGTACGGGTGAAGATGCTTACCGACTGCAAGGCGAGGGTCATCGAAGAGCATGCATTCAGCAGCAGAAAAGGTAGTGACAATCTGGTCTACATCACGGTCTCCTCCGGCATCGGCTGCGGTATTCTGCACAGGCGATCCTGTCTTCATGGATGCGACGGCAGCGCGGGGGAAGCCGGGCGCACTTCATCGTCGACACGACGTATGATCTTCCGTGCGACTGCGACGGCGCCAGCCACTGGAAAGTTACTGTCCGGGTACTTGCGCCGTCCGGAGATCGTGTTCAACGGTCTGCAGGGAAGAGTACCGCTCCTTGGTGCTGTGGCAACGCGTTTCTCTGAGATTTCATATTTTTAATTTTTTGAAAAGAGTAGAATTTTCTGCTGATCTTAAAAAAATGTACCCGAGAGGGGTGGGTACATTTTTTGTACGTAATATCAATCCACAAGACCAGTTTAGATGTACGGGTTGCGTAACGGCTTGAGTCCCTTTAAGAGACCATTTGCACGTGTCTCAAGGGTCTTCTGGTTGTTGGTGATCTTCTGGGTTGCGAGTTTCTCAACCATCGGGATACCGAACTGACCCTTAAGGTCTGCTTCTTCATGCACAATCCAGCCCACTTTGACTGCGTCGTTCCAGACTTTCTCACCGACTGCAGAGCGGACGAAGACGGTAGACCATCCGTCCGGAGATCCGACGGATCCGGTGGAGATATCTGCGAAGTTGGAGACGTAGTCAAGACAGACGTGGCATCCCGGCTGCTCATACTTGTGAGTAACCTTGAGTGGGATGGAAGAGTTTACACCGCGCTCGGTGTAGACAGAGAATTTTCCCTTTCCAATATCCATCTTGGTGACGTTTTCCATCTTGGTGTTGCAGTGGTCCTCGACCATCTGGTAGAGGCCCTGATACGGGAAGTTCTCCATACAGAAGATACCGAGTACGAGTGCAATTTTGTCCGGAACGTCACGGAGTCCAATCGGGTATAACTGTCCCTTGCGGACAGCCTGGCACTGGCACGGAGTTCCGACGATACCAATCTTGTCGAGACCGTAGGAACGGGTTGCTTCCTTGATCAGGGAAAGGTTCGGGGAAATCGAGTATTTGGTTCCGCGTGCAGCGAACAGCTCGTCGACGGTGGTTGCGATCATCGGCTGCGGCTTGTACGGTTCGGATCCGGGTCCGGCGACGATTGCACCATCAATGATGCCCTTCTCTAATGCATAGGCGAAAAGGGATGTGACGATACCTCCATCCTGGGACTTCTTGAGGACTTCTTCACGGCCTGATTTTGCTTTGAAGACAGCTTTGTATTTACCAAGGTGTTCCATTTTTTCTACCTCCTGGACTCTCATGGAGTCATTACATCTCCGATGAGCTTGATGATCGATTCATACTGTCCAACGACGTCAAAGCTGAAGAAGCTTCTTGGGCACTGGGCGTAGCATGCACCACACTTGATACACAGGTCACGCTCAACCTGCGGCTTGCCGTTCTGCATGGTGACTGCACGGACCGGACATGCTGCTGCGCAGCTGCCGCATCCGCAGCAGAGGCCCTGGTTGATGACACGGGTCATCAGTTCGCATCCACATGCTTCGGTTCCCTCTGCGGCGAGGCTCATCAGTGGAGTCAGGTATGCAGTTGCGAGCTCCTTCTGCTCTTTGTTTCCTTTGAGCAGGAGGTATGCCATCAGACATACGTTTCTGATCTGCTGCGGGGTCGGGGCACATGCCGGGATGTAGACGTCGACTTTGATCAAGTCTCCGATCGGCAGGAATGCTTCATGACCCGGCTGGTTCTGCTGGCCGCCACGACAGAAACGGGTAGTGTTCCCGTAGCATGCACAGCCGCCCATCGCAACAACGATTGCTGCATTTTCACGGGTTTCTAAAATCTCTTCAACAGAGCACTGGTCATTGATGCAGACTGAACCCTCGACTAATGCGACGTCCATCTTCGGGATGTGACGTACATCTGCAAGAGTCAGGCAGTAAACGAGGTCTGCGTATTTGTCAAGGATTGTGAGTAATCCTTCGTAGTTATCTGCAAGGGACACAAGGCATCCGGTACATCCGGACATGTGGACGTGTCCTACAGAAATCTTGTCAGCCACTGGCTTCTCCTCCTTAGGTTCTTTAATGATTTTTTGCTTTTGTTCGACTTTTTTCTTGTCAGCTTGGTTCCCCACGCTGTCATTACCGAACAGTAAGCTTTTGAGTTTATCAAGTAATCCCACGTTAAGCTCCTATTTCCTGTAATATCAGTGTTACAGTTTTGGGAACAGCTCTCTGAACATCCGGACTCAGCTCAAGGACGAAATCCTCGCTGTCCGGAGCTGGAATATATGCTGGCTGACATCCGATGACTGAGATATCCATTTTTCCCTTCAGTCTGCCGAGCGGGTCGAGTAGATTTCCGGAATGTGCGTCAGTATACCGTTCGTTCTTGCCATCCGGCAGGAGATCTACAGGTATCTTGGTCACGTCTCCAGGTTTGCCCCCGAAGTCCATGGCGTCGACGATGATCAGGCGCTTTGTAACGGCAGGATCCAGCAAGGAAAAAACGAGATGAGGACCGCCGAGACCGACGTCCATCGCTTTCACATTGTCTGGAAGCTTGTACTCCGCTGTAAGCGCATGAATTACTGCAGGTCCAAACCCGTCGTCGCCGAACAGGTCGTTGCCGACACCGACTATCAGTATTTCGGGAAACAGCTCATCCATATATTGTTTTACTCAAGGAGCTTCTGTGCAACAAGCTTGTTGTCTTCGTCAAGCACAATCATGTGGGTTGCACATGAGACGCATGGGTCGTATGCACGCATGATGACTTCTGCGATCTCCCACGGCGAGCCGGTAAGTGCACGGCTGCAGGTCGGGAAGTTCCAGGTGGTCGGGACGAGCATGGAGAACCACTCGACTTTGCCGTTGCGGACTTTTGCGAGGTGAACATCACATCCACGCGGTGCTTCGTTTGCGGACCAGCCGATCTTGCCGTCTCCCTGCGGGATGACGTCTGCGACGGTCGGTGCGCTGGTGTTCAGTGCGTCTGCTGCTTCAAGCATGGTGTAGACACAGTCCATGTATTCCATCTCACGGGCAACGTTTAAGCCCATTGCACCCTTGCGGTCGTAGTTCTTGTAGATGGACATACGTGCACGCGGACCGACTTCAACCGGCTGTCCGTCGTAGAGTGGGACACCGGTACATGCCTGCAT
>JAZUDC010000008.1:0-48178 GCA_045639425.1 Methanocorpusculum sp.
TTCGGCATCCTTCTTTTCATCTTCGTGTCACCGATCCTCGGCATCGTCATCTCCTACATCTTCACCATAATTCTGGTACGCATCGTGGCAAAGATCTCACCGTGCCTGACGACGAAACTCAACACTTGGTTCAAGCGCTTGCAGGTCATCGGCGCCGCATTCCTGGCGCTCACCATCGGCGGTAAGGACGGCCAGGACGGCATGGGCATCATCTTCGCGGTCCTTGTCTCGGGGAGCCTGATTGGCACATCCAATGTCATACCGATGTGGATTGTGGCCATTGCCGCCCTCTCGCTTTCTGCAGGTATGCTGTTCGGCGGCCGCAAGATCATCAAGAACGTGGGCTCGGGAATCACTAAGGTCATGCCGTACCAGGGCGTCGCCTCCTCGCTTTCCAGCGGTGTGGTCCTGACGCTTACCATCATCCTCGGTATTCCAGTATCCACCTCGAACGCTGTAGGCGGCGCAATCATCGGTACCGGCATGACCCGCGGCCTCCGGCAGGTCAACTGGAAGATGTCACGGAAGATGATCATCGCCTGGCTGGCCACGATTCCGCTCGCCGCCGTCGTCGGATGGATCCTCTCCTTCTTCACCATGCTTATTTTCTAGATCTGAATACCCTGTTGAACAAATATATTCATCCCTTCATAACACCAATATCCATCCATGAAAGTTCTTTTTGCAATAGCAGCCGACCGATTCATGGACGAGGAATGTACCGTCCCGAAAAACATCCTTACTGAAGCAGGCATCACCTGTGTCATCGCATCCACCCGTCGCGGTACCTGCTATGGCATGCACGGTGAGATCGTTGAGGCCGACCTGACCTTCGACGATGTCAACCCCGACGACTACGACGGACTGGTTATCGCCAGCGGCATCGGCTGTCAGGACGAACTCTGGCGCAATGAGAAACTCATCGATATCGCAAACAAGCTCGGCGCCGCCGGAAAAGTCACCGCAGCGATCTGCCTTGCCCCGGTTGTTTTAGGCGAAGCGGGCCTTCTTACCGGTAAAAAGGTGACCACCTTCGATACGCCGGCCTCCAAACGTATCTTGATCCTCGACAAGGCGGAACTCGTCGATGAGAAGGTTGTTGCCGACGGTAAGGTCATCACCGCAAAGACTCCGTTCGATGCAAAGGAATTCGGAAACGCGATACTAGCTGCACTGAAGAACTAATCCATCCAATACAAAATAAATCCATGGAGCCCGCAACATCTCCCCTCCGGCACAACCTCCCTCTCCTCGGTGGGGGCACTCTTCAGCAAAGGAGACTATAATGAAGTCCTGACACTTGCATTGGGTATCACCAACCTAGGACTCATGCTTCTTGGGAGAAAATGCCGTGCTCAAGGAAGAAGAGAAAGCGGTGATGGAAGTCGAGTGGTAGACTTCCGGCTCAAAAATCAAAGATACTTTTCTGCTGCCGCATATCCCTGATCATGTCAATCTGGGGTATCCAGAACCGGGTACCGAGCCTGAATGCGGCGGCGTTGATCGCATCGGTAAGTGAGGCGACCGTGATCGGCGCGGAAGCTAGTACCTTCTGCGCTGCTTCCCGGATGACCCAGACACCTAGTGGCGCCCAGTAGTCGCTTGAGATATCCCGGAGGCAGATGACCCGGGCGCATCGGCCGGCATTTTTCAGATGTTCCAGAACCGCCAGCCGCGCCGCATAATAGGCACCGCCGATCGGCGAATAGTCGCGTTTGGTCAGCCCCTTTTCATGGTCGACGATGACAGATTCCTCTTCATCGGCCCAGAGCGAATGTTTCTGCCACCTCTCAAGCATCTCGAAGCGCCAGTCGTTTGCCGGAATCAGAATGAAACAGAGGGTGTTTCCGTGCAGCGTCGCTGAATAGACCTCATATTCCGGAAGTGCAGGGAGACGCACGACATCCTTCTTGTAGGTGGAACAGAGCATGTCGTCGGTCGCGGTGATTGCCCAGCGGGTGGGCACGATTCTCCGGTTCTTCTCGATACCCAGTAGTCCTGTTGTCAGCAGGTTGGTGATCTTGTAGACGTCGGTTCCGTTCTCGTAAAGGATGCGGGCGGCTTCCACCGTACGCAGGTCCGTATCCGAAGTACAGGAATCGACGATTCTGGTGATCGAAGCATTTTCGATGACATCGAGTTTCTTTATCTCGCCAGAGAAACCGACCGGTGTCACATCACCGTCGAACGAAAGGTCGAACTGGATCGGCTTAGTGAACGCCACCTCCACATCGAGCGGTTTCGAGGAGAGTGCAATCTCCTGCACCTTTCCGGCGACCGGGGTCTTGATTTCCAGCTCCTTGCCACCGCGGATGGTGCGCGATCGGATGGATACGATATCGTCGATGGAAAGCCCGCGTTGCACCCAGTCCAGGGGATTGTCGGAATCATTAATCATCAGCGGTCCCCCGACGACCCGGGGATACCCATAGTTTCCGACAAAAACCGAGGGGGATGCCCCCATATACTCAGAAACCGGTTTCGTGTCATGCAGGGCATGGAACCGCGAGGTTATGGGACAGTGTGGCAGTCCGCACATCCCTTTACCCTTACAGACCAAACAGCGTGACGGCATTTTGATTTATTTTCCGAGATTGTGACAGCGCGGCCCGATAGTGATCTGTTCGCTCTTCATCGTCTCGATCGCCTTCACCGTAGCCTGTGCACCGAACGCCGTCGAGACATACGGAATCGAGTAATCGATTGCCGCGTTCATGATACAAAGATGTTCCACACGGCTTGCCTTTCCTTTCGGCGTATTGATGATCATGTCGGCAGCGGAGCCGCGGATCATGTCGATAATGTTGGGCGATCCTTCTGTGACCTTGTGGACCAGGTTCATCAGCACGTCGTGTTCGTCCATGAACGTCACCGTTCCAGCGGTACCGTAGAGCGTGAATCCGAGTTCATGCATTTTTCCACCGGCAGGAGGCATCCTTCTGCTCGGTCGTGCCCGGGATGAAGATACTTTTGGTCGTAGTTGCTTTCTCCGAACGTTGCGATCTCTTCGCTGTAGAGAGAGTTCGGACTCCACACGCCGGCATTGATCATGTTGCCCTTGTAGAGTTTCAGGCGGACTCTGCCGTTGACCTTCTCTTGCGTCTTGTCGACGAAGGCGGAGATTGCTTCACGCAGCGGGGTAAACCACTGACCGTTGTAGACCAGTTCGCCGAAGGTGATTGCAATCTTCTCTTTCTCGTGGCCGGTCATCTTGTCGAGGGTGATGGTCTCCAGAACCTCGTGTGCCTTGTAGAGGATTGCTCCTCCTGGAGTCTCGTAGACGCCGCGACTTTTCATGCCGACCAGCCGGTTCTCAACCAGATCAAGGAGCCCGATGCCGCTTGCACCGCCGATCTTGTTGAGGGCGAGAATGATGTTCTTGGCGCTCATCATCTTACCGTCCAGAGCGACTGGCTTTCCCTTGACGAACTCAAGCTCCACATAGGTCGGGGTATCGGGTGCGTCGACCGGTGATATGCCCATCTCAAGGAATCCCTTTTTCTCGTACTGCGGCTCGTTTCCGGGATCCTCCAGGTCAAGGCCTTCGTGGGACAGGTGCCAGATATTCTTGTCCTTGCTATAGATGGTCTCACGTTTGGTCTTGAGTGGGACATTGTGTGCTTCTGCATAGTTGATCTCCTCGTCACGGGACTTGATCGACCATTCGCGCCATGGGGCGATGATGTGCATCTCCGGAGCGAAATGCTTGATGGCGAGATCGAATCTGACCTGGTCGTGTCCTTTGCCGGTACATCCGTGACAGATAGCGTCTGCCTTCTCCTTCTGGGCGATATCAACCAGTGCCTTTGCAATGCACGGGCGGGCGTGGCTGGTACCCAGGAGGTAGCCTTCGTACCGGGCGCCGGCCTGCATCGTCGGAATTATGTAGTTGTCGACGTAGTCGTCGGTCAGGTCGAGGATATAGAGCTTCGATGCTCCGGTCTTCTTCGCCTTCTCCTCGAGTCCGTCGAGTTCGTCGCCTTGACCAACATTGCCGGAAACCGCGACGACTTCACAGTTGTTGTAGCTCTCCTTCAGCCACGGGATGATGATGGAGGTGTCGAGTCCTCCGGAATATGCAAGCACTACCTTTTTGATAGCTTCTTTTTTCATGTTATTTCACCTGAATTTTTTTGCTATAATTGTTGTTCTTAGGCTATCTGACGGTACATGATGTCGTAGACCGTTTTTCTGCACCGTCGTAGACGGGACCATGTTCCGGCTGGAACGGTACGGCATAGACGCTGAGATTGTTGTTCTCGAATCCTTTCAGGGTGCCGTCGTTTGCGCTGCAGCAGAGTGGTGCACATCCTTTCAGCAGACTGTCCTTGCAAATGACATCTCCACGGTTCTGGAAAGTGGGGGACCGATCCGTCGACGAACCGTACCGGTTCGGCTGGACTGCGTTTGCCCAGTTTCAGTTCATCGAACTCCGCGTCGAGCACCTCCCGCATGACGCCGTGTTTGTGAAGATCTTGGGGTGATCACCAGGGATTAACTCCACTGAGACCGGGGATCTCATGTTCCTCGAAGAACGTCTCCAGCGGCGGCTGACGTTTCGGCACAGAGCAGAGTTCATGCACGACCGCTCCCGTTGCCTGGACGGCGGAATTGACGAGTTCATCCGCAGATACCCTGTAGTTGTTGACCAGCGGTGACGCGAAGGACGAGCCGTCCCGAGACCGCCGGGTCGATCAGAGTCTCCATGTGTCCATTGGATGCAAAGTTGAAGATGAGCTCGTCTGCAGTATCCGTTTCCGCACCGAACCCAGTCCCCCGGCTGAAAGTTCCATCTTCTAGTCCAAGGATTGCTCTCATATATACGGTATTTGTGTTCACCCCATAGGGTAATAAAGATAAGTGTAGAGAATATAGTTTTTACAATTAAAATAAATATTAAAAACTCAAGAATATATATTTTAATAATTGTTTTTCAGCTCCTTCCTGAGAAGAAGTTTCCCGCACCCGCACCAGTTCACTCACTTCCTTGCTGGTCAGATGTTCGACCGTCATCTTGAGCATGCAGAACGGTTTGTGCTCGCGGTCGATGGCGGTATTATGGTGCTCGGCGGAATCCTGCGGATAGTATTTCTTCGCGATCCCCTCGATGAGCGTATGTTTGAGGGTCTTTTCCGTGACAATGGTGGCCCGGCTGAAGGTGATGACACTCCGGAAGAAGTACGTGGTGTACTCGTCCGGCACAACCATGTGCTGGTCGATGACGGTAAACGACGCCTTGTCATTTTCAGAATCACATCGATCTTATGGCCGGTTTTTCCGCAGTGGAACACGACTAATCTTGTTGCCCGGAGCGCTGCCGATCGAATGCTTGTCAACGACCGATTTGTGCGTGAAGATCAGCTGGTCGCCGGAGTTCACCAAGGAACGGGTGAGGCTTTTGATTTCATCCGTGTCCATTTTATTGATGTATCCGGTAGTGACATAGGGTGCGATCTCCTTCTCTGTCAGGATACCGTGCGTCATGTCGTGGATGATGCCTTCAATCTCCTGGACGTTCAACTTTCCGCTGTTCATCATCATCAGAATGGCGTCGATCGCGTCCGGCCGTTTCCGCGGATCAATATTGAGTCTTTTCCCGTATTTCAGGGACATCTCCTCTGCGGCCTTCTCACCGAAGAGGACGTTTCTCTTGGCGTTCTTCTCCTCGTTTAGGTATGCGGTGACGTCGATTGGGTTCTTGCCGGCGGCGTGGCCGGGTGCATGACCACTAAATCATGCTCGATCTGCAGGATTTTTCCTGTAGACAACCGGCGAAAAAAAGATGTGAAAAGGTACTTATTCGTACTTTTCGTGGAATACGATGTCCTTGAGCTGCTTCTTCTCTACGAGGGTGATGCCGCCGACGTCCGGGACGCCTGCCGCGACGATGGAGACCAGCTTGTATTTGTCGGGGACGTTGACGAGTTTCCGGACGTCTTCGGCGTAGTCCTTCTTGTCGCCCGCAATCCAGCAACCCCCGTAGCCGTAGGCGTGCAGCGCCAACAGCAGGTTTTCGGTCGCCGCAGAGCAGTCTTCGATCACATAGGGGTGGTCTTTCTCACCGAAGACCAGGATGCCGAGTCCTGCCTCGGCGATGAACCTACCGTTGGGGGCGAGCTCTGCGATCTTCGCCAGGGCCTCCTTATTTTCGATCTGGACGAAGATCCACGGCTGGACGTTTCTGGCGGTGCATGCCTTGGATGCGCATTCGAGCGCCTTGCGGACGAACTCCGGCGGTACCGGCTCGTTTTTGAATTTACGGCAGGTGTGTCGTGACTGGATGACGGTGATTCCGAAATTTGCGATTCCCGGGTTTCTTACATTCATACTAAGTACTTTGTTATCCATGATTAAGAGGTTTTCCAATGGAGTACCGTTTTCTCCGGCCGTGCAATGCCTTATCAGCTCACCACGCCAATACATAAAAACAAGATACCAGGAGTCGGCAGTACATGAACCGATGGATACTTGAAACCCTCTGCTGTCCGGTTTGCAGAGGAAGTTTTATGCTTTCAGAGACGAAGGGTAATGATATAGAGATATCTGAAGGGATTCTCATCTGCAAAGAGTGCGGAGCACGGTATCCCATCAAGGACGGAATTGCCAATCTTCTTCCGGAGGGTCTGCGATAAATCATGGGGTTAGTAGAAATACAAATGAATCGTATTGGCATCAACTCGATAGAGCTGACCACCAAGGAAACGGAGGTAAGTGCTGGCACTGCACTTCATGTCAGAATAACCAATTACGGAGCGCCGACCCACGTCACGCTCAAGACCGACGGCTCAGCATATACTATCTTCACCTACGAAAATATCTATCTTGAAGCAGAAACCGAGGTAAGCGTACCGATCAGTGCGGATGCGCCTGCCGGATCGTTTGCGATGAAGATTATCTCCGGTTACGGTCTGCGCAAGGAGGAGTTCACCGTCAACGTCATCGCACCGGAGGATCTGCCGACGCAACCAACCCCGATGAAGGAGCTGATGGCAGCCGAACTGCAAGAGGCTGAAGGAGAGGTGGAGACGAAGACTCCGCAGCTCCCGCTCGGGACACGGAGGCTCCTCGTCGCGGCAATCCTACCGGTCCTGACCCTGATCTTCCTCCTGCTCTGGGTATTCCTCTTCCCAGGCCTGAACGCAGTGATAGTCGCAGCCATCATCTATGTCTCCATGCTCGCCGAATTCGCTATTACATGGCTTTCGGCGCGCTAACTCTATTTTTCGGTCTACTTCTCGACCGCATCATTGGCGATCTGCGGATCCGGTTTCATCCGTTTGCTCTTCTGGGAGCCTGATCGGGTTCTGGGGCAGGACGAAGTTCTGTCCCCGTCGGATTGAACGGTTCATGGGCATCCTCGGCTGGCTGGTCACCGTCTCTCTCTGCTGCCCTGCATTTTCATCGAGAAGTTCGCTCCGCTCTGTGTCTCTGGGGGATTCTCCAGCCTGGTGCTTGCTCGAGAAGCATGTATTCAATATGGAGTCCGCACTCGCGGAGCACGAGGTGGAAAGACGTGCCGCGGTCTCCGCCTTTGTTCATGATCGGAAGAAACAGCCCGGGATCAACGACGGTATTCCGGTGAGTCTCATCGCCGGCGTCATCCTTCTCCTGTTTTTCCGAATCCCGCTTTTTGTTCCGTTCTGCTGAGTATATGGAACGTATTAGTTGTTAATCTCAAAAGACCATTTAGATGTATAGAAGTGGTGAAATATGTTCGGAAAACGGATTTTTCCAGACTGGGTTCAGGATAGCCCTCGTCGAGGTGTTGGAGAAGCGGGAGATGAGCGTCCTTAAGATTTTCGAGGAGACCGTCATCCCTCCGGTCATCGCCGCTAAGTTCCTGCTTGATGACGTCCCGGGTATCAGCATCCCCTGCGGCAATGCGGAGTACCGGATCAAAGAGTATACCACCAATACCTACGACGAATGTCTCATTTCCCTTGTCCGTGCGAGAAACGGCGGTGCCTCGGCATCATCTGCACACCGCTCCTTGCCTCGCTCATCGGGAAGCTGGTGGACGTTCTGGTGGCCCTCCTCAAACCTGAGATGCTTACGATAAATTCTGCGGCGCTGCGGCGGAATCGCCAGCTAAACGGCTGTAAAGCAGGGATGAGGATATCTTTTTCATCCTATAGAGAATAAACTTCATTACTATAAGCAGATACCGGCTTATCCGCTGTCCGAATTTTCACAAATTCACCTATACTGACAAGACCGGATCATGGAAAATCTGTCCCGGTTGCGGCGGGGTGATCTCAATCTCTCAGGTGCCGTATATCTGGAGACGGTGGCGGAAGCGAAAGATCTCATCGATGTGGTCGCGGTGTATCGGCACAGGCCCGGAGAGTGCCGGTGGAAAACAAGGAAAAATCAGTCAGCGACTGGACTCATATCAAATACTTTTTTTACATTTTTTCCGGTATGGACGGCCAAAACATATTGAAAAAAAGGATCACCAGAGACGTCCGCAGTGCGGACAGATGATTGCTGGCTTGCGTCCACATTTCGGACAGAACAGCCGACCCTGGGGGTCTTGCATGAATTCCGTACCGCAGTCCCAGCAAAATATCTGTTTAGTAAATCCGCAGCTGTGAGTTACTACCATAATACATACTGTTTTTCCGTAGTATCAGATAGATTTTTTGTTGATGCCGGTTCCTTCGCTTCTCGGGAGAACACTTCGTTTTGTGCATTATGTTCTCTGTCTGAATCTTGGAACAGAGATGTGAGGGATGGGATTCGAACCCATGAACTCCTAGAGACTGCGCCCTAAACGCAGCGCCGTTAGCCTGGCTTGGCTACCCTCGCACAAAAAACGGCTTAATATTATTGGTCTCCTCCTGATAAATACCCTATTATGATTATGCTTATCAGGGAAGGCCCAAATACATTATAATTGAATACTGCCATATACTGTTCTATGACAACCCTATCTGCCTATCTCAAAGAGTGCAGCGCGCCGGATGACCTTGCCAGAGTCATCCAGCTCATCGCCGATCAGGCGATTCCGATACGCGACGCATTCATGTCCAATCAGAATTATACCGGGTCGATGAACTCGTCCGGCGAAGCCCAGGAGGAAATGGATACCTGGGCCGATACCCATATCATCAATACGCTGGCAACCTGCGGCATCGTTCGTGAAGTCGCATCCGAGGAACAGGAAGGTATCGTCCAGCTGACGCAGGCGGCCCCCTATTCGGTGGTCATGGACCCGCTCGATGGATCGTCTCTCATCAAGGTCAATCTCTGTGTGGGCACCATCATCGGCATCTATGCGGGTTCCTGCCTGCAGGCCGGTTGCAATCTCAAGGCCGCCTTCTATATGCTCTACGGTCCGATGACGACCATTACGATCTCGATCGGAAAAGGTGTCGCCATCTTCGCTGTGGACAAGAAGGGCGTCTATCAGATGCTGAAGAACAATGTGCGGATTCCCGAAGGTAACGTCTACGGCAGCGGCGGTATCCGTACCGAGTGGCTGGGCAAGCACGCCAAGTTCATCAGCCGCATCGAGAACGAAGGCGCGAAGAACCGCTACTCCGGCTCCTTCGTTGCGGATTTCCACCAGATTCTCACTTACGGCGGCGTCTATGCCTATCCCCCGTCGGAGAAGCAGCCCAACGGCAAGCTGCGGCTTGTTTTCGAGGCGAACCCAGTCGGATTCATTGCCGTGCAGGCGGGCGGCGCCGTCTCCAACGGCTTCTCCTCGACGCTTGCCATCGTTCCGGAGAAAGTTCACCAGCGCACCCCCATCTACGTCGGCAGCAAAGGCATGATCACCAAGATCGAATCTACGCAGTAAGAGCATGACCGTCATCGCAGTCTATTCGAAACCATTCGGCGGCATCGCTGGACGAGTTCGGGTGTTTCCGGACATCCTTGCCGCGGTCGACAAGGCGCTGAGGAAAGAGAAGGGAACGACCATTGCCGATTTTGTCGTGACGCATATCGGCGACCGCGTCATCGTCCTGCTGACCTATGCGGATGAGAAGGAGGAAGCGGCGGCCAATGTCCTCTGGTCGACCTTTGCCGAGGCGGAGTCCATCGCGAAGTCTCGCAACCTCGCTGAAAACGCCGCTCGCCCATCCTACTGCCAGCTGAAGATTAAGGAGCGGGAAGGAGAGTCCTTCGTCCTCTGTCTCGCCGGTTCCGACGACCCATGTTTTTGGGATTTTCTGCAGGTACCGGAGACCCAGGCGGCATCTGCGGCAGCGGTGCTCCTCTGCCGGACGGAAGGCCTCTTCTGTACGACGCCGGAGTTCATGGAGCTTTTTGCCGTCAAGGAGACCAGTGCGAAAGGCATCTGCCCGGTCAGTCTCTGCGACAGTTCCGTGGTCCGGACGAAGGTGACTCCAGTTGTTGCCCTGGGATTCTCCCTCGGCAAGGGACTGCTTACTGGACCGCTCGACCTTTTCGACAATCCGGCATTCGAGGGTGCACGCCGGCGTGCAGCCGACTGTTGATCTTTTTTCCTGAAACCTTCACCGTGCGCGGCATATCTGGCTCTCTATGGGGGGCCGCGGCGTAGGAAATATATAAAGAATATAAGGGCCCGGATTTTTGAAAATTTCTACGGCCGTTTTCCAGAACAGATATTTAAATGTTTTTTAATTTTTGGTTTGTTTTTGAAAAAAATTGAAATTTACCAGTATTTCGCCGAAATAACCGTATTCCCGTCGGATTTATATCCTTTTCATACACATCAATATAAGTACGCGTCGGTTTTATGGCCTTCTCTAAGGTAAGGGGACCGCCGGTGCATACAACAACCAATAGGTAATCGAATCAATCGAGGGAACGTAATGGCACAGGGAAAATTCGCAGCAAGAAAATTAGTTCGCAACGCCAAAAAATTCCGGTGGAGTGACTCGGTTTATGCGCGCAGAGCGCTTAAGCTGAAACTGAAAGCAGACCCGTTAGAGGGCGCACCGCTCGGACGTGCAATCGTCCTAGAAAAAGTCGGTGTCGAAGCAAAGCAGCCGAACTCGGCAATCAGGAAATGTGTCCGTGTTCAGCTGATTAAGAATGGCCGTCAGGTCACCGCATTCGCGGTCGGCGACGGAGCAATCAACTTCATTGATGAACACGATGAAGTTACCATCTGTGGTATCGGCGGTCGTGCAGGACGTTCCATGGGTGATATTCCGGGAGTCCGTTTCGTTGTCATCGCCGTCAACGGCGTTACCCTGAATGAACTGGTCTTAGGACGTCAGGAGAAGGCACGGAGGTAAATAACATGGCAGATAACGCAACCTCTAAGATTCTTCTCTTTAACAAGTGGGATACTTCCGAAGTTGTTGTCAAGGATCGGGGTCTTGTCCGCTACATCACCGTTACCTCCACCGAGGTTCCAAATTCCTGCGGAAGACTTACCCAGCAGCAGTTCACCAAGTCTCAGATGGCTATCGTCGAGAGACTTATCAATCGCCTGATGCAGACCGAGCACAACACCGGCAAGAAGATGATGTGTACCAAGATGGTCATGGACGCATTCGACGAGATCAACAAGAAGACCAAGCAGAACCCACTGCAGGTTTTAGTTGACGCCGTTGGCAACGCCGCACCCCGTGAGGAGATTGTCCGCCTGAAATACGGAGGTATCAATATCCCGAAGTCCGTTGATTCCGCGCCGAGCCGCAGAGTCAACACGGCACTCAGATATATCGCCCTTGCAACCTGGAAGGGATCGCACAAGACCAAGAAGCCGGCACACCTGGTATTGGCAAACGAACTGATCATGGCGTCCAAGGGAGATGCAAAGTGCTTCTCCGTCGGCAAGAAGGAAGAAGTCGAGCGTATCGCCAAGTCGGCACGCTGAGTTTGAGGGAGTACAATGTCACGCGGGAAAAAGATGGTTGACCGTATTACGGTGCTGATGAACGATACGCAGCATATCCGTAATATCGGTATTGTAGCGCATATTGACCATGGAAAAACCACCCTTTCCGACAACCTGCTTGCAGGCGCCGGAATGCTTTCCGAGGAACTCGCTGGAAGAGCCTGCTGGACAGACTCTGATGAAGAGGAACAGGCCCGTGGAATCACTATTGATGCATCCAACGTTTCAATGGTCCACGAGGTCGATGGTCAGGAATACCTCATCAACATGATTGATACCCCCGGTCACGTCGACTTCGGGGGAGATGTCACCCGTGCGATGAGAGCCGTCGACGGTGCAGTCGTCGTCGTCGA
This sequence comes from Methanocorpusculum sp., assembly GCA_045639425.1. Taxonomy (GTDB): domain Archaea; phylum Halobacteriota; class Methanomicrobia; order Methanomicrobiales; family Methanocorpusculaceae; genus Methanocorpusculum. The sequence goes on from JAZUDC010000008.1 coordinate 12,196, forward strand.
TGCGGTTGAAGGCCCGATGCCGCAGACGGAGACCGTTCTTCGTCAGGCACTCAAAGAGGGTGTCCACCCGGTTTTGTTTATCAACAAGGTCGACAGGCTGATCAACGAACTCAAGGTCACCTCGCAGGATATGATGATCCGCTTAGGCCATGTCATCGACAAGGTCAACAAGCTCATCAAGGGAATGAACGAGAACCTCTACAACAACGGCGGATGGAAACTCGATGCGATGAAAGGAAACGTCGCATTCGGTTCCGCTCTCTACAACTGGGCAATCTCAATCCCGTACATGAAAAAGTCTGGCGTAAACCTCCAGACCATCATCACCAAGTGCAATGAAGGCGACAAAGAGTACCTGAAGAAGAACTCCCCGCTGCACGCAGTCCTGCTCGATATGGTCGTTCAGTTCCTACCGAACCCACTCCAGGCACAGGGAAACAGATGCCACATCATATGGCACGGCGACGTCGAGTCCACCGTTGGAAAGGCAATGTACGCCTGTGATCCGAACGGACCGGTCTCCATGATGGTCACCGACATCTCTTTCGACAAGCACGCAGGAGAAGTCGCAACCGGCCGTCTGTTCTCCGGAACCCTGGCCCGCGGTCAGGAGCTGTACGTCTCCGGCACCGCCGGCAAGCCGAACAGACTTCAGCAAGTAGGTATCTTCATGGGTCCGACTCGTGTAGATGTCGAAAAAATTGTTGCAGGCAACATCGCGGCCGTTACCGGTCTGAACGATGCAATCGTCGGTTCTACCGTCACCTCCATCAAGGACATGACCCCGTTTGAGTCCCTGCACCACTACTCCGATCCGGTCATGACCGTCGCAGTAGAAGCAAAGAACACCAAAGACCTGCCGAAACTCGTTGAGGTTCTGCACCAGGTCGGCAAGGAAGACCCGACGGTCCGTGTCACCATCAACGAAGAGACCGGTGAACACCTGATTGCCGGTATGGGCGAACTTCACCTTGAAGTCGTCACCGGACGTATCAAGAGAGACAAGGGTGTTGATATTGTCACCTCAGAGCCGATCGTCGTCTACCGTGAGACCGTATCCCAGGCACTTATCACCCCGGTTGAAGGAAAATCCCCGAACAAACACAACAGATTCTTCATGACTGTCGAGCCGATGCCGGAAGCAATCGTCCAGGCAATCCAAAACAACGAGATCACCATGAACATGGAGAACGTCTCCCGTCGTGACACACTCGTTGCTCTTGGTATCGACAAGGAAGAGGCAAAGGGTGTCAAGGATATCTACGGAACTAACATGTTCCTCGACTGCACTAAAGGTATCCAGTACCTGAACGAAACCATGGAACTGATCATCGATGGTATCCACGAGGCACTCGATGGTGGACCGCTTGCAAACGCGCAGGTCCAGAATGTCTTGATCAAGCTCCACGATGTTCATCTCCACGAAGATGCAATCCACCGAGGCCCAGGACAGGTCATTCCGGCAGTCAGGGGATGTATCAAGGCCGCTCTCCTGATGGCAGGCGACACACTGCTCGAGCCGATGCAGAACATCCAGATCACCGTCCCGCAGGACCAGATGGGTGCTGCAATCTCCCAGATCCAGGGAAGACGTGGAATGCTGTCCACCACTGATTCCGAAGGCGACCAGATTGTCGTCAACGGTACCGCACCGGTTGCCGAGCTCTTCGGTTTCGCGGGCGATATCCGCTCTGCAACCGAAGGCCGTGCAATGTGGTTCACTTCCTTCGCCGGCTTCGCCCAGGTCCCGCAGGGTATGCTCGGTGAAGTCGTCAAAGGCATCCGCAAGAGAAATGGTCTCAAGGAGGAGATTCCGACTCCGAAGGACTACCTCGAATAAATTAGATGGTTGGTATCGGTGATTTTTACCGGCCGCCGGTTTCCGTGTCAGAGAAAGAGAAACGACTATAAGAGTCTCAATTTAATATATTAGTATCACTACTTTGGTGAGTACTATGGAATTCAACGGTGTAACTATTGAAGATACTTACGCAGAGGGCTTTCCAGTCTGGACAGCACGCGTGATTATCACTGCAGTAACGAAAGAGTGGGCATACAAGGCAGCAACCGAAGCAACTGGTTTCGCAACCTCCACCATCGGATGCCCCTGTGAAGCAGGAATTGAAAAGTTCCTTCCACCGGCAGAAACTCCGGACCACCGCCCGGGATTCGCAATTCTCATCTGCTGCGGAAAGAAGGCATTGAAGGAGCAGGTCCTCGAGCGTGTCTCCGAGTGTATCCTGACTGCGCCGACCACCGCAGTCTTCAACGGCCACGCAGGGGAAGAGGAAATCATTCCGATCAAGCTCCACTTCTTTGGTGACAAGTTCGAGAAGCAGGTCGAAGTCGGCGGCATCAAGTGCTGGTCCATTCCTATCATGGGCGGTGACTTCATTGTTGAAGAGGAGATCGGCGCAATCAAGGGTGTCGCAGGCGGCAACTTCCTGATTCTTGGTGAGTCCCAGATGGCTGCACTGACCGCAGCGGAAGCCGCAGTCGACGCAATCAAGGGCGTTGCAGGATCTATCACGCCGTTCCCGGGAGGAGTCGTCTCTTCCGGATCCAAGGTAGGTTCCCTCGCTTACAAGTTCATGAACGAATCCACCAACGAGAAGTTTTGCCCGACTATCCGTGCAGTAGTCCTCGAGAAGGGCTTAGAAACCCAGATTCCAGATGGCGTCAAGGCGGTCTACGAGATTGTCATCGACGGTGTCTCCGAAGTGGCAGTCAAGGAAGCAATGAAGGCTGGTGTCCAGGCAGCATGTAGAGTTCCGGGTGTCATCAAGATCACCGCAGGAAACTACGGCGGAAACCTCGGTCCGTTCAAGTTCATGCTTAAGGACTGCATCTAAATTTCCCCTTTTTTCAACAGGTTTTAAGTGAATTCACCGGCATGCTGGTGGTGCCGCTCATCGGTGCAGCGAACCTGCCCACCCCGAAAACCTGTTCCCGTGCGATCACGGGCGCCGGCGGACGACAGATTATCTAGTACGAGTATCAGTACGAGTATCCGTTCAAAATCAACGCACGGGCACGTATGCTGGCAAGCATCATGTCGAAGAAGAAGGTGTTTGGGTCAGAAATCTGCGTCATCGACATACCGGCTGGGCCGGGGACCAAGGTGTCGACCCTGGAAGACGGCAAGATCCTTTCAGGTCAGTTGCTCGATCTTGGAAAATGTTTCAGCATGAATGTCGAGTGCGCCATCACGAACGGCAGCACGGTGTACCCATCGGCCGCGACATCGGCGTCAGTCTTGAGGTGGAAGAGTCCCTCCGCATCATCGAGAAGCATGACAGTATCGGCTCACTCATCGAGAAGAGCTGCACCATCGACCTGTCGCCGGGAGACTTCATCTACGCCATCAGCAACCTGCTGATCATCGACATCGCCCGGGTGGATGGGGAGCCGGTGGACCACGGGGCGGGTATCCACCTGAACAAGAAGACCGGCGAACCCGTGGAGAAAGGCGACGTTCTGTTCACCATCTATGCGGACAAGGAATGGAAGCTTTCGGAAGCCATTAAGGTGGCAGAGGCGGCACGCTTCTCAATCGCATCTGATAAGTGTGGACCGATGCTATAATCATCTTGGAAAGTGATATAAGTGGTAATGATAAAGCGAATTCTTGCTGTCCTTCTTCTGGTTGCGGCACTCTTCTGCGGAGGTGTGTTGGCTGCCACCGAAGGATACGGGTCACTGACCGTCAACGTGCTGGACACCACCGACAGCCACAACCCGCTGCCGAACGCACAGGTCGTGCTGACGGCGGAAAGCGGCACATTCAGCAACATCCAGAAAACGGCATTCAATGGAAACGGAGCCGTGGAGTTCCTCAATGTCCCCGCAGGGGCATACTCTGTAACTGTATCCAAGGAAGGCTACATCCCCCAGGTCAAGAACGTGACCGTTGGCACCACCGTCGCGGAGATCGCCGTCTATCTGGCGCAGGATACGCCGGTCATGCTTAAGATCACCAATCTTGAGACCGGTGTGGCGATTTCGAACGCGACAATCACGCTGAACAACAACGTCGTCGGAAAGACGGACGATTACGGCAGAATCAGCGTCGTCATGACCAGAGGAGCCAACAATAACATCCAGGTGAATGCTCCCTCGTATGTGCCGTACACTGAATCGAGATATATCAACAGCGATGAAACGGCGATCACCATCTCGCTGCCGCTTTCCCAGGTTTCACCGCTGTTCCTCATCTACAACAAGGCGAAGTTGCCGGTCTCCGGTGCAACCGTCACGGTGAACGGCACGATCATCGCCTATTCCGACAACTACGGCAGAGCTCAGCTCCCGATCTACACGGCGGGAGTCACCTATCCGGTGACCGTCACCTGCGACGGATACACCATGTATGCAGACAACATTGAGTTCAAGACCGACAGGACCGATTATGTCGTCACTCTCCCCTATGCATCCTCCCCAGTCATGGTGACGGTGAAGTCTGGAGACAAGGCGCTTCCCGGCGCACTTGTCTACGTCGACGGCGTGAACAAAGGTCAGACCGGTACCGACGGCACGTTCACCATGGCTGCCAATCCAGGAACGACCTTCCTCCTCTCCGCATCGGTTGACGGATACAGTGGAAACGCGGTATCCTGCACGGTCGAAGCGAACGCCGTCAACGCGGTGACCGTCGAGATGAAGAAGAACATCCCGACGACCATGATTGCCCTCTGCTCCTTTGCAGGCATCATCGTCTTGCTCATCGTCATCCTGATTGTCATCGACTCCAACCGTAAGAGGAAAACCAACAACAACCAGAACACGTACGCACCGACCCGCAAACGCGATTCGCTCTGAAAACAAACGCTTCCCATTTTTCCTTTTTTCACCTGTTTCAACACGCGTATCCACGGGATGGATGCTGTCAGATTGCCGATTTCCGGTGAAACCTTATATGCCGTCGCACCAAATACCTATCTATTACTAAATGCGTGCACTACTCATTGGGATAGGGAAGGCTGGATGCCGTATCGTCAACATGCTTGCAGCCCATGATCAGGAAAGCATAGTGAAAAGCGTACGCTCCTACATCTTCGATTCCGACCGCGATTTCCTCGCCACCATGGAGGCGGTCGACCAGGACAAACGCATTCAGCTTGAGCCGAATACGCTCGACCTTGAATCCTGCAAGAAGGGCACCGACTTTGACCTCAGCAACATCGCAAGATACTTTTCGGACACCATCGTCGATGATGCGGATGCCATATTTGTCTGCGTCGGTCTCGGCGGAAAGATGGGAGAGGCAGTGCCGGTGATCCTGCCCCAGCTGAACCGGGTGTTTGCGGATCCGGTATTCACGATCGTCACCATTCCGGCCAGAAACGAAGGTGCACGGGTATCCGCCCGGGCGGCAGCAGAACTGGAAGCCATCCGGGAAGTCTCCAGCGCCACCATCATTTTCGACAACGAGACCTGGCTGTTCCGACTCGAGGAGGGATGGGCCGCCAAGCTTGCGGAACAGAAGGAGGTAGAAGGAAAGGACGGCATCATCGTCCGCGAATCATCGAAGCTTGCGATAAGCGACGTCCAGGACGATCTGAACGAGCTGCTGACCCGGCGGGTGGAACTCCTGCTCCATGCCGGGGAGATCACCCCCAAGGGCATCGAGGTCGCCGAAGTCGTGCTGGATGCGGGAGAAATCCTCAACACTTTGAAGGAGACCGATATCGTGTCCATCGGATATGCCGCAGAAAAGATCCCCAAGAAACTGCTCGGGTTTCTCAACCGGTTCCGGATGGAGAAGTATCTCCTGGAGGAAGGCCACAAACGCACGGCACGCATCATCGATCTGGCGAAACGTGCCGTCTATGAGGAAATCTCGGTTCCCTGCGACCTGACGACCGCGGAACGGGTGCTGGTGCTCATCACCGGGCCGTCAAACGAACTGTCCATGAAAGGGTTCCAGACGATTCGAAAATGGATCGACAAAAGCATTAAGGGCCTGGAGATGCGGGCGGCTGATTATCCGGTCACCTCCACGCGTGACGTCGGCGTCATCATCGTTCTTGCCGGCATCGAGAACGTGCCGCGGATTGCCGAGCTCAACGAGATACGAACCTCCTATGAACAGGAGATTCAGAAGAAATACCTCAGCGTCAACGACCTCTTCAATGAGATGAGGGTACCGGAGCTCCGGCCGGCTACCGATACCGAAATCTTCGAGGAAGGTCAGGTGTTTTCCGTCCACGCCGGTGCCGCCGATTCCGCCGTCCTTCAGGCTCCACTCGGGTTCAAGGATCTCAGTCCGGCCTTGTCGGTGGCAACCGCCGCAACAGCGACCGCGGTCTATACGGCGCAACAGGACCCGCAGCCCGCCGCGGAGGCAGACGACAGTGAGTTCTTCGATGAGGAGATGGTCGTATCCGTCGGATCAGGCACTGAGGAGGAGTACACGGAAGACGATGAATTCTTCACCGAGGAGGAAGAGATGCAGCAAGAGGAAGAAGAGGAAGAGACCGATGAGGAACTCTTCGGTGGCGACGAGCCGGCGGAGGATGCAAATCCTGCCGAAGATGAAGATTTCTTCGAAGAGCGGCCGGTCAGGATCACCAGGTCAGTCGAATCTGTGGAACCTGCGACACCTGCCGCCGGTGTCGTGATGATGACGAAACCGGAGAAAATAACGGCAAAAGCCAAGACCGACCCGCAAATCGTCCTTGCCGGCAAGAAGAAAAAGAAGCAGGAGTTTGACAGCGACATTCCGCTGCCGAAATGGAACACGCAGCCGGACATGGTTTTGGTCGGCCAGGCCGATCTGGGGAAGCGCAGAGTCCTGCATGAAGGGATGGACCGAAGCGCCATCGGCCACGGACAGCGCCCGAAGGAGACCGACTGGAACTTATTTGTCAGAACAGGACAGAAACCGAAGGACAATGTCGGAAATGTATCGGTGGGAGTGAAACAGCGGCCTAAGGACAATGTCGGAAATGTATCAGTTGGCGCTAAGCAGACGCCGAAAGATATCGTCGATACCGCCAGGGTCATCGCAAAGAAACCGGTCCCGACCAACCTCTGGAAAACGGTCCGTGCCTCCCAGAAAAAACGTGAGAACAACAACGAAAAGGCCGCTGGGTCAACCCGCGGCATGAAATGGATGTGATGACCTATACCAAAGCAGATCAAAGATCCGGTTCACGGATACATCGAAGTTCCTGACGAATTGATTCCTCTTTTGGATTCGCCGTTGGTCCAGCGTTTGCACGCGATACGTCAACTGGGATTCGCCTACCTGGTCTATCCCGGCGCGAACCATACGCGGTTCGAGCATTCACTGGGAACCATGACGCTGGCAGACCGGGTCTGCCGGAAGACGGGGCTTGCCACGGACGACCGGCTGCTGGTGACCGCCGCGGCTCTGCTGCACGATATTGGTCACGGTCCGTTCTCCCATGCGAGTGAACGGTTGGCGACGGAGTTCGGCACGTTCGCCCACGGCGACATCATGCCATACTGGAATAAGCTCCAGCCATATTTCGACGAACTCGGCGCCGATGTCCGAGAAGCCGCCGACATCATCAACGGAAAACACCGGCTGGCATCCATCATCCACGGCGACTTGGACGTCGACCGCATGGACTATCTCCTGCGTGACGCCCACTATACCGGCGTACCCTACGGCACCCTTGACGCGAACCGCTTGATCCAGTCTCTTTCCATGGACCAGGAGGAAGGACTCTTCCTGCAGGAAGATGGGCTGTCGGCGGCGGAATCGCTCCTGGTCGCCCGGACGCTGATGGGGCCTGCGATATACTTCCATCACGTCAACCGGATCGCGGAGGAGATGTTCCTGCTTGCTGGTAGACACGCGTTCACACAGGACAGCATCCGCGGTTTCCTGCGGATGGACGACGCGACCGCCATTGCGCTGCTGACCAGCTCACATTCCACCTGCGCCAGGAACCTGATCAACCGCATCCGCACCCGCCAGCTCTACAAGCGGGCGGTGTATGTGGGAAGAACCCAGGTCAACATGGACCGGGAAGCTGTGATGCGGCCGGAGGAAAAGAACCGTCTGCGGCTGGAAATTGCTGAAAATGCAGGGGTCAGTGAAGAGTTCGTCATCCTAGACATCCCGGCACTCCGGCACGACATGCACATGCAGGTGAAAGTCAGGAACCTGCATGACTTCACTCCGTTCGAGGAGTTGGTACCCCTGCTCGACCTCATGAACCAGACCCGGCGCGAACAGTGGCGACTCGGCGTCTATACCGCGCCCGAATACCGCGATGCGGTGGCGTCTGCCGCCATCTCCGTCCTGGGCATCCAGAAACCGACGAAACAGTACAAACTCTCGGATCTCAGCATTGATGAATCATGACCTGCAACGATACCTCCTGTTCAAGCCCGAAAAAGCGGCTGGTCGTCGCCGTCACCGGCGCCTCTGGCACGCTCTACGCCAAACGCTTTCTTGACGCGCTCAAGGGCCGGGTGGAAGTCTATCTGATCATCTCCGATGCCGCCCGCAAGGTGGCAGCATACGAGGACGTATCCCTCGACGACTATCCGTTTGCCTATGAGGATAACACTGCCATCGACGCAGAGATCGCGAGTGGCTCGTTCCGGTACGATGCGATGGTCGTCGTGCCCTGCAGCATGAAGACGCTCGCCGGCATCGCGAACGGGTATGCGGAATCCCTGATTGGCCGTGCTGCCGACGTCGCGTTGAAAGAACGCCGGAAACTCATCCTGGTACCGCGCGAGACGCCCTACAACCGGATCCATCTCACCAACATGTTGGCGGCAAACGATGCGGGCGCCGTCATCATGCCTGCCTCTCCGCCACTTTACAACCATCTGCAGACCATTGAGGACCTCGCGGATATGATGGCCGCCCGAATCCTTGACCACTGTGGCATTGAACATACCATCGGTACCCGTTGGGGAGAGTAAGAAACATCATGGACGATTTACGGACATTCATCGGAAAAATGAAGGATGCGGGTCTCGCTGACACCGTGTCGCGTCCGGTATCCACCGATATGGAAGCTGCACAGCTTGCTGCGGCGACGGACCGGATGCTGATATTCGAAAACCTGGACGGACATCCGGCGGTGATGAACACCGTGACCTCCCATAAGGCGTTGGCTCTGGCGCTCGGTCTACCGGAACAGGAGATGGTGAAGCACCTTGCGTCATGCACCTTTTCTGGTAGACTCATCGACGGCGGGGCACTCGCCTTCGAGCATGCCGACTTGCGGAAGATTCCGGTGCTGAAGCATTATCCGAAGGATGCCGGAAAATATCTGACCTCGACCATCGTCTTCTCGGCATACGGCGGGGTTGAGAACGCCTCGATCCACCGCATGTTGGTGCTTGATGAAACGCATCTGGTGGTCCGCGTCGTTGAGCGGCGGCATACCGACATTCTCTACCGTCAGGCGTGCGCGGCAGGCGAGAAGCTGCCGGTTGCTATCGTCATCGGCGTCAGTCCCGCTATCATCTTCGCCGCCTGCACGCGGGTGCCGGAAGGCCGCGAGATGCAGTATGCGGCGGAGATTACCGGTGAACCGCTTGCCCTGCACACCTGCCCGAACGGCATCCGGGTGCCGGATGCGGAGATCGTCCTTTACGGCTGGATGATTGCAGAAACGGCGACGGAAGGTCCCTTCGTCGACATCAGCGGAACGTACGACTCGGTCCGGCAGCAGCCGATCATCGAGCTGGAGGGAATGTGCCTGAAACCCGGGTACATCTACCATGCGCTTCTGCCGGGGGGAGCTGAACACAAGATATTTATGGGAGTACCCTACGAGCCCAAACTGTATGCGGAGGTTGGCAGGGTCGTGGACATCGATAGGGTCTGCCTGACACGGGGAGGCGCCGGATACTTCCATGCCGTCATCAGCATCCGCAAACATGCAGAAAACGACGGCAGAAAGGCGATCGATGCGGCCTTTACCTCCCACAAGTCACTCAAGCATGTGGTCATCGTGGACACCGACATCGACATCGAAGACCCGGTCGACGTCGAGTATGCGATCGCTACTCGCATCCGTGCAGATACGGATGTCATCATTTATTCCGGGGTTCCGGGATCCACCATTGACCCGTGCCGGATTGGCGATGGACTGAACGTGAAAGCGGGCATAGATGCAACGGTTCCCATCGGAAGAGAGGAAGAATTCATACGTGCTGAATGGAAGATATAATACACAGAAACGGGAGTTCCGATGGAGTTAGACAATTACGACAAGGCCGTTCTCAACGGAGAATACGGCGAAACGAAGCAGAAGATGATGGAAATCCTCGTGTCGGTCGGCAAGATCTACCATGCCGAGCGACTCATCGAGGTGAAAAGCGTCCTGGTATCCGGAGCATCCTACAAAACTCTCGGCGACGCTGGACTCGAGTGGCTGAACGGCCTGAAAGGAAAGGTCGTCGTTCCGGCGTACCTGAATCCGATCGGCATGCCGATCGTTGACTGGGAGGAAATGGGCATCTCCAAGGACTTTGCGACAAAACAGCTGGAGGTCAATGCTGCCTATTTCCGGCTCGGCATCCGGTTAACCTGCACCTGCACGCCTTACTACTACTCAGTGATAGAACGCGGTGACCACCTTGCCTGGTCGGAATCTTCCGCGGTCATCTACACGAACTCTGTCCTCGGAGCACGGACGAACCGGGAAGGTGGACCCTCGGCCCTTGCTGCCGCGCTTACCGGCAAGACCCCTGAATACGGCATGCACATCGTCAAGAACCGCCTTCCGCAAATAGACTTCACTATCAGCGATCCGGAGGCCGCAAAGGCATGGAGCCCTGCCGAATACGGGGCTCTGGGCATCATCGCGGGCGCCATCGCGGGCGACCGGATCCCGCTTTTCAAGGGCATCCGACCGAAGAGCTCCATGCTCAAGAGCATGGGTGCCGCCATGGCCGCCTCCGGCTCCATCCCGCTGTTCCACGTTGAGGACATCACGCCCGAGGCACGGTTTCCCTTCTTCAAGAAGTATTTCGCGGAAGAGGAACGCGAGACGGTCGTCATCGAGAACGATGAAATCAACGAACTCTTCAGTGAACTTGAGCCGGAAGCGGTCGCCGTTGGCTGTCCGCACCTGTCTCCGGACGAACTCCATGAACTCGCCGGCATGCTCGCCGGCAAGCACGTCGTCATGCCGTTCTTCGTGTTCGGCGCCGCGGAACTCGCCAAGGGCCACGAAGATGATTACCGCAAGATCGCAGCCTCCGGTGCCCGCATCGTGCACGATACCTGCATGATCGTCTCGCCGCTCCTAGAGACTAAGACGATCATGACTAATTCCGGCAAGGCCTTCACGTACCTGCCGGGGATGTGCAAGGCGATTCCACGGCTCGGCACCATCGAGGACTGCGTCAAGGTAGGATGTGGACTGTAAGATGGGTTTCTTCAAGAAGATATCACCGTCCGAACGTAAGGGCCTCATCATCGCCTGGATAGCGCTGGCGATCTCGTTCACCATCGCGCTCTATGCCTTCGGCGGTCTTGTCTCGCTCATCGGCAGCGTCGTCAACGGCAATGGATTCACGCTGGACGGTCCAAGATTCCTGCTTACCTTCATCGCCGCACTCATCATCGTTGGCGTCTCCTTCGTCTGCCATGAACTCGCCCACAAATTCATCGCAATGCACTACGGGTTCTGGTCGGAGTTTTGTAAGAGCAATCCGATGCTGGTCATCTCCGTCTGCCTCGCTTGCCTTCTAGGCATCGTGTTCGCGGCACCGGGAGCCACGCTGATCAGCTCCGGTGGAAAACCGATCACCAAACAGCAGAACGGCGTCATCTCCCTCATGGGTCCGCTGATGAACATCGTCATGCTGTTCGTCTTCGGCGTGATCATGCTGATAGGTCTTGCAACCGGCAGTGTGCATTTCATCACCGGAGCAGGATTCGCCTACGCCCTTACACCGTCAGGATTCCTTTTTTATATCGGCTACACCGGCTGGCTGGTCAACGCGATGTTTGCGTTCTTCAACATGCTTCCGGTAGGCCCTCTCGACGGCAAGAATGTTCTCCAGTGGAACGGACTCATCTTCCTTGTCGTGATCACTATCTCGGTCTTCCTTCTCTACATCCCGTTCGATCCGAATATGATGGGATCCATTGTCAAATTCTTCGTTCCTGGAGCTGTAATGACGCTGTAGATACCTGGGACACTTTCTTTTTTTTCCAAAAATTCAAAAAATAGATTATAGAGAGATTATGCGTAGCCGGCCGGATGCTCCTCGTCGCCGGGTTTCGCCTTGATTTTGCCATAGTATTTTTCATAATAATCCTTGCAGTGCTGGCGGCAGCGTTCCATCAGGTCGGAATCGACCTGTTCCGTTGGCACTCCGTTGAGGAGCTCGACCATGATGATGTCCACCATCTGGAACGCCGAATCCGGTGTCATCCTGATCTGGCACTCGTTGCCGCCGTACTGCGACAGACGCATATCGATCATCCAGGTCGGGTTTTCGCTTTCGCGCTTGTAAGTATTGATATCGATGGTATGCCAGTCCTCGTCCATGGTTCCTGAGGAGAGAGAATATGCCTTCTGCACGCGGTTGCCGTAGAGAGCTGTTAGATGCTGGATAATCCAAATCGCTCCCTTTGCCGGTTCGTTGTCGTCGACCGCACCGAGCAGGTCGTCGAAGAACGAGACGGCATTGATATGACAGCCGGTCATGATGACCATCGTCGGTGCCGGACCGAGCAGCATCGACATGGCATTGACGATCCGCGGGAACGTCTTGCGGTCGATTGGGTCAACCAGATGATACTCGAAGACGTCGCGGATAGGTTCGATGATTCCGGGGTTCATCTCCAGGATCTTGGCGAGCTTATTCAGGTCGGTGATGAACGCTGCCGGCACTTTCAGCGATCCGTTCTGCTCGGCTTTAGCGGCATGGATATTTTTCGATGTTCTTCCGGTTTTTTTCGCCACCTTTCCATCTTTCTGCGGTTTTTCCGCAGATTTCGGGAACGGGACGTTGCTCTTCTTTCTGGGCACCGCAACAGTTTCTCCGCTCTTTTTATTCATGATAACAGATGGGGCCTTCAGAAATAAATAGTACATGGATGAGGCGCACGAACCCTTAATACGGGAAAAGCACACACTACTGATATCAAGGAACGCGGGTGAATCATCATGGAAGTATTCGAGGCTGTCATTATCGGCGGAGGACCGGCGGGGCTGTTCGCAGCTGCACGGCTGACTAACATGAAAACACTTCTTCTGGAGAAGATGCAGACCCCGGGAAGGAAATTGCTCATCTCTGCCTCCGGGCAGTCCAACGTGACCCATGCCGGAAAACCCATCGAACTCGTCCCCCATTATGGTGACCACGGCGCGTTCATCAAGCCGGCCCTTCTTGCGTTCACCAGCTCTGACACTGTATCATTCCTGAACGAAAATGGCGTACCCTGTGAAACGACGCCGGAAAACAAGGTGTTTCCGGCATCACGGAAGGCGGACGATGTTCTGCAGGCCCTGCTGCATGCGGCCGAACGTGCAGGCTGCGAAATCCGCACGAACACCGCCGTTATCGGCATCCACCGGAGCGAAGATGGGTATCTAATAGAGACGGGTAAATATACGGTCAAAGCCGGGTCGGTCATCATCGCCTGCGGCGGCGCATCGTATCCGCTTACCGGCTCGACCGGTGATGGCGCACGGCTTGCGGAATCGCTCGGGCATACGATCGTGCCACTGAGGGAGGCGCTGACCCCTGTCTATGTGACCGGGTTTGCACTCAGAGACCTCTCGGGAATTTTTCTTTCCGACACAGAGGTCAGAATCATCAGGAACAACCGGGTTATCGCCCGGAACACCGGTGACCTGCTCATCACCCGGTTCGGCGTGTCCGGACCGGTTGTTCTCGATGCAAGCCGGTGGATGAAGGAAAGCGACACGCTGGAGATATCCTTTGCCGGTCACCGTTTTGAAGATCTGGACAGTTTGCTCATCGACCGCTGCGGCAGGGAAGGGTCCAAAGCCGTATCGAACCTGCTATATGGTCTCGGCATGCCAGACCGCCTCGTTCATGTTCTTCTCGCATCCGCCGGTATCCCGAACGAGATGAAAGGGTCGCAGCTGACCGCTGCCCTGCGTAGGAACTTGGTGAAAATCGTCACTGCATACCGGGTTCCGGTCGACCGCCTCGGTGGATTCTCCATCGCGATGGCGACGGCGGGTGGTGTGTCCCTTGACGAGATCAACAAGAAGACTTGCGAGTCGAAGCTGTCGTCGAATCTCTATTTTGTCGGAGAGACACTGGATATCGACGGAGATACCGGCGGATACAACATCCAAGCGGCACTTTCCACAGCATATCTAGCAACAGCATCCATCAAAGCCCGCCATTCCGCGCGTATATGAGAGAATCCCCCGAATCACCGTTGATATCTGGTGATTCAGACTTACTCCCTGAAGTTTGAAGGGTTCTTTTTCACCTGGCGGCTGGATCTTTGACCACCGAAATGGGTCATTTTGAGGGTTTCATGCATCAAGAAGGTGGAGAAGGGGCAAATATCTTTTGAATTCTGAAAAACAAGAAAAACAACAAAAATTAAGCCTCAGGCGAGATTTGAACTCGCGACCTCGTCCTTACCAAGGACGCGCTATACCCCTAGGCCACTGAGGCAAATATGCGATACTATTGTAGGATATTTATTGATTTAAACGTTGTGGATTAACTGGGAGGAAAAAGCCCCGTAACCCCCCTCCAAATCCGGAGATTCATGGAAGACTGCCCTATAACAGACTACATTCACTGAATAATCACTATAGAGCAGGCCCAATCGGTGGAACCGATCATAAAAGCCTGAAATTTTTGTATACTAATATATGGTTTATTAGATGTTTAAAAGTTTCATTTCGAATGAGTAATATAACGAATAAAATATATTTAAAAAATTATATTTAAAAAAAAATCTAAAACATCACAAAATTTCATTTATATTTGAACATTTTACGATAAAATAGAGATAATTGTAGTGTAGATATGAAGAGATGGTCGTGCCTCAGAAGTGTGCATTGCGATATTTTCACCACTTTCTGCGGACAATCTAGTGGGTATTCAAATTACGAATCTTGGTGATTTTATATCTTAGTGACTCTACAGATAACATGTCTCACCACACTTCATTACTTTTGCTGATATTTCGCGCTGATATCCATTAACTGGACGAGAGAAGCACTTTATCTTCACCGTCCAATATATTCTTCATATACACTGAGGGATATGGCGAAAAAAACATCAGTACTTGAAGAACTCCGCGGGAGATTACTTGATCTCTCCCTGAGAAACAATCTTCTCAATTATCATGCCCTTTCCGCGCGTTCCATTGAGATTGTAGACGGACACGTCGGCGAAGTCTACTCCCTCCTCGTTTTGAAGGAAAAGGCGATGAAGTTCTACCCGACCGGGAAAGGAACAGCGACACCGGAAGAAAAGAACCTCTGGAAATACCCGATATTCTCGGTAAACCCCAAACATGCCGACCAGAATCTCAATACCCCCTATTCCGAAGTCGACCTCAGAAAACGCCTCTATACGCTCCAGACGAAGAGCAGGACCGTCTTTGAAGAGCAGGGATACCCGATTCTCTATCTTGCCCTCGGCATCATCGAAGGGAACGATACCGCCATGAAAGGACTGAAAGCGCCGCTCCTGCTGATTCCGGTCAATCTGGAGAAACAAAAGGTCAAGGAGAACTATTCGCTTACCTGGTCCGGTGAAGATCCTATCATCTCTCCCTCACTTGCGGCAAAGTTTGCCGAGTCCGGCATCATCCTTCCTGAGTTTGACCATCCGGAAACGCTGGAAGACGTGCAGAAATACTTTGAGGTTGTCGCCTCCATCATCCAACCGAAGAAATGGAAACTTCTGCCGGGCATCGTTCTTGATCTGTTCAGTTTCAAGAAATACGTCATGTACAAGGACCTGGACGATGCAAGCTGGGGTGAAGGGTTCGCCATCGAGGACAGCCCGTTGGTCAGAAGCATATTCGCGCCGACCGCCTCATCGTCGGGTCCCGATACCGGGATTTCGCTGAAGAGTTCAGATTTCTGCAACATCATGGATGCCGACTCCTCTCAACTGGCGGTCATCGCCGAAGCGAAGACGGGAAAGAACCTCGTGGTCGAAGGACCACCTGGTACCGGCAAGAGTCAGACCATCGCCAACATGATCGCCGAAATGCTGGCCGCCGGAAAGAGCGTGCTCTTCGTCAGTGAGAAGATGGCGGCGTTGCAGGTTGTTAAACGCCGTCTCGATGCCGCGGGACTGTCCAGATTCCTGCTGGAACTGCACAGCCAGAACGCAAAGAAGATCGATTTCCTGCGGGAACTCGAGTCCTGTCTCCAGCAGCCGGTGGAAACCGGTGTGACCGTGTCTCCGCGGGAAGACATCCTTGCGAAGATCATCAGTCTGAGCGATGAACTCTCCGGCTACTGCAAGGAACTCCAGCAGCCGGTTGGTGCCTGCGGATTCACGCCGTACGACCTCTTCGGCATCCGGGAACAGTACCGCTACGATTTTGAGGAGATGAAGGGAGGATTTCTCCCGTCTGTACCCCTGAAGAATGCCTCGAAGATCTCGCCGGAAGAGTACCGCGCAGCAGTCGCCGCACTGACCAACATTGAATCCTACATGCCGACGCTTTTGCGTGACGGCGAGACGATCGCGACCCATCCGTGGGCGGCCTCGAATCCGGGGCGGATTCTGCCGGGAGACCGTGATGAGATCCGCACACTGGCAGTCACCTTCCGAGACAGCATCCGGAGAATAAACATCATCGCAGAAGAGATCGCCGACGCCGCCGGTCTGCCGTTCATCCCGAAGAACGGGGACGGCCTACCGGTGTTTTTCGAAACCTACCGCGTCATCGGCCAGGACCTGCCGCTCACCGAAGGGATTCTGGAAGACCCGACCTGGCAGAACCGGTCCACCGTCGATACGATGGTGACCGACTACCGCAAGATCTATACGCTGAGAAAGACCGTCGCGGACACCTTCACCCCTGACATCGCCGCAAAGGATGCTGTGCAGCTCTATCAGGAATTCCTGAAGATCAGTGAGAAAAGCGCATTTTCACGGAAATTTTCCTCGGAATACAAGAACCTGCGTGCCGAGATCAGGTCGTGCCTGCGTGACCCTAAGGCATCCGACGACGCTATTCTGAATGGTCTTAAGGATGCGAAGATCTATGTCGCGGAACATGATGCCTGGCGCGAGCGAGAAGCGGCTTGTGCCGCGCTGTTCGCCCCGGTATGGACCGGAGACAGCACCGACCCTGCGGTGATTGAATCCTATGCTTCCTGGATACGCACCCTGCTTTCCTGGGAACGCGAGGGAAGAATAACCCGCAACTCTATCCGTGGCATCATTGCCGGAAAGACCTGGGATGCGGAGACCATGATCGCCGAGATGGAGACACGGTATGCCGACGCCCAGACCGTACGCAGACAGCTGATGGACCGCATCGGCATGGAGGATACCAGTTCGCCCAGGGACTTCGCCGAGATGGAGAAGATGGCAAGTGGCTGGGTGGAGAACATCGACCGTCTGGAGTCGTGGACCCGTTTCCTCTCCTACATCAGCCAGGCGAAGGAGACCGCTGCCGCCGGTACTGCGAACCTGGCGCAGAAAGGAAAGCTGCCGCCGGATGCCATCATTCCTTCATTTGTGACCGGTTACGTGGACTCACTCCTGAAAGAGACCCATCAGATTCGTCCGCGTCTTGCGCAGTTCGCGCAGATCCCGCATGAACAGAAGATCGAGACCTTCAAGGAGCTTGATCGCATGGTCCTCAAGGAGAACGCCGCGACCATCGTGCAGGATCTTACTCGACGTATGCCGACGCTCTTCGACGGTGCGTCGCGTGAATCCGAGATGGGCATTCTTTCCGGCGAATTCAACCGCAAACGCGGCCATATGGCCATCCGCACCCTCATGACGAAGGCGGGCGGCCTTATCCAGAAGATCAAACCCTGCTTCATGATGAGTCCTCTGTCGATTGCCCAGTACCTCGATCCGCGGTCGGTGACCTTCGACATCATTATCTTCGACGAGGCAAGCCAGGTCAAGCCCGAAGACGCGCTGGGTGCCCTGATGCGCGGCAGACAGCTTGTGGTCATGGGAGATTCCCGCCAGCTGCCGCCTACTACATTCTTCGACTCGGTTGGTGGTAACGATGAGGCTAATGAGGACGGCACGGCGGAAATCACCGATATGGAAAGCTTGCTGCATGCCTGCAAGCAGGTGTATCCGACCCGGCGTCTTACTTGGCACTACCGGTCGCGGCATGAATCGCTGATCACCGTCTCGAACGCGGAGTTCTACGACGGGTCGCTCTTCGTCTTTCCCTCGCCGAAACACGACACCACTGACCTGGGGCTTTCCTTTGTCCATACGGAAGGAACCATCTACGAACGCGGCAGATCCGGTGTCAATCATGGGGAAGCGAAACAGATTGCCTCCGCCGTCATCGAATACTACCAGAGGTTCCCGGACAAGACGCTGGGCGTCGTTACCTTCTCCGTAAAGCAGCAGGACAGCATTCGGCACGAGGTCGACCTTCTGCTCCGCGACCATCCGGGGGTGGAGGCATCCATGCACACCACTAATGGAGAAGACTTTTTTGTCAAGAATCTGGAGACGGTCCAGGGAGACGAACGCGACACTATCCTCATCAGCATCGGCTACGGCTACGACGAGGAGCACAAGCTCTCAAGAAATTTCGGCCCGCTGAGCCAGGCGGGCGGCGAACGCCGTCTGAATGTGCTGATCACCCGTGCGCGTGAACGCTGCGTTGTCTACGCGAACTTCCGCGGCTACGACCTGACGCTCGGACCGGAGACGCCGAGGGGTGTCACCGCGCTTGCCGCATTCTTGATTTATGCCGAAACGCGCAACACCACGACTCTCGGAGAAAATGCCGAAGTCAAGACCGCGCCAGACAGCTTCGCTGACACCGTCGCAAAGATGCTGGAGATGAAGGGCTATGCGGTCATGCGCAATCTGGGATGTGCCAGGTTCATGATCGATATCGCCGTCGTCGACCCGCAGAGGGCCGGCGTCTTCATGGCAGGTATCCTCTGCGACGGACCGAACTACTGGTCCGCGGAAGACGCACGCGACCGCGACCGGCTGCGCTCACAGATTCTGGAAGGACTCGGCTGGACGCTGATCCGGATCTGGGCGCCCGAATGGTTCTGTTCGCCGCACGAATGCGAACGCCGGCTGCTGGAAGAACTTGAATACGCAGAAAATCCAGCGCTGCGCCCGCAGCCGAAGACTAAATCCGTGCGTCATACCGCCGCGGCGCCGGGTCCTGCACCACTGCGCCGTACGGCAGTACCAGCTCCTGCAACTGTGGCAGCAGCAGCTACAGCAGCTGCAACAAAAATACCCGGGGAACCAATGACTGAAGAGCACCTGACACCGCAGCCGAAACCGCAGGGAAAACAGCCAGCAAATGAAAAAATCGACAACCTCTGGGAGGCTCTGCCGGCGGAACGGCCGATGAACTCCATCGATGTAGGATTCCGCTCCTACACCGCCGCGACCGGCGGCATCCTGACGAAGTTTCATCAGTTCTCGTCGATGCACGACTCCGACATCGCGACCGCCATCGTCGAGATCGCCAGAGGCGAAGGACCCATTTCCCTCAATACGCTATACTCCCGCATAAAGGAGCTGGGCAGAGTTCCGCGGATGACGCCCGCCATCAAGGACAACATTGTCCGGTTGATTGGAGAACTGGTAAAAGACGGCCAGCTCAACCGTGATGGGGAAGGATTCGTCGAGATTCCGGGCAGCCGGCAGTTCCCGCGTACCCGCGGCCCCAAATGGGATATCGCAGACGTTTCGTTGAATGAGCTGCTCCTGGCCGCATACATGATCCTGAAACGGCAACGTGCTATTCCGAAATCCGACCTTGCGAAGCTGACCGGCAGTCTGCTTGGTTTCAAGGTAACGGCAGGTGTCCGCGACCGCTGCGAGAGGGCAATTGACATGGGCATCCGTTTTGGCATGATCGTTGAGGAAAACCGACTCTGTGTCGTAAAATCGTAAATATCAGTGTTGACCAGTGTTGAAAGTAACTACTCCTTATGTCATTAGCTAATGAGATCATCGACGAGATAGCTGCGCTTTTCACGGCACCATTCGGTCTCGTAGCTGCACTCGCATGGAACTCTACAATCCAGGACATCTTCAACAGCTACTTCCCGGGGAATGACTCGGCAATCGTGTCCAAGATTACCTACGCAATTGTGGTGACAGTGATTGCGGTCATCATCGCGGTTGTCATCGGCACTCTCTCCTCCAAGGCGCAGAGGACATCCGACAAAGTGAAGGACAAAGGCGTCGAAAAAGTCAAGAAAGAATGAAAATAGACAGGATGTGATCCCGTTTTTTTAATATTTAGAGAATAATCTCGATATCTAGCTGTTCGGCGAGTTCCTTGTACCGGTTACGGATGGTGACTTCGGTAACACCTGCAACATCGGCGACTTCACGCTGGGTTCTCCGCTCGCTGGAAAGGATGGAGGAGATGTAGATCGCCGCTGCGGCGACCCCGGTCGGCCCGCGGCCGCTGGTAAGTTCACGTTCTCCTGCCTGCTTGAGGACCTCCATCGCACGGGACTGGACTTCGCCTTTTAGGCCGAGACCGGAACAGAACCGCGGAACGTAATCTCCCGGCGCGGTCGGTAGGAGCTTGAGGCCGAGTTCACGGGAGATGAAACGGTAGGTTCTGCCGATCTCCTTTCTGGTCACACGGGACACTTCGGCAATCTCATCGAGGGTTCTCGGGACATTGCACTGTCTGCATGCTGCATAGAGCGCCGCTGCGGCGACGCCTTCAATGCTTCTGCCGCGGATCAGGTTCTTATCGACGGCGTCACGATAGATGACCGCCGCCGTTTCCCTGACATTGCGTGGTAGACCTAGTGCAGATGCCATACGGTCGAGTTCAGAGAGGGCAAACGCAAGGTTGCGTTCCGTCGCGTTGGACACTCTGATTCTGCGCTGCCATTTCCGCAAGCGGTAAAGCTGGGCGCGGTTCTTGGAGGAGATTGCTCTTCCGTAGGAGTCGCGGTTTCTCCAGTCGATCATGGTCGACAATCCTTTGTCGTGGATGGTGAAGGTCATCGGAGCACCGACGCGCGAACGCTTCATGCGCTGGTCGTGGTCGAATGCTCTCCATTCCGGTCCCCGATCAATGAGATCGTCGTCAAGGACAAGACCACAATTCTGACAGACGAGCTCTGCACGCTCGTAGTCGTGGACTAGCAGCTTGCTGCCGCATTCCGGACAGACCGTGATAGCCTGGTCTTCCTTAGCGATACTCGCCTTTTCCCGCTCCTTGGGCGCCACTGCAATTCCCTGTCGCTCTTTTATCTTTTCCCGCTGCTGCTTCAGCTGTCGTAATTTCTCTATTTCGGATTCCATTTTTCAGTTATTTCAGTTTCTTTTTGTATCGACGATACTTTTTCTCGTGTTCCGGCGCACTTCCCTCAACCACGTAGAGAAGGGTTCCGGGCTCCACTGCCCTGCTGTCTTCGCAGAGGATGGAGATGTACGGCTTTGAGACACTGCCGTACAGATCCACGATCTTGCCGACAGACCTCTCGTTTCCGTCTGCAACCGTCGAATAGAGCGGCGGCAACTGCCCCGCGTTGGATTCGGCAATCAAAATCCGGGTGCCAAGTCGTGCCGTGACCGTTCCTGTAGGATTCACAAAGATGTCTCCGAAGTTGTTAGCATACCTGCGGCTGTGCAAACCACAGAGTTTAAATGCCAATACTTATGTTAAGGTGGTTGTATATAAAAAGTTTCCATATATTTATTTATAAAGGGTCGGGATGGCGCGAAAAAAGAGGTGATTTTTGCAGAAAATTCAGAGTTTTTCCACTATTTTCGTGATCAGTTGCTCCTTCTGATCGTCGAATTCGACCAAAATGCGTCCTTCGCTGGCGTACGAGCGACCGGGGAAGGTTTTGGCATCTTCGATCGGTTTGAATCCAGCCTTGCGGGTGGCTGCCGCGAGGGTTGCGCGGTCGGTTTGTCCGCCGCCTTCTCCTTGGCGAGGCAGCGTCCCTCCTTGCAGTTGAGTGCCGCGTTGAAGTAGCAGGGATAGAGAAAGGGGTAGAGAACTCGTTGTGCCACATCTGTACGTCTCTGTTTCGCATATGAAACTGTGAGCCTGCTCATAGGATAGCTATTATTGCGGAGAATGACCAATAATAGTACCATGCATCACGTCGACGTGTCTATGGAGGCTGAAATCTACAGCGCCAACAATAAACTCGCAGAACACAATGTGGAACACTTCAAGGAGCACGGGGTCCGGGCGTTCGACCTGCTCGGAGCCATCGGATCCGGCAAGACCTCCCTGATTGAACAGATTGTACCTGAACTCAAGAAACGCGGCATGGTTACCGCCGCGATTGCGGGAGATGTCTACGGCGACGACGATTTCCAGAGAATCGTCAAGACCGGCATCCAGGCATACAACGCCAACACCGGAAAGGAATGTCATCTGGACGCCCACCTCGTCCACCATGCACTTGACCACTTAAAGCTCGATGGCGTCAACGTCTGCTTCATCGAGAACGTTGGCAACATGGTATGCCCGATCGACTTCAAACTCGGTGCCGAGAAGCGTATCGTCGTCATCTCCACCACGGAAGGAGACGACGTCGTCAACAAGCACCCGATGATGTTCCGCGACTGCCAGATCGCTGTCATCAACAAGGTCGACCTGGCTGAAGCCGTCGGCTGCAACGTCGAGCGGATGGTCGCCGATATCAAGCGCTACAATCCGGAAATGGTCATTATCAAGACGAACCTCAAAAAGGGCGAAGGCGTCAAGGAAGTCGCCGATGCGATTCTCGCTTGAGGATGGCTTAATATAGGAAAACAACCAATAAATATAAGCCTCTGGAAACAACTGATGATATCGGGGTACCCGATATCCTCATCAGAGATACTAGATTTAGGAGATATCAAAAATGCTTTGGCAAGGAAAATCAACTCGTAAATCCACCGGCGGACGCTACCACGCCACCTGCGGAAAGAGACGGACTGAAATCGGCAGATCACCGGCAGACACCATCGTCGGTGAGATGAGAGTAAAGACGATCCGGGTGACCGGTGGAAACACGAAGGTCCGCGCACTCAAGGCCAACTTCGCAAACGTCTGCGACGCAAAGACCGGTGAGGTCCAGAAAGTCAAGATCTTATCTGTCGCAGAGAACACAGCAAACCCGAACTACGTCCGCCGCAACCTTATGACTAAGGGAGCAGTCATTGCAACCGATCTCGGCAAGGCACGTGTCGTCAGCCGCCCCGGTCAGGATGGTGTCATCAACGCGATCCTTCTTGAATAAAGTCGTTTCACTCAGACACAACTGACAGCGGCATCTCTTCTGCCGCATACCAATACTTTTTTTGCCATATTCGCCCCTAGATAGTAGATAATCATGGGAGAACTCGAAACCACCGTTGCCGCGCCATTCATCCACATGCGTGCACCGTCGCTGCCGCAGATGAAGCTGATCTTCTACTTCACGCAGGACAAGCACTGGATGGGCATCGACGACGCGAAGAACCTCATCAACCGGGCACTTTCCCTCGGCCTCTATGCCAAGAACGAGAGAGGCGAGCTAGTTCCCTCTGAAGCGCTGAAAAGTGAGAAGATTCCGCTGGGATTCAGGCCGACGGAGAGGATATTCGTCGTAGAGCGGGAGGACCCGATCGAAGGTGTGCTGCATACGGTATCTGCCAAGACCGGCAAGGACCCCAAGACCCTGGCCGCCGAACTGCCAGAACTGAAGAAACGCTTCGACGGCCTCATCCACGACGAGGCGGCGCTCATCCTGCTCGCGAAGAAGTACCGGGTGGACATCTCGCGCTACCAGCCGGAACTTCTGAAACTCATCGAAAAATAACTCTCTTAATTATTCTTCCAGGATTGCTGAAAAGGAATCGAACTTCTTCTTATTCCCGCACAGCCTGCTTCAGAAAAAAAGGGTAATCGCCCGGTCATCGTAAGGCCGAGGTCGTCGAGCAGCCGTTCTGCATCTTCCTTGAGACTGGTGGCAAACTGACTGATTCCGGTAGCCGGAGGCGGGGAAATATGCTGGGTATTGATGAATATGGATGTCCGAAACAGATTGTGACCGATAATGGTTCTCATTACTATATCATCCGTGTTGGTGACCCTTATAACCATGTCTTCGGGTTTTCCTCATCGAAATTTGGAATCAAGTGAAAACTGAACTAATTTCGGGATACTACATACTGGGAGAGTACCACAAAGCTTTATGTAGTGGTTTGACCCATTATCATTGTATGAAGAACGTAAAAATGAGTGTAGACGGCAACATCCTAACCATCAAGGTTGACTTAAGCCAGGACTTCGGTCCGTCTGCCTCCGGAAAGACCATCATGATTGGGTCTACTCTTGGAAACAAGGCGGTTTCCCGCAAATTCTCGGATGTCCGCGTTGGTGTCAACGTCTATAAGAAAGCATAACACTTACAATATCTTTTTTTATGCGTGAACATGAGGCCATACGTTATTATTAACACTGCAATGAGTGCTGACGGTAAAATTTCAACGCCATTGCGTAAGCAGACAAAGATTTCAGGAATCAACGATTTTGCCAGGGTTGAACGGTTACGCGCTGATTCAGATGCTGTTCTAGTCGGCATCGGTACTGTACGATCAGATGACCCTTCATTACGGCTGAAAAATGATGATCTGAAGGAAGAACGAATCAAGGCTGGAAAACCAGCAGAACCTGCACGGGTGGTTGTTGATTCGCGCGGTGAATTCCCACTGAATTCTGATATGTTCAAAAAAGGAACCGGCAGGGTCATTGTAGTCTGTTCCCAGCAGGCTCCGCAGACCCGCATTGAAGAACTTTCCCGGGTTGTTACCGTAATTATTGCTGGTGAAGATTCAGTGGATCTGGGAATTATGCTGGATGCTCTCGGGGAACTGGGAATCAAACAGCTCATGGTCGAAGGTGGTGCTTCTATTCTCTGGTCATTCATGAGTCAGCGCCTCTTCAATGAAATAAGAATTTATCTCGGAGCACTCATCATCGGCGGTAAAACATCCCCTACGTTCGCTGACGGAACAGGATTTACCAACCCGGAAGAGTTCACGCGGCTGACGCTGAAATCAGCTGAACCGATTGATGACGGGATTTTGCTGACCTGGATGAAAAAAGTCTAGATTCGGGGATTATTCTCCGTCATCCCCATCTATTTTCTATTCATGAGCAATCTTGCGAGACCCGGCAGATGGAGCAAGAGTTTTGAGTTCTTCTTAGCGAGAGCTTTCAGAATACTGATTATCGATATTGAATCAACCTGCACATCGGAGAATTCGGAAAAAATAGTATTAAGCTGCTCGTCAGAAAGACCACCGTAGAACTCTTTCCCGGCATGACTGACTCTAAGACTCCACCCGAAGGACGAATTGCGCCAGGAATGGTCATAGACTGCCAATGCTTCTTTTGAGGTATCTCCCGTCTTAATTGCTTCTGCGGCGGTTTTACCGGCAAGTCTTCCAGAATGCAAGGCCTGATAGATGCCACCTCCCGTCATTGCATCAGAAAGATGGGCGGCATCTCCTGCAATAAGGAAATTATCGGCATAGGTCTCCTCCAGCGGTCGGGTGACCGGAACACCGCCAGAAATGACCTCAAGAATTCTGCCATGCGGATACTGTTTCTGAACAAATGCATCCAAGTAATCTTTTGCCCGATGCCCATCACCAGAATAATCGCCACGAAGGCCGATACCGATATCTGCACAGTTCTTTCCTTTCGGAAAAATCCACAAATAACCGGACGGAGCAATAGCATGTGAGAAATAGAAGATATTGGTATCTTCCTCAATGTCGATGCCGGTAACAAGATATTCCAGGCATGTTGCAATCTCTGACAGATGCAAAGAGGTATTGATTCCTGCCTGCTTGGCGAATTGTGATTCCACGCCATCAGTAGCAATAACGACACGCGCTCTGATATTCTGGTTATGCCATTCTGTGTGACGATTGCTCCAACTATTTTTCCATTTTCTAGAAACGGTTTTGCCAGGGATTTGACTTCCACCTTAGCACCTGCATCTATCGCATTCCAGACCAAAGCTCGATCGAACCGTTTCCGATCGAGTGTATACCCGGCGATGTCTTTAGAGGTGATTGTTATCTGTCTGCCGTCTGGGGCAACAATTATCTCTCGTTTAATTACAGCCGATATCCATGCCGAATCCGGTTCGATGAACTCTTCAAGGTCAGCTTTCATTATGCCTTCGGCACAGCGAAGCGGCGTACCTATGGCAGACCGTTTTTCGAGAAGTAAGACGGAACATCCGGCGTCAGCAGCTGTTTCTGCTGCCAAAGCCCCGGCAGGACCTGCTCCGATTACGAGAATATCGTATGTTTCTTTCATCGGTTTCTCGAGAGAGCTCCGACAGGACATAACGAGGAGCAGAGTTTACATGAATCCTTGCAACGGCCGGAATCAACCTGAAGATAGGTATCGATTGATTCAAGTGCTCCAAATGGACAGACGGACACACAGGCTCCACAATAGTTACAGATTTCACGGTGAATTGTTATAGTCATGGTTTTCTGAGAGATGCTGGTATAGTTTTGGACGTGCTATATTAAATTATTTGATATCCTAGAAGGGTAAATAGTAAGATAGATGGGAGAAAAGAAGCGTCATACTATTGCGCTTGAGCCGGGAAAGAAACCCGGTCTGATGTATATTATCCTGATGATTGTTGCATTGGGGTGTGTCATCTATGGGGTTTATGGCCTTGTGACCGGTCTATGGTAGACAAAATTGGAAGACAATTCTCTTATACTGCTACAGTCAATTAATTAAGGCAACAAACGTGCACCGATGGGGTAGCCAGGATATCCTTGTGGCCTCCGGAGCC
Organism: Methanocorpusculum sp.; assembly: GCA_045639425.1. Taxonomy (GTDB): domain Archaea; phylum Halobacteriota; class Methanomicrobia; order Methanomicrobiales; family Methanocorpusculaceae; genus Methanocorpusculum. Next base: position 39,144 of record JAZUDC010000008.1, read on the forward strand.
ATGGACGCGGGTTCGAATCCCGCCCGGTGCGTACTGTCTTTTACAAAATCAAACAATAGAGTTATTCGATAATCTGCGACTCTGCGTACCGGTCTTCAGCCGCAAGAAGGAACTCAAGACTGTGAGAAATGGCTTTCTTTGCACAGATATCGATACACTGACCGCAGAAGATGCAGTTACCTACATAGATTCTGATACGTTTCTGCGGACGTTCACCTTCCTTTGCTGGATACACTATCTGTTCGATAGCATGTGCTGGACATACCTTCATGCACAGTCCGCAGCCGGTACAGATTTCACGGTAATAGACTAGTTTGCCGCGCTGATCCTTCGGGGATTCCACCGGTGGAACAATCCTGGTTTTTCCGTCGCCTACTCTTGCCAGGAAACCGGTAATCGTCTTCGGCAGATACTTTACCGGGAAGAGGTTGGTTACCGGTTTCTTGAATACCTGTTTCAGAATTTCGGGAAGCATCGGAAGCATATCAGATCACCCCCACCATGAACGCATCCACAAGGAGCAGTAGCAGTGCCGCGAGCGCCAGATCGCCCAGAATGAACCAGTATACTTTTACAATCTGGGTGATTCTGAATCGAGCCATCATAGTTCTGAAAACGGTTACTGAAATCACCATGACCACAACCACCTTGATCAGGAAGAAAACAATGTCAATGGCAATCGCCGCAGCGCTGGCCAGACCAAATAGAGGTGAAAGATTCCACGGAAGGAGGATTGCGACACCGAATGCAATGATAGTAACTGTTTTAACCGCCTGGGCAATTGAAAACATGCCGAGATTACGGCCGGAATATTCTGCCAGGATACCGCCAGTCAGTTCTGTTTCCGCTTCCGGCGCATCGAACGGAACCGTCGAAAGTTCACCTGGTGTAATCCAGGTAAACATGATCAGCAGCAGGATAATCGCAACGATACCGCACGGACCGCAGACATCCCAGATATTGGTATTCATCATTGTCACCATCGAGAACGGATCTTCGGTGCCGGAAACCATCAGCCGCCAAGCAACCAGAGTGACTACGGCTGCAAGAGGCAGCTCGTAGGCAATCATGGATACCATTTCACGCTGTGCCCCAACCGTTGCATAAGGAGAACCAGAGGAGAATCCGCCAATAACCAGACACAAAGATGGAATCAGCAGGAGATAGAGGATGGAAATCATGTCACCTGCAGAACCGAGAACCGGAGCAATACTGCCGAACGGCAGATAAAGTAGAACGGCAATCGAGGCAGCCAGGGCCAGTACCGGCATCAGATTGAAGAGAATCGGTACAGCGTTCTTCGGCACAATGTTCTGTTTATGAAAGAGTTTGGCGATATCTATGAACGGCTGATGCAGACGCGGGCCTACACGGGCCTGCATGTGCGCAACGACTTTCCGATCAAGACCCGACAGATACAGGCCGACGACAGGGGAACATATGGTAAGCACTACAGCACCTATGACTGCGGTGAGGATCTCGTTCATTTCATCATCCTCCGTGTTTTCAGATACGACATTTTAGAGAGGTTCTCTTTCGTCAGAATCTTCGTAGGTCCGTCAACCGTCACTACCGCAACCCTGTCAGTGCAGGAAAGACAGGGATCAACAGATGCGACGACAACTGGAATATCTGCAAGTTGTACACCTTTCAGGATTACTGGCCAGACATGCAGATTGCTGTAGGATGATGCCTTGACTTTCCATGCAATGGGTGCTTCCGCATTGTTCATTGCCACGTAATGGAGTGCTTCACCTCTTGGGGCCTCATGGCGGCCTACAGCTTCTCCAGAAACCTTCTTACACAGCGCAAGAATCTTTGCTACCTTTTCCTCATAGATGACCGGTCCCTGCGGCATATTTGCAAGACATTCTTCGATAATCTCTATGGACTGGGTGACCTCAAAGATACGCACGACGATACGGTCATAGGTGTCTCCGTCAGCAGATTTTCCGTAGATTTCCGGAAGAACCGGCGAAATCTTTAGATCTCCATAGGCACAGTACGGATAATCGGCACGCAGATCCGCTGGCAGACCGGAAGCCCGTGAGGTCGGACCTACCGTCGAATATGCAGCGGCCTTTTCTGCGGTCAGAACCCCGCATCCTCTGCATCTGGATTTGATAACCGTATCTTCCAGGAAGAGTTTCTTCAGTTTCGCAAAAAGATCCTTGTATGACTCGAGACATTTCCGGATCTTCGGCATCATATCTGGTGTAATGTCACGTCTGACGCCGCCGATCTGGATAATATCGTAGTTTACGCGATTTCCAGTAATCACTTCAATAGCGTCGAGCGCATCCTCACGTACACGCCATACAAGATAGAAGAGCGAATTGAATCCAAGCTCATGAGCGGCCACACCGGCCCAGAGCAAGTGCGACTGGATACGCTCGAACTCGGCTATGATGGTGCGCACATAATCTCCGCGTTCTGGGGTATTGATCTGTGCAATTTGCTCAACAGCACGTGCGAAACAGAGAGAATGCGTAACTCCACAGATACCGCAGATACGGTCTGTCAGATGCACAATTTGCACTGGGTTGCGCCGCAGGCCCATCCATTCGATACCTCGATGAGTCTGTCCCGGCGTAAAGTCGGCACTGATCACTTCTTCACCGAGAACGGTAAGCTCAATATGTACCGGCTCCTTCAGTGCCGGGTGAATCGGTCCAATTGGAACCTTATATGGAACGTTGGCAGACATTGTTATGCCCCCTCCGTCTTTTCTTTCGGTTCTGGTTTTTCGTGAAGTGGGGCGGGAGGCCGGTTCTCCGGTCGTCCGCAGGCCCATAGATTTTTGACCATAACGTCAGGAATGCGCTTTTCATCCTTGCGCAGAGGATAGACATCCACCGGGAAATCCTGCGGGAGGAAGAACCGGTGTTCTGCCGGTTTAAGCCCTTCGATGCGGATGCCCAGGTATTCTGTTTTTTCACGTTCGGTAAATGCTGTTCCCTCCATCAGATCGGTAATCGTCGGAAGGACTGGATTCGCCTTTGGCAAATCAAGAGAGAAGATCACCATAGTCTCATTAGCCGGATTCCCACCGTAGATACTGAAGATATACTGAACGCGGAGATTGGCATCGTTTGCCCCTTTATCATATCCTGCAATACAAGAAAGGTGTGGATATGAAACACTCATCAGTGCTTCAGCTGCTAGGTGGACTGCATTCGCATCGATGGTTATCCAGATATTCCGATTCTCCTTTTTCTGTGCGCCTTCAGTACGAATCTGTATGCGGGAATCCAGCATGGACACTCCCAGTTTCCTCTGAAGAGTACTGACAATCTCTTCCGGAGCTAATATGGTCATTTTTTCTCCTCCAATCTTTCGAGTTTTGCAATTGCCGTTACCACACCATTAATGATAGCTTCCGGCCGCGGAGCACATCCGGAGATATAGACATCGACCGGAATAATCTGATCTACTGGACCCGCAAGGTTATAGGAGTCAAAGAAGACACCGCCTGACTGGGCACAGGTGCCTACTGCCATAACTACCTTTGGCGAAGCCATTTGGGCATAGACACGACGAAGTCTATCTGCCATCTGTACGGTTATTGGACCGGTAACCAGCAGTACATCAGCATGTCGCGGAGAACCTACCAATTTAATTCCAAAACGTTCCGGATCATACCGCGGTGTCAGCGTCGCTACAATCTCGATATCGCATCCGTTGCAGGAACCTGTATTGAAGTGGAATATCCAGAGAGATTTGTTCAGTGCGGTCATATGAAGATCACCACCAGGAATATAACGCCCAGTCCCACGAGGAACCAGGCAATATAGTCGTTGAGGATTCCGGTATGCAACGGAATCATCCGGTTATAGATGCCTTTGAGTGCATGCGTAAATCCATAGTAGAGGTTGCCGCCCCTGATGTGGGTATCAGATGGGGACTGGGCATCATTTCCGGACAGATAGGGTTTAGTCTGTTCGGTATCCTTGTCATAGTCATTTCTGCCGAATTTCAGTATGATGAAGGAGATGATGAGTGCTACAACCAGAACTACCAGGAGAATCAGCGGATTCCAGAATCCATATCCGGTGTACAGTGCTTCAATCATAAGGCACCTCCAAGAACCGTTGAAATATACGTGCCGTTATTGACCAGGGCATCGGCTGCCGGAGCAATCACCGTATCTACGAAGAAGTCCGGGAAGAGGCCGAGGCAGATAACAAGGAGTGTTAGAATGAGCATACTGATAAGCATCGGTTTTGGCGCCTCCGTAACCGCTACATATTCCTTTTGCTGTGGACCCATAAAGAGGGAATGGAACACTTTCATGAACGAAGCAAGTGTCAGGATACTGACGACCATAGCGATAATGGAAAGCACCGGACTGAATGCGAATACCGACTCATAAATCATCAGTTTACTGGCGAAACCGTTGAGTAGCGGGATACCGGCAATGGCAAGCGCTCCGATAAGGAAGAAGATCATGCTCCATTTCATATTGTGACCGAGACCACCGAGTTTGTTGATGGTCCAGACACCAGTACGGTAAATGACCGCCCCAACCGCCAGGAACAGCAATGCCTTGTATATCGCATGGTTGAAGATCTGGAAGATACCGCCTTCTAGCGAGGTCATGCCGAAGGCTTCCATCGCTACCGCATCATGTAGGACACAAAGCGCCACGCCAACACCCAACAGCATATATCCTGTCTGGGAAACTGCATGATAGGCAAGCAGACGTTTCACATCCTTCTGCGGCAACGCCATCATGACACCCACTATCATAGACAAGACACCTAGGATAATCACAACCCAGCCGACGGTTAAGGTATTGAACGCACCGTTATAGACAGTAAAGAGGATTCTGAAGATTCCGTAGAGACCGGCCTGGGATGCAACAATCATCAGGGCAGTAACACCCGATGGAGCTGTCGAATAGGCATCTGGAGTAGCAAAGTGGAACGGTACTGAACCTGCTTTCGTGGCAAGTGCCGCAAGGAACAGCACGAGTGCGGTAATCGTAATCGCATTCGACGTGATTTGAGAAGCAATCAGTGCTATGTTGAGGGTATTGTACTGTGAATACAGCATACCGATACCAGCCAGAGCTATAAGGCCACCGATAGTGTTGATAACTGCGTATTTGATGGCTCCTTCAACCGCAATGCCGCCGTTCCGGTGGTAGGAAATGAGGGCTGCAGCCGCCAGCGAGTTGATTTCGAGGAAAACGAAGAAGTTGAACAGATCGCCGGTCGAGACCATACCGAAAATACCGGCCGTCAGCAGAAGAAATAGTGTGTAGAATTCTGATTTGCCGCTGCGTTCTTTCTGTGACGATGCCAGATAGAGCATTGCAGCCACGGAAACGAGTGCTGCCGAGAGGAGCATGAATGCGCTGAATGCATCTATCGTAAAGATGATTCTGATCGGAATACCTGCCGAATCAAGAATGGCTGGGGTATCTACGCCAGCTCCAAAGATATAGACAATCGGTCCGGAAATAAGGACTCTGACTGCTGTAGTGATGGAAACTGCTGCAGAAACCAGTACTGCGAATATAACCCATGGGGTCCGCAGTTTCGGGATAAATCGGCCGAAAAGAGGTGTCAGGAATGCACCAATCAGCGGAACTATGATAAGAAGCGCTGGCAGGTTATCGAAAATACCGTTCATTTCTTCAGCCTCTTCATCTTGGATGCATTAACAGTACCGTACTTCTTCCAAATAACAATGATGATGGCGAGAAGCATTGCTGTGGTTGCCACACCGATAACAATGTTGGTCAGCGTCAGCGCCTGCACGGTCGGAAGAACCATTGCCGTATCCGGGGCGTTCACAAAGATTGGTGCGACACCACCTTCACGGTACCCGAGCGTAACCAGGAACAGATTGACGGCACCTTCCAGGATACCCAAAGCTATGACCATCTTGATCATGTTTCTTTTAGTAAGCAGAATTGTAAACGATATGCCAATAAGCAATGCGATTGCAACAAGTGGAATTGCCATCATTTCTCCTCACCTCCATCTTTCTCAGCTAGTTCTTTTTCTGCGGGTTCATCATCAGCAGCGGTGCGTTCACCCAAGCCTTTGAACAGGTAAAGGACAACAACGGAAAGTGCGCCGAACACTTCGAATCCGATGGCAATGTTCAGAACTGGGATGATTCCGCCTGTCCAGATATCCCCTGCAGTGATACCGTATGCTACAGCATTGCCGAAGAGGCTCCCGGAAGCATTGAGCCAGTTAACTAGGAGACCAGAAGCAACTATGATACCCGCTACCGCCGTACAGACGAACAGGATAAGTCCTGCGGATTCGAAAAGCTTGATATTCTTCACAGACGGCAGGAAAGATTCGCCTTCCGTAAGCGTGAAGCTTGCTACCAGAAGAATAACTCCGGTAGCAATAATCACTCCCCCCTGGAATCCTCCACCTGGAGACAGGTGGCCGTGTACGACGACATAGAATCCAAATATGAAGATAAGAGGAGTCAACAGACGTGACACGTTCTTTGCAATAGGTCCGGATGACATCACTTCATCTTCCTGAATAGCATAATAACCGCTAGAACAGCAACGAACAGAACGGTTGCTTCACCGAGCGTATCAAATCCACGGTAATCGAACACAACAGCAGTAACTGCATTGGCCGATCCGGTCTCGCCTTCTGTATGGTCGATGTAATAATTGTCAGTCTGGGTTTCGGCCGGATTGCCGAATGTTATGCCAAACGCAGGAATCATCATGATTGCCGTAATGGCAATCACCAGTATGATAGCAATTGGTTTTCCGATAGAGATACTGTCTTTTGCCATTTCAGTCTTCCTCCTCACGTTTTGTGCCTCTTATGGCAATAATTAGGATAGCAGTCGATATTCCTGCACCGATTGCTGCTTCGGCAATCGCGACATCCGGCGCCTGCAGAATAAAAAATTCAAGTGTCAAGAAGAAACTGAACGCTCCAAACGTGATAGCAGCTGCAATCATATCTTTCAGGAAGAAAACAGTGCCGGCAGTAAGAACAGCCGCTATCAGGAAGAGAATATGCAGAACGATGATAGGGTCTATCATTTGTGTTCCTCCTCCAGAGCATCAACAGAAACCTTTGGTTTGACACCAGAACGATGGGCACTCCGGGCAATGATATGGGTCGATGTTGATGCGGTAATCAGGGTGACAATGAGAGCCAGAGCGGCATGACAGATGAAACTAATATATCCGGAATTGCCAGCGGCAACAGTGCAGGTGGCAAACACAATTGTGGCAGCTCCTGCAAACAGTAGTCCGAAACTGCCGACAATTCCTCCTGCATGCATTCTCATATATGCATCGGAGAGACGGAACAGCCCGATCACTCCGATAATCGAAAATACTGCAGAAATGGCAAGTAGTATGATAATTACTGTATCCATCATTTCAGATCACCTGCGAGATATTTACCGATAAACACTGTCGCCACGAAGGATAACAGCGCATAAACGAGTGCTATATCTATAAATAGTGGTTCGGAAAAGGTTGTCGAGAGAACAAACATGACTATCACGACAAGGACATTGATTACATCGAAGGCAATCATTTTGTCCGCATTCGTTTTGCCGGTCAGCAAACGCAGAACCGCGACGACAGTCAGCACTGCAAAAAGGATTGCGGCAATCAGAAGAATCTGGGAGAGTTCAGTCATTCACAAATCCTCCTAATCCACGCCAGCAGGTTGATGAACGTGAATATCTTATTCCCAGGAACAGTCTTTTCTTGATTCTTACCGCCATCAAGGAAATGTACATACAGCGAATTGTCAGATTCATCGACATCAACGAGTACTGTTCCCGGTTGATAGGTTATCGAGGTGGACAGCAGTGTCAGACCAGCACCTGTCTTTACTGGAGACTCAACCTTACGGATTGCCGGACGAATGTTTCTGCCGGATATGATACTCCATGAAACTTTCATGTTGGAAATAATCAGTTCGAAGGAGAACGGAATCAGGTAGACGATAAGCTGTATCCATCTGACCGGATTCAGCATGCGTGCCGCCGATGCCGGAACAAATTTCCGACAGAGGAATCCGACCAAGAGTGAGAGTAAAAGACCAATAATCAAATCAGGAAGTGACCAGAACAGCATTGTGCTGGTTTCCGTTCCAGAACCTGCGGATAGTAACAAGTAGACAATAAAAGCGGCCAGAGCTGCCAGTGCAGCGGATGTGAAACGGCTCATATGTCATCCCCCATTGTCCAGTATATAATAAGATGCGACATTGTTTTCTTCCTAGTCTGTTGATTAACTTTGCGCTTAACCCATATAAATAGGGTTTGATACTTTCTGAAGGATAGTATTCAACTGGCCTGCGGATCAACCGGCGGTTTTATCTGAAAATAAACGAAAATATAGTTATGAAAATAAACGAAAATATAGTTAAGTATGGTTGACACGACATCCTGTATCATTCTTGGCGTCGGAAACAGTCTGCATTCGGATGACGGTTGTGGACCGTATATAGCCGAGATTCTGGCAAAAAGGGGAATGAAGGCATATAACTGCGGAACCACTCCAGAAAACTTTACCGGCCTTGTAAGGAAAAATCTCCCACATCTCCTTCTCATTATAGATGCGGTCATGATGAATGAAGCCCCGGGAACTATCAGACTGATTCCTGAGGGAAAGATACCAGATACCGCAATCGGCACCCATATGCTACCGCTGTCTCATCTTGTCAAGTATCTCTCTGGGTTTGCAGACCAAATTCAGCTTATCGGAATCCAGCCGGAATCGCTTGCAAATGAGGAAGGACTTTCTCCCTCTGTAGAGGTTGCTGTTCTGGAGCTTAAAGAACTTATCCTGAATAATTTAGTGGAAAATTTGCCAGTTTTATAGTCTTATTTTTCAAAATACTATTGATTTCACGTTTGTTTCATACCTAATCAATGAAACCGTACTTTTATAATTGATTGAATATAAAATCTTCCTCTATTTAGGAATGGTTGTTCCCGAGGTGTGTATCATATTGTGTTATCCCGAAATTGTTTCAGTGATTTTTGACCAGTCAAATCCATTTTTTATGACTGGTTTT
>JAZUDC010000009.1:0-43928 GCA_045639425.1 Methanocorpusculum sp.
CGACTTTAATATTGGTTTATGATAATCGGATTTGCATTTGTATTAACCGCACTACAAAGCTCTCCATAACTATCAACAACTGCCAGACCAGCCACGACTAGTCCGATTATGAGTACCGCCGCGACAATCAGCAGGCCGTACTTCAATACTTTCATCGTCATTTTCACTCACGAATCATTGTTCAATAAACAGTTCAATATGGAGTCTCTCAGCATATAAAAACCCTCAGGAAAGCCGCTACATTTGCGGGCCTTAAACAGAAAAAAGATTGAAAAATAGTATCTCAACAGAATAGTATCTCAACAGTTTTCAGGCGAGTCGCTGCAGCGCTTTCTCCTTGTGTTCGCACGCTCGATCGATGAGGTCGCGGCGGTCATTGCCCGCGTTCGACAAACACGCATCGAACGCCTCGACCGCGTCCCGGAAGTGTCCGAGTTGCATCAGCTCGTAGCCTTTGTTGAACAGCGCATCTGCATCGTTCGGCCGGGCAATCAGCACCCGACGGAAACAGTCGTACGCCTTCTGGTGCTCACCCAGGATACTCAGCGACAGGCCCTTATTGTTCATGGCACCGATCATCGAGCGCTCGTACTTGAGCGCCCGATCGAAGTAGTCAACCGCCTTCTGGTGCTCGCCAAGCTTGGCGTGGGCATTGCCGCAGTTGAACTGGCCAACTGGGTTGCCCGGAGCAATCTCGATGGAAACATGGTAGTAGTTGGCGGCATCACGGTACTTGCCTGCAGCATACAGGAACTCGGCGCGGTTGAACCAGTGTTCCGGCGCCAGAGGTTCCTTCTCGCAGACCTTGACCATGACGGCGTCGGCCTCCTTGAACCGTTTCTGCTTCGCGAGGATGCGAGCGTGGCTTGTCAGGTAGACGACATCGCCAGGCTGCAGATCCAGCGCCTTCAGGAAATACGCGTTGGCCTCCTCGAGCCGACCGAACGACGCCAGCGCGTCGCCCTTGTTGTGGTAGTAGACCGCGGTGTCCGGCCGCAGCTCCAGCGCCCGGTCGTATGCCGCAAGGGATGCCTCCTCCTGCTTCAGGATGGCGAGGATGCGACCCTTTTCGTGCCAGGCGAGCGGGTTCTCCGGATTCGCCTTTATCGCCTGGTCGTAGCAGTAGAGCGCCTTGTCGTAGTATTTGCGATCGACGAACTGGCCGGCTTGCGCCATCCAGCGCGAAGATTCCACCGAACCATGAGCAATCGATGTCTCCGGTTCTGTCTGTTTTCTACTGAAGAGGAATCCCATGGGTATCATTCTGCCTGAGCTTCTGCTCGACCTTCTCAAAAAACGTGCGCCCGATGTCCACAAAGAGCGCGGGGTCCTGTGCCTTTCTGATGACGATCGACGCCGTCTCGCCGATGTCATACTGGTCCTTACCGTCGAGAGAGAGGAACGCGGCCTTGTTCTGAGCCATCATCTCGATCCGGAGGGTCGACGACCCGCTCAGGAGGATTGGGCGCGACGAGAGAAGGTACGGCGCGATCGGCGCGAGCAGGATAGCTTCGACCTTCGGGTCGACGATAGGTCCTCCCACACTCATGGCGTAGGCGGTTGAGCCCGTCGGCGTACTGACGATCAGGCCGTCCGCACGGAAGGTATCGACCCGACAGTCATCCACATAGACGGTAAACGAGAGCATCTTGGACGGGCGCGAGGTAACGATGACAGCCTCGTTGAGGGCGCAGCCAAGATCACGGCCGTCGCAGTCGACGGCGATGCGCATCCGCGGCTCGAGCGACAACGGAAGCTTCAGCGCCGCAAGAGTCGCGGAGGCGCTGTCGCGCTCGACATCGGTCAGGAATCCTACCTGCCCCTGGTTGATGCCGAGGGTCGGGATCTGCTTTCTCATCAGGCGGACGGCACGCAGCACGCTGCCATCGCCGCCGATGACAAACACCAGATCGGCAGCGAGATTCGTGAGGGATACCCCATCGTATCCCAGTTCAGCGGCGATGGATTCCTCGTAGACGACCTCATGGCCGAGATTGGAGAGCTCCCAGCCCACGGACTGGGCGATTTCAATCGGTTCCTTCACATCGACTTTGGAGACGATACAGACTTTCATAGTGACAGTGATCTCATAAGTTTGGATATCTTCGCGTGCATCAGGCGATTGGCTCCGACCAGGCATTTGCCGCACCGTACATCGTCGGGGAAGCGACAGATACCGCCATCAGGCATCGAGACGATGCCTCCCACCTCCTCGAAGACCAAGATGGCGACCACCGCATCGGTAATGTGCAGCGTCCCCCCAGGTCGAGGAAGTTCATACTCTTCTTCAGGACCGGCATCCAGGCATAGATCGAGAGCGAGCTGACCGTGTACTCGGACTTTTCAACGTGCGGATGGGTTTTCCGTCGAGAAACACGCCTTTGCCCTTGACCACGGTGAACACCTCATCCGTCGACAGGTTGCGGACATAGCCGGAAACGAACTCCCTCTGTCGGAGAGGGCATAGAACGGTATGCCACAGCCCGCGTTGAACAAGCCGTCAACTGGGTCGAGATAGGCGATGCTGCGGTCGCCGCCAAAGTCCATCATTCCAGCTTCCTCGGACAGGAGCGACCGGCAGATATTCATCTCCCAGAACAGGGAGAGAATGAGGTCTTCGGCCACCGTATCGCACACTCCAAAGAACTCGTCAGGAGATAATATATACTGTATATCTATGACGGTCGAGGATTTTATGCTTTTGCATGGGGGTCATGGCGCAATCATCTTAAAGGGATACTGACAATATATAGACAGATTACAATGAAGGAACAAACCGAAGTTGGAAAACTGAAAGAAGGCCGTTATGTCGTCGTCGATGATGAACCGTGTAAAATTATGAGCATTGCGATCTCTAAGCCGGGCAAGCACGGAGCAGCAAAGGCAAGACTCGATGTCGTCGGCCTCTTTGACGGACAGAAACGCTCCGTTGTCTCTCCGACCTCCGCAACCATCTATGTACCGATTGTCGAGAGAAAGACCGGCCAGATTCTGACCATCGCCGGAAACGTCGTCACGTTCATGGACATGAAAGACTTCAACAACTTCGAACTCACCGTCCCCGACGACATCGTCGCAACCTTCCAGCCGGCCCAGGAAGTTCCGTACATAGAATCATTAGGTAAGCGCAAACTCGATCTCTGAATTAGTCTGCAGATAGTATGCAGTCTTTTTCCACAACTCTTTTTGCTGATACAGATGCAGAATACTCATCGGCGCGTTATGTGATATTCGGCGTCCCCTTCGACAGCACGACCTCGTTCAAGGCGGGCTGCCGCGATGGTCCCGCAGCCATCCGTGCGGCCTCCTACAACCTCGAGTCGTACTTCCCGCATTATGACCTGGAGATGCACGAGATACCCAAGCACGACCTGGGCGACCTCTACGCCGAATGCCTGCCCGACCTTATGGTGAACCAAGTCGAGGACACCATCAAGGACATCGTCAAGGACGGCAAAATTCCGGTCATGCTCGGCGGCGAGCATTCAGCCACCATCGGTGCCGTCCGGGCGGTGAAGCCCGCCTGGTACATCGTCTGCGACGCTCATCTGGATTCCCAGGACGAGTACCGCGGAAGCAGGTTCAACCACGACTGCGTGACCGCCCGCAATCGCGAGATCGTCGGCAGAAACATCATCATCCTCGGCGCCCGCAGTGGCACCCGCGACGAGTTCACCACGGCACGCGAACTGGCACATCTCTATACGGCAGACGATATCCGCGACCGCGGCATCGCCTTTGTTATCGCCGACATCAAGAAACTGGTGGGAGATGCGAAAGTCTACCTCTCGATCGATGCGGATGCGATCGACTGCGGACTCACCCCCGGCCTCGGCACACCCGAGCCATTCGGCATGACGCCGATCGAGGTCCGGGAGGTCGTCCGTGCGTTCGCACCGCAGAGCATCGCATTCGACTACGTCGAGGTCATGCCCGACGATCAGGGACAAACTGCCATGGTGGCGGCCCACCTCGTCCGTGAATTCATCGCTGGCAGCCACTGCGCCGCTTCCGGCAGATAATATCCTTATTTTTTCTCCTAGATCCAGGTGCGTTCAGATGAAGGATACCCTGCCGTCAGGCATTTTGCTGTCCGAGTACATCTTGTACACGGTGTGCACCAGGGAGATTTCAGTTCCTTTCAGCGACTGGTCCTTGCCTACATTGTCAAAGATGCCGGCATAGAACATAGAAAATTCGAGAGCAGTTTGTTCTACTTCTCAGCTGCCAGCGGATCGGTAGCTAAATACTGCATACCGGAAAGGTTGCAGATGGGCTTACTGTTGCTGTATGCATAGTAGATGTCTTTCGGATCGAACACCCGGTTGTAGATGGAACTGCTGGCGATGACCATTTCGGGGACGTCGCAATTGTACTATTGGACATCATTTGGCTGTATTGATATAATAAAACCAGTTTGAGAAGTGAAATCCACCTCCTGCCGGAGAATCAGTCCAGCCGCCGGTACAACAAGGAAATGGCAGGAAACAACGCCCGTTCTCGGGGGGAGTCTGTTTGAGTGAGAAAAATACTCGTTTTTCCAGTAATATCAAACAATTTTGACATCCAGAAAACTGTACGGTAATTTTTTTGTGATTCATTTGAATTTTATTCGGTTTTTAGGCTATTTAAGGCAGGAAATAAAGTATTATGCGTATGAATGAACGAACGAAACGCGGACTGGTCACCCTGCCCATCGGGGTACTGGCAATGTGTGCGGTGCTGGCAGCGGGATCTCCAACGCTCTACGTCAACATGACCGGTGAGAAGAAACAACAGTATGATATGCTCCGTGCCAACTTCGCCACCTTCCTGAAAGAATGCGGATATACCGGAGAAAATGCGAACGCGACCGCTGATACATTCAGGAAACTCAATACAGAGCTTGTGCTTGCGTACACCGCATATTATGATACATCTTCCCGGCTCTTCACGGATACACAGACCTATCTGAAAAATCTGAATGAACTCTATACTGAAGAGAATCTGGAAGAATTCAAGTCCATGATACTCTACAAGCTCTATGATTGAGTTCCTACTATATGGACGAGAAAATCTACACCACCAACTATCCGCTCGGCCTTAATCCCGCACAGGATATTAAAGATGATTTCTCCCTTTATCTCGCCATGCCGGTCGCAAAATACTATGTCGAGTATCTGACCAGAGGAGGCCTCCTTAAAAAAGACGCCAAGAAAATCGTAGCCGCGTTCAGGAAACGGCTGCAGAAAGTCGACTGGCTTGACGACCAGACCCGTGCGGCCACAATCGAAAAATTGGACAACATGAAAATGCGTATCCTCTATCCTGACGATTGGTCGTTCTACAGTCTGGAAAATGTGACCTCACCTCCTGCAACAACTTCCTTGATCTCTTCCCTGATGTCAGGAAGCACAAAGTAAACCAACTGCTGAAACAGTCTATGGATGGTCTGCAGATGGTGCCGCAGGTAAACAACGCATTCTACTACGCCGTAGACAATTCCATCAATATCTGTGGGAAGATCTTCAGGATGGTCCTCACGAAATCAGCGTACGAGTCCTCGACTCTGCCGGATTCCCATTCGCTGGACATGTACCGGGTAAACGTCAACCACCAACAGTTCGACGAGTTCCTGAACACGTACAACATCACCGCGGGTGACTCGATGCACCTCGCGCCAGAAAACAGGACCTCCGTCTGATGATTCATCTATACACTTTTTTTAATCTTACCCGACGGAAATCCAATCCCCGCGACAGACGGAAAAAAAAGGGATTGTAGAAAAGATCAGTCGCCATTTTCAGTGGCCTTCTTCGCACGCTTGACGCGTTCCTTGGTCGTGAAGCACGTGGTGAGATCAAGGAACTGCCGGAACTTCTTGTTGGTGTCAAGAATGATTTTGTCGACCTCTTCGTCCGGCAGCCTGAGGACAGCTTCGTCGGTGACCGTATCGACGGCGAGCGTCTTGTTTTTCTCGCCCGGCCAAACCTCGAGCTTCTTCATGCTGCCGTAGGTGATGGCGTAGTGTCCGCCGGTGATTTCCGTGGTCACACCGAAGATGTCAGCGAATCCTGCCTTAATGCGATCCTCGAGGTCGGCGGCGTTCCCGCGCTTTACTTCGTACTCTTGCATACTCATCTGTTTGCATTCGAAAGATAATTAGCTGCCGTTTCCGTCAGCGGGAAGAAATATCGGAAAACATCATATTTATCTCTGAGGAGATGCAATGTTAATAGACATCAGGGCTTGTGGCTTAGCCAGGATATAGCGTCGGGCTTCTAACTCGAATGTCGGGGGTTCGAATCCCTCCAGGCCCGTTTTGTTTTTACTGTTTATTATCGTTTAATTTTCCGGAAGACCGCATACTCTACAGTCAGCATACCGTTCAGGAATATCTCTCTCAGAAAGAATAAAAAGGGAAAGAGATTATCTTACTCCGTTCCAGGCTCTTTTTCCTGTGGTGTGAGTTCGATGTTGACGATGTTGAAGTGGCGCAGTGCTAGTTTCTTCGCCTTGATGATGTTTCTGCCCTCCTTGCCGATGGCAAGGGCGCGGTCTTCCGGCCGGACGTCGATGGTGGTGATCTCGGTACCTTCCTCCTCTCCCGGCTCAAAGGTCACCGTCTGGATCTGGATCGGCAGGAAACAGTTCCGGATGAACTGCACCTTGTCCGGGTTGTACTCAACAACCTCGACCTTCTTTCCGAATGCGTCGGATGCTTTCTTGATGCTTGCTCCCTTCTTGCCGATGGCAAGTCCCATCTCTCCGGGATTGATCACAAAGAGGATTCTGCCGAACTTTTCGTCGACAATACAGTCGCGTGCGCCCGCCCCGGTAAGATTCTCGTACTGGGCGATCATCCGCATATTGTCTTCGGAAATCATAATCTCAGACATGGCTAGGTTCACCCTCAGTGAGACTTAAGATGTCGGATTCGCCGGCATCACGGATGGCGAGTACGCTGATCATGTGGTCGCGACCGCATTCTTTACCAAGCTGACGGGAGCTGCCGGCGAATTTGTAGACCTTGAGGTCTTCCGCCTTCGCAAGCATGGCACTGACCTTTTCCGGTGCGTTTTCCGCGACAATGACGAGTTTTGCTTTCTTCTCTGCTACAATCTTCTCGACAGTGTTATAGCCAAGCTTGACGTCACCTGTCTTGATTGCTCTGCGTAAGGATAAGTTGAAATCCATAATTATGTTCACCATTTTTGAGGTTTTGACGAACATTTTCAGTCCGTCCGATTCCTGCACTCTGGACAATACTCAGGGAAGGTGTTTCCAAGAACAATATTGATTGTCCGTCCCGCAGTCAGGGATATGAGCCCCGTTTCATCGAAATGAAACTGTGTATTATTGGTGCTCCCCTATATTAATGATTGTGCGGATTCCGTCCGACAGACGGGATAAAGAAAGGAAAGCCTTCATGACATGAATGCCTGGAGACGGAGTGCCGCGTTCTCCCAGATATTGACGTAGTAGTAATCATAATCGTCCATGTGTTAATCGTCCATGTGTCGGGAATAGGGACCTACGAGCTGCACAATCATAGCGACGTCCACCGTAGACAGGGTCTTTGCCGCGATATCCGGCGAATCTTCGGATACCTTTACGACAGAGTCACGGATCTGCGCATCGACAGCGCCCGGACGATACCGTAGGTACCGTTCTCGAACAGGATATACGAGCCGTGTTTCTCCTCAATGTCAGCATAGGTGTCATCGGTCTTCCAGATGAGTGAATTGATGGAAAGTACCCCTGCCTCCTTCATCGCCGAGTTCGACCATGTACTTGAGGTCCTTTGAGGATTTGAGGATCCCACTGATTTCGGTGACCCCCGCACGGATGTCGTAGTGGTCGAAGATCAAGATCAGTATCTTCAGGCTCTTGAAGTATTCGATGACCTCGACGTGGTAGCCATCATCCTGTTTCTCGTTGACGATGATGCTGAAGACCTGCAGGAGCTGTTCAGGTCATCGAACGTCAGTTCGCCATCCTTGTGTATCAGATCCATATGTTCGTACCAACGATGTCAAGCAATATGTCAGTTTCGATTGAATCAAGGAAAAAAAGAAGGATTAGTCGCAGAAGGTGTGCTCATGGCCTTCCCGATTGATGTCGTCACAGAATCCCATGTCCAGCATCCGGTCGGCTTCGTCGAGGACAAACATCGTGACGTTGTCGAGCTTGAGCGTGCCACGGTTAGATTTGCGCCGTACATGGGATTACGGCAAATATAAATAGTGACGAAACTAAAACTATTATGCACTTCTGATGCTGACATAGTGTAGTGGCCAATCATACCGGCCTCTCACGCCGGTTACTGGGGTTCGAATCCCCATGTCAGCATTTCAGGTGAGATTGTTTTCCCGGAAGCGAGGTGGGGTAGTCAGGAAATCCCGACGGGCTCATAACCCGTAGACCAATGGTTCAAATCCATTCCTCGCTACTTTCCTGTTTTCAGACAGTTTTCTCCAACATGTACACCATTTCTGCCGAAAACGTCCAACAAGTTAATATCTATTCGCCTGCCTTAACTATACACACATGTTGTATGACGCAGGAGTAATCTTTGAAGGTGGCGGAATGCGGGGCGCGTATACCGCAGGAGTCATCGACGCCTTCATCGAAAACAATGTGGATTTCGCGAGCGTCTACGGCGTATCCTCCGGCGCCTGTCATGCAACCACCTACCTGTCCAAGCAGTTCGGCCGGGCACGCAAGATCATCGTCAAATATGCGCACGACAAGCGCTATTTCGGTTTTTCCAGTCTGCTCAAGACTGGGAACATGTTCGGCATCGAGTTCATCTTCAAGACGCTGACGCACGACCTCGAGCCCTATGACTTCGAGACCGCGAACAACAATCCGTCCAGATTCTACGTCGGCGCCATCGATATCAGAAGCGCCGAATCGAAATATTTCGTGGTCAAGGACATGGATGCCGACTACCATATCCTGGCGGCCACTATGGCACTGCCGGTGATCTCCCGCCCGGTCAAGATCGACGGCCGCAAATACCTTGACGGCGGCATCGTCGACTCCCTGCCGATCCAGCGGGCAATCGACGACGGATGCAAAAAGATCGTCATGGTCCAGACACAGGATGCGACGTTCCGCCGGAAGTTCAATATTCTGACGCCGTTCTTCGGCATCTGGTATCTGTTACACCTGAAACTGGTGTTCAGGATCAGTACCCGCCATGTCCGGTACAACAAGGCGCTGGACCAGATTGCCGAAGCCGAGAAGAAGGGAGAGGTGTTCGTCATCCGTCCGCACAAACCCGTCACCATCAAGCGTCTGGAGTTCGATCAGAACAAGATCGAAACCCTCTATCAAGATGGCTATCGCGACACGATCGAGCTGATGCCGAAACTTAAGGCATACCTGACGAAATAATCCCTCATCTCTTTCCTGCAGACTTCCTTGGAATCCGATTACTGTCTCCGCAACAGACACTGGGCCGGCCAGTGCGATCTTCCGGCCGTCGCAGTCAACGGCGTCATGATCGTGAGGCTGTTCCTGGTGCCGGGTCTGGCCATCTACATCAACAGCAGGACGAACGCATGAATCGGACAGTGGAACAGAGTGCGGCGCAGTCTTCGCGTGCCACAAAAAATCTCCTGATTCCGGATGATTTCGACCATTTTTCCCCCTGGACACCATCTGTTTTTTTACCTATATACAACAAATAATTAATGGAGCTATTGACCGAACCCGATTCCATACATTACCGATACGGGAAAAAGCCAGTAGTGAATATCATATGATAGTCGTACCAGATACCAGTGTCGTCATAGACGGCCACATCACCGCCCTGATCAAGAAGGGGGAATATGTCGGCGCAACGATAATAATACCTGAGGCAGTCGTTGCTGAACTCGAAGCACAGGCAAATCAGGGGCGTGAGATCGGATTTTCAGGTCTCACTGAACTGCAGAAGCTCTGCAACCTTGCCGCAGACGGAAAGATTGTTTTGAAATACTGCGGCGTCCGCCCAAATCTTGACCAGGTCAAACTGGCGAGCGGCGGCGAGATCGACTCCATCATCAGACAGGTCGCCATCGACAAGCATGCGGTCTTCCTGACGAGCGACTATGTCCAGTCCCAGGTCGCCAAGGCCAAAGGGCTGGAGGTCGTCTTCCTCAAACCAGAGACCCGCGACAACTTCGCTCCGATGCTCATCGATGAGTTCTTCGACGAGAACACCTTCGCGGTGTACCTGAAGGAGCGTGTCCCCCCCTACGCACGCAAGGGAAACATCAAGGAGTCCAAGCTCGTGACCATCCGCGAAAGTCCGTGCACCGAGTACGAGCTACTTACCATCGCCCAGGAATGCCTGGAGCGCGCCAAGCGTCATCCGGACGGATTTGTCGAGGTGGAACTGCCGGGCGTGACCGTGTCCCAGATTGGGTCAATGCGGGTCACAATTACCCGGCCGCCGTTTTCCGATGGTATGGAGGTCACAATTACCCGGCCAACCCGCCAAGTTTCGTTCGAGTCCTACAACTTTGCCGCCGCCCTCAAAGACCGGCTGAAGGACTCCTCCGGCCTGCTGGTCGTGGGAACCCCGGGATCGGGCAAGTCCACGCTCGAACAAAACATTGCGACCTACCTTTCTGGCGAAAACTTCATCGTCAAAACCATCGAATCCCCCCGCGACCTGATGGTAAGCGATAAGATCACGCAGTACACGTCGCTTGACGGAAGCATCGCGGCAGCAGGCGAAGTCCTGACGCTTCTGCGTCCGGACTACATCGTCTTCGACGAGATGCGCCGCAGCGAGGAACTCGCGGTCTTCGCCGACCTGCGTCTTTCGGGCATCAAGGTCATCGGCGGCCTGCATGCGAAGTCGGCGCTCGACGCACTCATCCGCCTCGCCAGCCTCATCGACCTTAACCTGATTCCGCAGATCGTCTCGACCATGGTGTTTGTCCGGACTGGCGACATCTCCGCGATCTACAACATCTCGATCGGCTTTGGTGTGCCCAAGGTGCTCGAGCAGATCGGCGATCCACAGGTGCGTCCGATCGTCCGTCTGACCAATATCAATACCGCAGAGACCATCGCCGAGGCGTTCCGGTACGAGGGAGAAACCATGGTGACCCCGGCGACCGGCCTGGTCCAGGTCCCGCCGATGAAGACCGTCGAGACCGTTCGGGAAGCCGCCGCAAAGGCCGCCGCTGCCGACGTGAAGGAACAGCCGGCGGAAAAACTGCAGAAGAAACCAGAGAAGGCAACCGAGCCGGAACTCGTCGGAAATGATGAGGAAACAGCCGAACCCAAAGATGATGCGGATGATGGTCATGCGGCACCCCCGATCCACTCGATGCCATCTTTCGAGGTCTCCGCGGACAATCCGTCATGGGTCGTTCTGGAGAAGGAGATCCAGAACGAGATCTGCCGATTCACGGGAGGCGAGATCGTGGTCCGCATGATCTCCGACACCAAGGCGGCAGTCTATATCGAGGACGAGGATGTGCCGGCGGCGATCGGCAAGGCCGGCAAGAATATCGCATCCGTCGTCAATAAGGTTGGCGTCGGCATCGATGTTCGCCCGCTATCGGAACTGCCGGGGAGGGAGTCTCTGTTCGATGAAGTCCTGACACCGGAACCAGCCGGAACGCGTGGGCCCGGATTCAAGATCAGGAACGAGAAGAAGCAGCTGTCGATCATCTGTCCGGAACACACCGGCAAGATCGTCGACCTGTTCTCCGGTAAAGAGTACCTCTTTACTGCAACGGTGGATGCCCGCGGCGAAATCCATCTTGCCCGCAACTCGAGCATCGCGATGGCAATGATACGCCGCTACGGTGCCGGCGAGGACCTGAAACTCAAGCCGATAGACTGAATATCACAAGGAAAATGTGTAAATAATGACTGAAAATCTGATAATGAGCGAAATCGAACCGGAGATCCGCAAGACCTGGATTCCGCAGTTCGAATCGAATCCCGATCCAACCAAGGACAAACTGTACGTGAACGTCGCGTTCCCGTATCCGTCGGGAGCAATGCATGTTGGCCACGGCAGAACATATATCATCCCCGATGTGGCGGCGCGGTTCTGGAGAATGCAGGGAAAACAGGTACTGTTTCCGATGGCTTTCCACGTCACCGGAGCACCGGTCCTGAGTATCGCCAAGCGTATCGCCAAGAAGGATGAGAAGACCATGAGACTCTATGGCGACTTCTACCGCGTACCGCCGGCGACCCTGGAGAAGTTTACCGACCCTGTTGTCATCGTCAACTACTTCGCGGAAGAATACCAGCGAGTCATGCAGCAGCTGGGTCTGTCGATCGACTGGCGCCGCAAATTTACGACCATCAGCCCGCAGTACAGCAAATTCATCGAATGGCAGTACTCCCATGTCCACGACCAGGGCAAAGTCCAGAAAGGCGACTATCCGGTCCGCTACTGTCCGAGCTGTAACCAACCGGTCGGCGACCACGATCTGCTAGAAGGAGACACCGCTGATATCATGCACTACGTCTTCGTCATGTTCACGTTCGGCGAATTCGAGATCCCGTGCGCCACCCTGCGCCCGGAGACCATCTTCGGTGTCACGAACCTGTGGGCGAACCCAGAGACCACATATCTCAAGGCGGAGGTCGACAGCAGGAAATGGATCATCTCGAAGGAGGCGGCCGAGAAGCTGCGAATGCAGAAGCATAAAGTAAAAGAGCTCGGTACCGTCTCCGGCAAGGAACTGATCGACAAGAAGACCGTCAGCACGTACACCGGCAAGGAAGTCCCTATTCTCCCGGCGACCTTCGTCGACCCGGACATGGGTTCGGGTCTGGTCATGTGCGTTCCAGCCCACGCACCGTACGACTACATCGCTCTGCGCGACCTGCAGCAACAGGGCAAATACACCGACATCCAACCGATCACACTGTTCACCGTTCCGGGCTACGGCGAGGTCCCTGCCCGCGACATCGTCGAGAAGAACAAGATCCCAAACCAGAACGACCCGCGGATGGACGAGCTCACCCAGAAGCTCTACACCACCGAGTTCTTGAGGGGAAAGCTCAACAACAGATGCGGCAGGCATGTGGGACAATCGGTCCGGCAGGCGCGTGAAGAGGTCACCGAGGAGTTCACAGCGAATAGGTCCATCATTTTCCACGAAATGAGCCAGAAACGCGTCATCTGCCGCTGCGGCAACCGCGTCTACGTCAATATCCTCGACGACCAATGGTTCATCAACTATGGCGACCCCGTATGGAAGAAACAGGTCCATGATATCATGCCGAAGGTTGAACTGGTTCCGCCAGAGGTACGCTCCGAGTTCGAGCACACCATCGACTGGCTGCGCGAATGGCCATGCTCCCGCCGCGTAGGTCTCGGCACCCATGTTCCGTGGGATCCGAAATGGCTGTTCGAACCACTCTCAGATTCGACCATCTACATGGCGTACTACACCATCTCTTACAAGATCGTCAAGATTGCTCCGGAGAAGCTGACGCCCGCCGTCTTCGACTACATCTTCCTCGGAGAAGGCGACCCGAAGAGCCTGCTGGTCGACGAGGCAACCCTGAAGGACCTGCGTTCCGAGTTCCTCTACTGGTACCCGTACGACTATCGATTCAGCGCGAAGGATCTGATCTCCAATCACCTGACGTTCCAGATGTTTCACCACCGCGCCATCTTCCCGGACAACCTTCAGCCGAAAGGCATGGCCGTGTTCGGCATGGGGCTACTGAACGGCATGAAGATGTCCTCATCCAAAGGAAACGTGTTCCTACTCGAGGATGCGGCCAACGAGTTCGGCGCGGATACCGTCCGTATGTTCCTAGTGGGATCCGCCGAACCGTGGCAGGACTTCGACTGGAGAAACGAGCTGGTCCTGCCGGTCAAGAAACAGATCGAGCGCATGTGGCAGCTCGTGCTTGATGCCAAGTCCGCATCCGGTAGCACTCCGATCGACGCTTATCTCGTCTCCCGCATGCAGCAGCGGATCGCCGCGGTGACCAAGTGCTTTACCGCGTTCCAGACCCGGCAGGCGCTGCAGGAAGCCTACAACGGCGTGGTCTCCGACCTTGCCTGGTACCGCCGACGGCTTGCCGACGGGGCACCAGGCGCCGTGATTAAGGAAGTCATGTCCGAATGGATCCGCCTGATGGCTCCGGTAATTCCGTACACCGCGGAGGCGCTGTGGAAGAAGACCGGCCATGAAGGACTCGTTTCCTTCACGTCCTGGCCGGTTGCCGACGAAGCGAAGATCAACAAGCAGGTCGAGATCTCCGAAGAACTGCTCCAGCGCACGCTCGAGGATATCCAATCCATCATGAAGCTCGTCCAAATCGACGCGAAGAAGGTAACGCTGATTCTCTCGCCAGCATGGAAGCAGGACGTGTTCAACATCGTCGCCAAGGCCGAGGACAAGCGCAACGTCGTCAAGATGGTTCTGGCGAACGCAGACATCCGTGCCCACGGCAAGGCTGCAACCGACGCCGCCCTGCAGACCGTAAAGCTCATCCACTCACTGCCGCCTGAACAGGTGGCCGTAATCGCCGAGGGTATCGACGAGGCCGCGATCTTCTCCGCCGCAAAAGACTTCCTCGAAAAGGAATCTGGTCTCGCGGTCGAGATCGTCTCCGCCGACACCTTTGAGAACCCGAAGGCGAAATCGTCGCTGCCGTTCAAGCCGGCGATCGTCATCGAGTAAACAATTCACCCTTTTCCTTTTTTGCCATTTGCGAAATTTTGTGTGTGCTCCTTGTCTGTTTGCTACGACAAACAACAAATCAAGATTGGAAGGAAAAAAATCATTTTTGAAAGCCACTCATCCTGATTTTTCAAAGCATCTGTCCGAAGAAAGTCAGTCAGATCTTCCTCTCCCAAATCAAATGATTGATGTTCAGAAACATCATTGTTCAAACAGTTTACAGTATAGACACAATGGAGGAAAAAACCAAATCATTCAGGGATTTCGCACTTTTCGGAGAGTTGCTCTCGGCAATCAGTGACATGGGATTTGAGGAACCGACGCCGATCCATCTAATGGCGATTCCGCAGATCCTCGCGAGGAAAGACGTTACCGAACAGGCACAAACGGGGACGGGAAAAACGGCGGAGTTTGCGATACCGATCATCGAGAAGCTTGATCCGGAGAACAGAAACGTACAGGAGATAGTTCTTTCTCCGACGCATGAACTGACAACCCAGACGATGGAAGAGTTCTTTGTGACGATCTACGACGGTTAGGCGATCGAATGGCAGCTTCGTGCGCTCTCGACCACGTCCAGGTGGTAATCGGCACACCGGGCCGGGTCATCGACAACATCAAGATTTTCATTCAGTTCCCACACCTCTATTTCTTGAAAACCGGTCCGTTTCTACAGATCTTTATCTACTGCAAGCACCAATTAGTATAATTACTTTATGCCGAGTATAGAAGAGGAAATCCGTGCACTCGAGGACGAGATACGCAATACCAAATACAATAAAGCGACATCGCAGCATATCGGACGCCTGAAAGCGAAGATCGCGAAACTGAAGGATGACGCCGTGATGCGGGCCATCAAGTCAGTCGGTGGTGGAGAAGGCTACGCGGTCAAGAAGAGTGGAGATGGTACCATCGTCCTGGTCGGATTCCCATCCGTCGGTAAGTCCACCCTGCTCAACCGGCTGACCGGCGCCGAAAGCGAGACCGGCTCCTATGCCTTTACGACGCTTACCGTGGTTCCGGGTCTCATGAAATACAAGGGTGCGAAGATTCAGATCCTGGATATTCCGGGTCTGATTGCCGGCGCAGCCATGGGCAAGGGCCGCGGAAAGGAGATCATCGCCGTCGTCCGTACTGCGGATGTCATCGTCATTCTGGGAGATGTCTTCAATGTGACCCACATCGACGTCCTGATGCACGAACTCTATGACGCGGGTATCCGGATCAACCGGAAGAAACCGGATATCACCATCAAGAAGACATCGGCTGGCGGTATCCATCTGCATACAGTAGGCGCCTCCAAGGTCAACATCGAGGAAATCCGCGCCATCCTCGCCGAAAACAAGATCATGAACGCCGACGTGCTCTGCCGCGGCAAGGACATCACGCAGGACGACATCGTCGACACCATGATGGGCTATCGCATGTACATTCCGGCGTTCATCGCCATCAACAAGGTCGACCTGATTACGCCGCAGCAGCGCAAGGAGGTCGAGGATCATATGCGGCAGAAGTACGGCGTCAACCCCATCATGATCTCCGCCCACGCCTCCTACAACATCGAAAAGCTGCAGGACACTATCTACGACTATCTGGGATTCATCCGCATTTACCTCAAACCGTATGGGCATGAAGCTGACATGGACGAGCCGATGATTATGCGCAAAGGCACGAAAATCGAAGACATCTGCCGGCGCCTGCACCGAGATTTTGTCGAACAGTTCCGCTACGCCAAGATCTGGGGGCCATCGGTCAAGCACGACGCGGCGAAGGTCGGTCTCCAACACGAGGTGGTAGACGGTGACATCGTCACCATCGTCACCAAGTTCTAACATTCTTTTTCCCCGAATTTCCCCATAACCTACGGCCGCATGATGGCGACCATCGACACCGTTCCCGCCGTACCGACCATGTTCGGGTGGATGTACCTGTACCTCAAAGACGAGGAACTGCCCATGGTCGAGACCGTAATGGGCGGCTATCCGAAGAATGTCTCGACTCTGCATGAAATGCCGCGAACCAAGATGAACAAGACCGATTACGTCAATCTCAAGGACAAGACCGACTAACCTCTTTTTTTAACAATATCTATTATCCTGCACCGCCTAACTATAGAGTATGAAACATACCGGAGAACAGAAGATTCAGTGGGCATACCAGTACATGCCCGTACTGCAGGCCATCAGAAAGCGGTTCGAGGAGGAAAAGCCGCTCGCCGATCACCGCATCGGCATGGCTCTGCACGTGGAGGCAAAAACCGCATGCCTCGTCCGCACGCTCGCGGCAGGCGGCGCCGACGTCTATATCACCGGCTGCAACCCGCTGTCGACCCAGGACGATGTTGCGGAGGCACTTCGTCTCGGCGGTATTCCCTGTTTTGCGAAACGTGGATGCACCACCGAGGAATACTATGCGGCGATTGACAAAGTGCTCGACTCCAAGCTGACGCTCACGATTGACGATGGCATGGACCTTATCAACCGCGTCCACACCGTCCGCCGCGACTGCATACCGCAGATCATCGGCGCCTGCGAGGAGACGACCACCGGCATTCACCGGCTGCATGCGATGGAAGCCGAAGGTAAGCTCGAGTTCCCAGTGATCGCTGTCAACGACACCCCGATAAAACACTACTTCGACAACATCCACGGTACCGGTGAAAGCGCTCTGGCATCCATCATGCTGACCACGAACTGTCTCGTTGCTGGCAAACATCTCGTTGTCGCTGGATACGGCTACTGCGGCAGAGGAATCGCCACCAAGGCACGTAGCCTCGGCGCCCGTGTCATCGTGACCGAAGTCGATCCACACCGTGCTCTGCAAGCGCACTTTGACGGATTCGATGTCATGAAGATGGTCAATGCGGCACCGCTCGGCGACCTGTTCATCACGACGACCGGAAACTGTTCGATCATCACGGGTGAGCATTTCCCGCTCCTCAAAGACGGTGCACTGGTCTGCAATGCTGGCCATTTCAACAACGAGATCGAGATCCCCTGGCTCGACAAACATGCGTCCTCCGTCGAGCACCGCGACGGCATCGATACCTATCTGATCGACGGAAAAAAGGTCCACCTGCTGGCGGAAGGCAGACTGGTCAACCTCTCGACACCGAAGGGAATGGGTCACCCAATCGAGGTCATGGACCTGAGTTTCTCGGTCCAGGCACTGTCGGTCGAATACCTCGCCAGGCACGGAAATGAGTTGAAAGCCGGTGTCCACCATGTGCCGACCGACATCGACGAATTCATCGCCAAGCTGAAACTGGCATCCGTCGGTGCAGGCCTTGATGATCTTACCGCCGAACAAATAGAATACATGGGTTCCTGGAACAACGGAACTTGAAAATAATTTAAAAATATTTATTTTTTGAAGAGACCGAACAGTCTCTTCTTCTCGACGACATCAGCAACGATGACGATATCCTTCCTTCTCCGCCACCTTTGCGGGTCTCGCCATGACATGGACGAAGGCGTTGGTCTCTTCGTCGAGTTTTCAGCCGTCTTCCGGCAGGATCTTGATATTGACATAGAGGCCACCCCGTTTCTTACCGCCTTCCACCGGCACGCTCTTTCCTTCGATGCGGTATCGCTGGACCCCGGGGTACACCTTGACGGTGACACGCTCGCCTGTGGCCTTCAGCGGAAGCTTTCCTTGCGGGTCGCCGCAATCTCCTCGTCATAGGCGGCTTTCTTCTCGGATCGGAGAGGGAGCCACAGATCTCCATGATCTTCAGAGAATCTCGTTGTAGCGGTCCTGCTTTTCCTCGTCACCTTCCGCTTTGTCCGGATGATACTGCTTAACCAGCACTATATAGGATTTCTTGACATCGTCCGCTGAAGCGGTCGCGGCATGTTTAAAACATCGTAGTATGTCTCTTCAGCTATTCAACTAATATATTGAGGAAGAACATACATAATTTTCATGTTTATCGGGATTGATCACGGGACGATGTCACTGCGGTTCTCCGCCGACAACGGAGACCATTTCAAAATAACCCGCGAAGAGGCGAAGGACTTCGACGTTGTGCTGCTCGAGAAGCTCTGTCCGCTGGATGAGATCGAAGGCATCGCACTCTGTTACTCGATGGGTGACAACTTCACGAAGATAACCGACGTGAAGGCGCTGAAGAACCGCGGGGTCGTCACGCAGGACGGCGCCGGAAAACATATCGGAGGGGGGACGAAGGTATTTGACACCATTGCAGCATCATCGCTGCTGGCGGTCGCCTTCCCGGGTGTCCACCGCGGTTCCGACACCGACCCCCGTTTCAAGATATATTCGCACCAGACCAGTCCGGAAAAGATCGGTATCGCCTACCTGGTTAAACAGAAACTCAAAGAAGACAATTTTGTGGTATCCGACATCAGCTCGAACACGGTCTCGCTCTTGGTCTCTCAGAACAGGATCGTGGGAGCATTCGATGCCTGCGTGTTCGCCCCCGGCACCCAGCACGGCGCACTCGATGTCGATGCCATCAGAAAGGTGGACAACGGCGAACTGACGGCGAACGAGGCGTTCACCCATGCGGGAGTCTCTCACCATATGGAGGAGAAGTACCGGATCCCCACGGTCGCCATGTGGGCCGCCATGGAATGCGCATCACTCCTGATGCTCAATCCACAGGCGTCGGTCGCACTCGCGGGAAGCCTGGCACCGGAACTCGCTGACGAGATCTCAGCTCTGCTAAACAAACCAGTCGCCGTCTTCGATGAATGGGCGGCATCGCTCGGTCTTGCCCTTGCCGCCCGCGAGATCTTCAGTGGCGCAAAGGATATCCTAGGTGTAGCGGTCGCAAAGCCGCTGCCTGGGAAACACTAAAATTTCATTTTTTCAAAAAAGTTATACGGAATAGTACATCACGTGTTTGCCTTTTTTGCGGTATTCGCCAGCATAGGTGTCGATGTTGCGCTTGTAGCCGATGTAGTCGGCGAATCCGATGTTTTTCAACACCTCGCAGACCCGCATAACATACAGTTTATCCGCCCAGTCCTCCGTAAACACATAGATGACCGTGCGGTGCTGACCTTGGCGCCGATGCCAAGCTCTCCAGCGACCGTCGCATCCCTGATCCGTATCCAGGCGTCGTCTTCGTCGGCACGACGGCCTCTCCATAGTGGTAGAAGCCGAGGAAGTCTTCAGTCGAGCTGAACACCGCAAGCGGCTCGGTAAGCATCGGATACTGCTGCGCAAACTTTGCAGAAATGGTCGTGAATACCGGCGACGCATCATCGGCATCAATCGCCGAAAAGAGCGGGTCTCCCTCAACGACAAGCGACAGTTCCGCAAAGACGGTGAGCATGCCGAAGGCGAAATCGGTAAGTTCTTCAGCAGTGATAAGCAGCAGGAAAAGGAAGAACGCGATCGCGGAACCAGCGGTGATCCATCCCCACGGGAACACCGCGAACTTCGAGACGCCGACGGAGATAAGGAGTGCTATCTTGCCCCAGATGTTCTTTCCCCTCTTCAGGATGAAGTAGGCCGACCAGACGTAGAGGAGGGCCACGAACGTCATCGGGAAATGCGATCGGCACGGCCCAGCCTGATGTTCCCATCCAAAACTCCAGAAAGAGCAAGCACGGCAGCACCAGCGCGGTGAGCAGTCCCAGGGACAGCGTGAGTCCATGTTTTCCGCCGTAAATGAGTGGAATGATCACGCCCAAGCCGAACACCAGGGTGCAGATCGGATAGACCAGCCAAGACATCTGACGGTCGATGGCGATGTTGCAGATGAAGATCGCGCTGAATACGAAGATCGTGAACTCGAAAAGATACTTGTGGTTACTGAATTCATATGTAGCGCGGAAAATCGGGTTTCTGAATAAAAAAAGAAAAGGGGAAGAATTTAGACGGTCTTGATCTCTTTGTTCTTCGGGCGGAGATCGGTGGATCCGCACTTGCGGCAGTGGGTTGCACGGACTGCGTTGCGTGCGTTACATTTCATACACACCCTCACATTAAGGGTCCTTGCTTCTGCTTCTGGAAATCTCATGACATATACCACCTTGATATTTTCGTGTTAATTTTATACGCGATCTGTTATATTAACCATTGTGCTGACCCGTATACCATGCCCTGAAGACCGCAAGGGCCCGCGCACGGTGCGATACTGCGTTCTTTTCGGCCATTTCCATCTCGGCGAGCGTCCGGTTTCCGACCTCGAAGACTGAGTCATAGCCGAATCCGGAACATCCGCGCGGAGCATCCGCGATGACACCCGCCACGCTGCCGGAGAAGCACTGTATACCGTTTTCGTCGGCATAGGCAATCACGGTCCTGAAGTACGCAGTGCGGTTCTCCTTTCCCTTCATCAATGCCAGGATACCAGCATTGCCGACAGTACCCTGGACGTAAGCCGCGTAGGGGCCGGGAAAACCGTTCAGCTCCTCAATGAATAGGCCAGTATCGTCGACGATGAGCGGACGTTTCAGTTCGGCATACGCCTGTTTTGCCTTCACCTGCGCTATCTCCTCTAGTGTTTCCGCCTGCGGTTCAACCAGATCGAGCGGCACCGAGTCGATTTTGGTGATACCAGTGAAGAAGGCGGCGATCTCGGTGGCCTTTCCCTTATTCAAGGTGACGACGGTGATCACAGGTACCGCCCCCGCAGCTCAATCTCGTGTTCACGGTCAAGCACCTCGGCGGTGCCAGAAAACACGGACGAATAGCCGGCAATAAACGCCTCTTTCAGTTCCTCCGGGTGTTCCGTCGTGCTTTCGAGCGTCTGGAACAGCACATGGAGATCGACGCCGCGCGGTTCCAGCTCAGTCGTCAGCTGCGCCAGGCCGAAGTCAATGAGATATACATAAGGTGCACGCCAGATCATGTTGGATGTCGTCAGGTCGCCGTGGACCAGACCCGCCTGATGCAGCCGGCCGACGGTGATTCCCGCAGCCTTCGCGTAGTCGGTGTTGATGACGTATTTCAGGACGTCGCCTTCGATCTTTTCCATCGTGATCACGGACGCCGTCACGTCGCGGATGACTGGAACTGGCACACCCGCGCGTCTCGCGAACGCGATGCACCGCGCTTCAGCTTTCGTCCGCTCAGCAATCAGTGCAGCATCAAGCGCCGGTTCGCGGTATCCCTTTGACAAACGTGTCTTGACGGCGTCGGCGCCCGTAAGAGATACTGCGGCTTCTGCCCCGCGTTCCGCGGTCTCCGATTGGCCCGGGGCGAACAGGTCTCCCGCATCGTCGCGCCAGGTGACTGCAACCTGGTCAGAACGGTAGTGCAGATTGACCGCCGAATCCGCGATGGAAATGGTGGATCCAGCTTCCAGCATGATGCGGCCGGTATAGGCGATCATCGCGCCGTTGTCGCCCATGTACTGCCGCGGCGGTGCTCTGAACCGTGCACCGCGTTCCTCGCACATGATGCGCAGCATGTCCTGCAACCGCTGGTTTGCGCCGACGCCACCTACCAGCACCACCTCGTCCTTGCCAGTATGCGCCAGCGCACGTTCAGTCACCTCGACGCACATGGCGAACGCATTTTCCTGAAACGAGTGGCAGACATCCTCCATCCTCTCTCCGCGTGCCGACGCCTCCTTTGCGGCGGTCATCAGGCCAGAGAACGCGAGGTCCATGCCCTTGACCGTGTACGGCAGATGGATGAAGGATCCCTCCTTTGCGAGCTTTTCGATGAGCGGTCCTCCCGGATGCGTCAGGTTGTGGCTGCGGGCGAACTTGTCGAGAGCGTTTCCAAGTCCGATGTCCAGCGTCTCGCCAAAGATCCGGTACCTACCATTCAGGAATCCGATGACCTGGGTGTTCGCACCCGATGTGTAGAGCACGATTGGGTCCTTGAACTTCGTGTACCACCGGCCGATCTCAACATGGGCGACGCAATGGTTGACGCCGATGAGCGGCACATCCAGCTTGATGGCGAGTGATCGCGCAGCGGTCGCTGCCGTGCGAAGCGATGGACCGAGACCAGGACCGATGGAAAATGCGACCGCGTCTATCGGGCCGCTCGTCTCGGAGATGACTTTTGCAAGAACGTCCGCGGCCACCGCCGCATGATGTTGGGCAGCCTCACGGGGATGGATACCTCCTGAAGGAGGGGTATACGGCGCGGAATGCAGACAAACGAGATCGCTGTCAAAAACAGCGGCACTGAAGTTCCATGCTGTCCCTTCAATGCCAAGGACCCTTTTTTCGGGCATGATTGTTGATGTATTTATTGCTTGAACTCAGTGTATCCGCACTTGCCGCAGGAGAATCTGTCCTTGTGTTCCGCAAGGAAGACACCTGCGCCGCACTTCGGGCAGGTCTTGTGGGTCGGGGTTGCCTTTCCTTCCTTGTCGACGTTGTAGAGAGCTCTACGTTTTGGTGTTTCCTTCTTTACCGGTTTCTTAGTTGCCATGATTTAACCTTACTTCTCTACTTTTGCCTTGGGCTCACTGCGGGTGATCAGGTAGGAATTCTCGGTCTCCTTGAGGGCTGACAAGGAGTCGTAGATTCTTGTGATGCCAGTGACGACTCTCTGTCCAAAACGGGTTGCAAGCGGGGAGAGAACAACGTTCTCAACCGGTGCATTCTGCAGCACCGCGATCTTTGCGCCGATGTCCTTGCGAGACGGGGTTTCCCCATCGTAGGTAGCGGTGAATGCGAGCTCGCTGCGGCTCAGGAGCTCATTTTTGGTGTTAGAGGTGATTTGAATCTCCATCAGTATCCTTTATCTATTCGCACCATCCCTATTTAATTGTATTGACTAACCACCTGCTGCATACATGAGATTCTAGGGGGTTGGAACGGTCGGTTGAAATAGAAATTGTTCCAGCTAAATGCCGGTCAGTCCTTCCGCTCGAATTCGGCCAGGATCCGGTAGATCTTCTCCCGGAGCGGACCGTCCACTTCGCAGAGGACCGTACCCTGTCCCGGCTGGCCGTAGATGACGTGCCAGCCGTCGGGGATCATGGTTATGAGTGGCAGAAGCGCCAGGTCCTCTTCTCCCCTGACCGTGACCAGCGCAGGCGTGTGTACCGCCGAATCCCTCAGCACGGCCACCAGATCGTCAGTGATCGTTCCGGCAGGGTTTTCGACCATGTACTCGTTCGTATAGATTTTTTCAAGTGAGATCTGGGTGCCACGCTGCGTGATGCCATCGATGACGGCAATCTCGGGCACAAGTCCTGCCTGCAGCGCGTTGCGGGTGACGACGTCACCCACTGCACAGAAACGGCATCTCCTGAGTTTCGGGACGAGGACCTCAAAAACAGGGAAAAGCGTGCCGAAGGACACACTGAGGTTCCTCCGGCATTTCTCTGGTAAAATTAGCATCAGCGGACCTTTAATGCGTAGCGTCCGTTGTATTCGATGTTCATCTTCTTAGCGACGTCGGAATGGCGGGAGTCGATGATGACGAGATACCCGAACCATTCGGTCGTCAGAGCCATGCCCTGGCATTCCGGACAGATGATCTTGTCTGGTTCAAGAACCTTGTGGCAGTTCCGACATGCCTGCGGGAGTTTCTTCTGGGAGGCGCGTTTTGCTACCATTATTTCTTCGCCTTCCTCTTGTCGGCGCCACTCTTCGCTTCCTTCTCACGCTCCTCCTCAATCCAGTCGATGGTACCGAGACCCGGCTGGCGCATGGTAAGGCCAATCTTGGATTCGCGGGGGTCGCGCTCATTCAGGGACAAAGCCACCACCCGTGCGCGGACAGTGTCGCCGACCCCGAGGTGACGGCCGGAGTCCTTGCAGACCAGGCGGGAGTTCTTCTCATCGTAGTCGATGTATTCGTCGGAAATCTGGCTCATTTGGAGCATCGCATCGATCGGCCCTAGAGAGACGAACGCGCCAAAACTGGTGGTTTCAACGACGACTCCTTCGACAATCTCCTGCAGCTCGAGACGGAGGACAACCGCCTCGAAGTCAACGTCGTAGTAGATACCGCCGTCGCTATAGACGATTTCGCCTTCGCCAATGCGGTCGACGCCGGTGACGGCGATGAAAATGCCCATCTCCTTGTCAACACTCCCCTCGAACTGTTCCTGCAGCTCGTCAAGAATGACGGTGTTGAGTTCGTCCCCCATTCTCTCCGGCGGGACTCTGACTTTATCGTTTAATTTCAATTTGTAATACATGGTACCAGGTTCACTTATTTTCCAATCAGCTCTAATCTGCTTCGTGAACGCAGACCTACAACAGGTATCCTCTTATCTAAGAGTTTTTTCCGCAATTCTTTATCATTTGTGACGACAACAGCATTAAACTCTTCTGCCCGCCTGACGACCTTGTCGTCGACCGGAATCTCCTCATCAACTTCCGGAATAAGCCCACAACGGGAGGCAACGGTCAATCCGAACCGTGCAGCAGCGGAATTCTTTCCACTGCCGTTGGTAAGGTCGCGCAGTTCGTACACTACCTCAGCGAGCACCAACGGATCATAGGCGCCGAGAAGTTCGGTCAGGCCTCCGAAGAGGTCGACGCCAAACTCCAGCGGCATCATGAGCGCATTGGTGTCCAGAATGACCTTTACTCGCAGAGGACACCCATTCCTATAAGGCGCCACCGGCCGCCGACCTGGCGGCTTATGGCGATGCGGGCTCCCGCTTCGGCGCAGACCGGACGCTTGAGGACGACCACCGCCATGTTCTTCTTAGCGGCTACGACGACCCCTACCGTCACGGCAGTGCCGACGGAAAGCATCAGCGGCTCCTTGATGCGCAGCGGATCGATGTGCAGCTCGGCGGCGGAACCCACCACACGGTCCATCAGCTGCACCTCAAACTTCATCTTGTCCCATACCGGCGGGAGCTTGCCCTGGACGCCGACTACCTGGCCAACCAGCGTGTCGCTCTTGGTGATCGCTGGATCGAGCTTGGTACCGATGGCGACAAGCCCTCCGGGCGTCGCGACGGACACCTTGTGCGAGGCCTTGTTCATGGACGTGATCTTGGTGACGATCGGCTCCCATTTGGACTTGTTCTCGGAGATGTACTGCCGTCCCGGGCGGATCTCGATATCATCTCCCTCGTGGAACTCACCGCAGATGAGCGAGCCGCCGACGACACCACCTTTGATATTCTTCCAGGAGCATCCGGGCCGGTTGACATCGAAGGAGCGGGCAATCAACATCACCGGACTTGCCGCGGTGTCACGATCGGTGTTCGGGATGACGGTGATGAGCGCTTCGAGCAGCTGGCTGAAGTTGATGCCTTTCTGGGCAGAGACCGGGATGATCGGCGCCTTCTCGGCGACAGTGCCCTTGACGAACGCCTTGATCTGCTTGTAGTTCTCCAACGCCTGCTTCTGCGGGACGACGTCGATCTTGTTCTGGACGATGAGGATATTCTTGATGCCAGTGAGTTCGAGCGCCATCAGGTGCTCCTTGGTCTGCGGCTGCGGACAGGGTTCGTTGGCGGCGATGACCAGCATCGCGCCGTCCATGATCGCCGAACCAGACAGCATCGTCGCCATCAGGGTCTCATGGCCGGGTGCATCGACGAAGGAGATGGAGCGGACCGGTTCCAGCCTGGCGCCACATTTAGCGCAGGTGTCAGTTAGCTGCCACACCTTGCATTTCTTACAGTAATAGAATGTCGCGTCGGCATATCCCAGTCTAATAGAGATACCGCGCTTCAGCTCTTCGCTGTGACGATCGGTCCAGGAACCGGTCAGTTGACCGACGAGGGTCGTCTTGCCGTGGTCGACATGGCCGACGACGCCGATATTTACATTCGGTATAGTAGGGTCGCTCAAAGTTATTCAATCCTCTTGACTATTTTCTTCTGCTGGCTGCTCACGCTGCAGGAAGAACACGGCTGGGATTATCCGCCCCCTTCACAGCTGTTGTCGACGGAAAGCCATGCGGACTCGCTGACGGCATTCTGGCGTGCCAGCTCCTCGGCGGTCTCTTTCCGGATGTTCTTCTCCTGCTTGATGGTGTGCGCCATCTCCGCGATCTCAACCAGTTGGCTAGCACAGTACAGCAGGCCGGTGGAATCTAGCTCGGCATAGACGGTCCCGTCGTGTTCAGAGACGGATACGATCTTGCCGACCGTTCCGGTGCGTGAATACCGTACGGTCTGACCGATCTTCAGCTCAGTCATATTGTTATAATTTAGACGCGCTCTATTATTTAGATTATCTATCATCAGTGAGGTGATGCGGGAATACTGCCGGAACAGCGATTGCGGAGCTTCCGCAGTGACGACTCCGCCTGTGAAAGGAATGAAATAATGATTCGATTCTGACTTGATCCGGAATGGAACACTTTTTCCGTATAAGCAAACTATATATTACCCCGAATCGAATGAATACACACTGTTAATGTCATCGTTATAGGCTGTGTCCATAACAAATCGTGCCGAGAGGCACGCGGCTTACAGTGAGGTTTGTCAACTATGACTACAGTATTTGACATCCCGGCAGGCACTCTGATCAACAAGGTTGCTGAAGAACTGAAAGTAGTTTCTGAAATTGATGCTCCACCTTGGGCAGAGTATGCAAAAACGGGAGTACACAAACAGATGCCACCGGAGAACCCAGAGTGGTGGTATGTTCGCGCCGCAGCCGTCCTTCGTAGGATCTACGTCGACGGCCCGTTAGGTGTCGAGCGCATGCGGACCGTCTACGGCGGCATGCAGGACAACGGCAGCAAACCGTCCCACTTCAGAAAAGGAAGCGGAAGTATCGCAAGAAAAGTCATGCAGCAGCTCGAAGCCGCCGGACTTATCGAAAAGGTCCCGGCAGGCAGAGCGGTATCGGCAAAGGGACGCAAGTTCCTCGACGGCATCGCATATTCCTTAAAAGATGATGCAGTCAAGGCGGCGCCCAGACTCCAAAGCACTGAATCGACAGTCAAGAAAAGGTGAATCGAATGGGAGAAGAGGAACTTGCGGAACTCCGCCGTCAGCGCATGATGCAGATGCAGCAGCAGATGGCCGAGCAGCAGCAGATCCAGTCCATCCTCATGCAGGTCATGGACCCAGAGGCACGGGAGCGGCTGAACACGATCCGCATCACGAAACCCGAGTTTGCCGCCAACATTGAGCAGCAGATCGTCGCGCTCGCCCAGTCAGGCCGCCTCCGTCAGAAAATGACCGATGAACAGCTGAAGACTCTACTCCAGCAGATTGTTCCTCACAAGAAGGATTTTAACATCCGCAGGGTGTAATGAAAGCCGGGGTGCTCTACAGCGGGGGAAAGGACAGCAGTCTTTCTGCACTGCTTCTGTCCCGCGACTATGACGTGGAGCTTCTGACATTCGTCTTCGATGCAGCAAGACCCCTGCCAGCAATCGAGAACGCCGCCCGTGAGTTGGGATTCCCATTCCGGAAGATTGCGTTCCCTGCAGGGTTCCTCGATGAAATGGCCGACATGGTTGTCCGCGATGGACATCCGGTAAACGCCATCAACGAGATCCACAGCCGGTCTCTTCTGCGGGCAGCAGAGGAGTATGAGGTGGTCGCGGACGGAACACGCCGCGACGATAAGGTTCCGATGAGGATGCCTGCCGAGGTGCAGAGTTTTGAGATGAAGCACGGCGTAAGCTATGTGCGCCCGCTTCTCGGTATAGGAAAAAAAGAGATCATCCATCTTGCGGAACGATTCTTCGAAATCGCCTATGGAGAAACGGGAACCCTCGAGAACGGTGATTATGAAAGTGAAATCAGGGATGCCTTGAAGAGACGGAACATCGACCTCAAGCCGCTGTTTCCGGACCACCACGAGCAGTCTCTGGTTCTGAAGAAAAAAACTGGTGAATAAA
Source organism: Methanocorpusculum sp. (assembly GCA_045639425.1). Lineage (GTDB taxonomy): Archaea > Halobacteriota > Methanomicrobia > Methanomicrobiales > Methanocorpusculaceae > Methanocorpusculum. Next base: position 28,370 of record JAZUDC010000009.1, read on the forward strand.
CCATGAGCAGACTTACGAAAAGCTGTAAAATCCGGTTATCTAAGGCGACCCAGCAGAACCGCAGAGTTCCGGCCTGGGTTATGATCAAGACCAAGCGTCATGTTGTGTCTCACCCAAAAAGACGCAGCTGGAGGCGTAGCACGCTGAAGGTGTAAGAGAATGGTAGAAGTACAGAGAGAACAGATCTACATCATTCCGCTCCGCGACGTCAAGCGCGTCCCGTGCTACAAGCGTGCGAACGCAGCAATCAGCGATATCCGCGCATACCTCGCCCATCACCTGAAGAGCAAGGATGTCAAGATCGACAAATCAATCAACGAGGCTATCTGGGCACGCGGTTCGCAGAAACCGCCACGGAGAATCCGTGTCCGTGCGATGAAGTTCGAGGATGGACAGATCCAGGTGGAGCTCGCAGAGAGATAAGTTATGGATCCGGCCCTGTCCCTGAACGGAGACCCAAACATCGGTGTGTTCGCCCGCGCGTTCGACGATGTGGCGTTCGTGCCAATCGATGCCCCGAACGAGTTCAAAGCGAAGATAGGCGAAGCCCTTGACGTGGACGTCGTAGAAACGTTCATCCAGGGCTCCTCCGTCATCGGTCTTCTGCTTACCGGTAACTCACACGGGTTCGTCACCTCGGGCCTCATTCATGATTCAGAGCTTCCCCTCCTACAGGACTATGGCGACGTCCTCCTGCTGAGCGAGGAGATGAATGCGGCAGGGAACGTGATTCTTGCCAATGATTCGTTCGCCATCGTGCACCCGGACATGTCGTCCAAGATGCGCCGCATGGTGGGAGAGTTCCTGCATGTCCCGACCATCCCAATGTCCTTTGCGGGCGTCGGTACGGTTGGCATGAACTGTGCGATTAACAATTCGGGAATTCTTCTTCCCACCCGTGCAACCCCAGACGAGATTTCGAAGCTGGAATCCCAAATTCCGCTTGCAGATTTCCCGGTCGGTACGGGCTCGGTCAATATGGGCTCAAACATGCTGGGTTCCGGTATGCTGATCAACAACAAGGGATACCTCACCGGCAGCACGACGACTGGTTTTGAACGTGACAGAATAGAAGACGTATTTGGATTTGAGTGAAGTTACAAAACATGCCGAAATTCGAAGTTAAGGGAAAATTCCTCAACGACGGGGAAATGAAAGCATTCACGAAAGTAGTCGACGCTCCTTCCGAGAAGCTTGCGGGCGAATTCATGCTCGCGACCATCGGAAGCAAGCACCGGCTTGAACGCAAGTATATTGCCATCGAATCTATAAAGGGTGCCGATGGCAAATAAGACAAATGCACAGGTTCCGCAGATGACCCTAGAGCAGGAGGTCCAGTCCCTCCAGGCGTATGCCGCCGAGTACACGAATCAGTTCACGATGTTCTCCGAACAGCTGAAGTTCATCGGAGCGGCGAAGGCGGAGGCACATGCCTCCATCGAGACACTGAAATCGATGCAGGCGGCCAAGAAGACGACGACGGTCCTTCTGCCTCTGGGCGGCGGCGTCGCCGCCCGTGCGGCGGTCGCCGACACGAAGACGATGCTCGTCTCCATCGGTGCAGGCGTCACGGTCGAGAAGTCCGCGGAGGAGAGCATCTCCTATCTGGAGGACCGCATCACCGAAATGGAAGCGTCCGAGAAGTACCTGACGGAATCGATCTCCAAGCTGCAGGAGCAGATGCGGGCGGTCGACGCTCGGATGCAGCAGATCTACGCCACGGTCCAGGGCCAGAAGCAGCAGCAGCAGGCTTCCTGAAGTCTGCGGCACTTTATCATTCATTTTTCAAACTTTGATGAACTCAGGGCCTGTTCTTAGATAATTTCATTAAATTCATTAAAAAATCAGTATATATGTGTCCAAACTCTACGAAACGGGATATTTTCACATCTATACAGGGATTACGACATTACTGCAGGGGAACACGGCATACTATTTATACCTCGTCCGCCAAATAATATGAAGTCTATCGGCTTGTCGCCGACCAAACGAACGAAAGGAATGTGGCTGGAATGCAGCAGCAGCTGAACCTTGAGGTGAACAATTCACATGTCAAAATCAATGTATGGATATGTCCGTGATGCCTGGAAAAAACCGGCAACATCCGGCGTAAAGAAACTCCTCTGGGAAAGAATGCAGACCTGGCGCAGACAGGGTGCGGTTGTCCGCATTGAGCGCCCGACCAGTATCGACCGCGCACAAGCGCTCGGATACAAGGCGAAGCAAGGAATCATCGTTGTCCGTTCCTCGATCCGCCGCGGCGGCCGCAGGAAGTCGCGCTACGTCAGAGGATGCAGAACCAATCGTATGGCCATGCGCAAGGCGACCCCGGGAAAGAACCTGAGATTCATCGCCGAAGAACGTGCACAGACCCGCTACCCGAACATGGAAGTCCTGAACTCCTACTGGGTCGGTGAAGATGGTCAACACAAGTACTACGAAGTCATCCTAGTCGACCGCGCAAGTCCTGCGGTCCTTGCAGACAAGAACTTGTCCTGGATCGCGGACACCAGAGGACGTGTCTACCGTGGCAAGACCTCTGCCGGCAGAAAGGCGCGCGGACAGCAGCACAGGGGACGCGGTTCTGAGAAATGCTTCCCGAGCATCCGCTCCCACAAAAATCAGGGCAAATAACCTGATTTTGTTTTTCTTTCTTTATCCATGAATACCGACGTATGCCTCGGCATTCCGGGGCTTGCCCAAACCATTCCCGTTTCTGAACTTGCTGATGAAGCGAAGCGGAACGGCTGGCAGCGCTGTGCCGTAATCGGCGCGGAACCCGTCGAGGGCATCATTTCCTGCGTACGGCTACATGCCGCATCAGCGAAAGAGCTGCAGAGCGGTCTGAAGGGCGTCAGCAAGGATTCCGTGGTGATAGTCGACGCCGGTGAGAACTCGTTCAATTGGTTCGCCTTGATGCAGCCGAAGGTTGCGTTCCTGGCAGGTTTCGAAAATCTTCCCAAGAATGGGTTTGATCATATCACCGCGAAGCTAGCGGCCGGGAAGAATGTGGGAATCGTCATCGAGCTTGCCGTTATTATCGACTACCACACGCGACGCAACGCCCTCAAGGAATACGCAGACATCTTGGCGCTCCAGAGAAAGTACAAATTTCCGCTGGTCATCGCATCGGGCGCCCGTGAAAAGTCCGGCATCCGCAACCTGCACGAGACCGTTGCGCTTTGCTCCCTGTTCGGCATGACCCGAAGTGAAGTCTATGCCGCGCTGGAGGCGCCGGCAGCCGTCCTCAGTCCGCGGCAGACCGTGGAGACGGAGGCATGAAACCGCTTCCGCCGACGCTTCGGCTCAACCGCCGTTACATCCTCGTCGAGATCATGACGGACGGTCAGATCCCGTCGCAGAAGGAGCTCTATATCGCCTGTGCGAACGCCGTGCAGAACCTATTCGGCGACAGCGGATTCGCGGAGATCAGACCAGCAGTCATCTGGTCGGAAGGAACATATGCGATCATCCGGTGCACCCGCAATGAGGAGACCCGGATGATTGCTGCCGTCGCCTGCGTCGTGAAGGCTGGCCAGCTGCCTGCCGGATCATTGCGTCTGCGGACGGTTACCACCTCCGGCACCGTCAAGGGTGCGCAGAAGGCGGTTACCCCAAGAGACAAGAACTATCTAAAGGAAGATAACAATACATAAGTAACAAAAAGAGTAACAAAAAGAGGGGTTTACAAATCATGCAGCCACAGCAATACCAGATGGGCGGCTATGACCGTGCCATCACCATGTTCTCTCCTGATGGAAGACTCTATCAGGTAGAGTATGCCCGTGAAGCCGTCAAGCGCGGCACAACCGCCGTCGGCATCAAATGCAAGACCGGTGTCGTCTTGCTGGTTGACAAGCGCGTGGCATCCCGACTTTTGGAGCCGTCGTCCATTGAAAAGATCTTCAAAATCGACGACAATATCGGCGTCGCATCATCCGGGCTGGTGGGTGATGCACGCGCACTTGTGGACCGTGCACGGGTCGAGGCACAGATCAACCGCATCTCTTACGGCGAACCGATTGATGTCGAAACCCTCGCCAAGAAGCTCTGCGACCATATGCAGACCTATACCCTGTTTGGCGGTGCACGCCCGTACGGCACGGCGCTGCTTCTTGCCGGTGTCGATGTCGGATCCGACGGCGAACCGCGATTCCGCCTGTTCGAGACCGATCCGTCGGGCACTCTACTTGAATACATGGCAACCGGCATCGGTATCGGCCGCCAGGCCGTCATGAAGCTCTTTGAGGCCGAATACAAGGAGAAGATGTCCGCCGAGGATGCAGTCCAGCTCGGGCTCAGGGCCCTTTACACCGCGACCGAAGGTAAGTTCGACATCGACACCGTTGAGATTGGCATCGCCGGCGAATACCAGAAGAAAAAAGCGACAAAGAAGGTCGTCGAACTGCCGACCGGCGACAGGACCGAGATCCTGTCGTTCAGGAAACTTATCGAAGACGAGCTTAAGGCCGCCGTCACGAAATTCTCCACCACCGTCAAGCCCGCGAAGAAGGATGCCAGCAAGAAGGAAGCGTAACCATGATATCCCTGGATGATGCGGTCTGCGCCCGGCTTGAGACCCACGGGCTCCGGTTTGAGATTCTGATCGATCCGGAACTCGCGGACAGCATGCGCCACGGAAACGAGCTCGCTATCGAGGATGTAGTGGCGGCGCTCCATGTCTACGAGAATGCGTCCAGAGGAGACAAGAGCCCCGATGAAGACCTGCAGAAGGTGTTCAAGACCACCGACTTTGAGGAGATCGCCAAGCAGATCATCCTCAAGGGGGAGATCCATCTAACCACAGACCAGCGCCGCCATCTAACAGAAGAGAAACGCAAGCGCGTCATCACTTACATCGCCCGCAATGCCGTCAACCCGCAAACAGGTCTACCGCATCCGGTCACCCGTATCGAGCTCGCGCTTGAACAGGTCCGCATAAACTTCGATCCATTCCGGCCCGTCGACGACCTGGTGAAGGAAACCGTCAAGGTGCTTCTCCCAATTCTGCCGATTAGGTTCGAGGAGCGGCGTATCGCCGCCAAGTTCCCGGCGGACTTCGCTTCCCGCGCGTACGGCACCATCTCAGGGACAGCCTACGTCAAGATGGAGAAGAACGAATGGCAGAACGACGGGTCATGGATCTGCATCGTTACGATTCCTGCCGGCATGCAGGAGAAATTCTTTAATATGGCGAATGCGGCTGCCAGGGGCGATGCAATCCTGAAGATTCTGGAGTGAGAGCCAGACACATAACTATTAAATGCGTAAAGAGTGAATATAATCAGATATTCGAGAGATATTTACAGATGGTATCAAAAACATCAGCAAAAGGACGCGTCACCGGCAGTGCCGGACGCTTCGGTCCGAGATATGGTCGGTTCGGCCGCAAACTCGTCAATGAGAGCGAAAAGATTTCCCGTGCAAAGCACCTGTGTCCGCACTGCGATACTGTTGCAGTAAAGCGTGTCGGTACCGGTATCTGGAAATGCAAGAAATGCGGATACAAGTTCGCCGGCGGAGCATACGCGCCGGAGACCCCGTCACTTAAGGTAGTCCTTCGCACCATCGAGACGAAGGGAGATTAATCCCATGGTCAGTTACAAGTGCGCCTGCTGCAAGCAGATGGTTGAGATCGACACCAACGTCAGATGTCCCTACTGCGGTCACAGAATCCTCTTCAAGACCCGCGGGGCCGGCACCAAAGTACTGAAAGCACGATGACTATTGTCACGTCGTCACGCAAACCGTCAATCGAAGCCCGGCGCTGCACAAAGGAAATAACATTCTCGCTTGACCTCCCCTATGTCCAGTGGGGAAAAACAGGACTTCATACCATGAATGAAGAAAATTCCTCTATTCCTCTATCATTTTTGTGCCAGGCTCGAAACGCATGGGGCTGGTCATTGATATTACCAAAAACGGCGAGACCGCCTGTTTCTGCGGTATGCAGAAGACGAACTACCTGCTGCAGGTGATGGTGTAGATGGACCATTGCGCCGAATTTGTCTTCGAGACGCCGGATGCAGACAAGCTCTATGAGGTTCTTTCGCCAGAATCAGGCAGCGATCCGGGTGAGAAATCACTGGTCACCGTATCAAAGATGGGAGGAGCCATCAGCATCTCCATCCAGGCAGAGGACATCCCCGCAATGCGGGCTTCCATCAACATGTGGCTGCGGCTGATTGCCGTCTCCTCCGAGATTCTCTCCATCTGAAATACCTACACTTATTATTATCTACGTCCAATTATCTATCAGCATTCAGGAGTCATAGAAAAAATGGCAGTAAATCCACAGCAGTCTATCCCGCCGCAGATACAGCAGCAGTTCGGCATGTTCCAGCAACTACAGCAGCAGCTCCAGCAGGTCTCTTCTCAGAAAAGGCAATACGAAATGACCATGCGCGAGACCAAACGCGCCATCGAGGAACTCGAAGCCATCAAGGAAGAGGCGGCAGTCTTCTCCTCCGTCGGTTCGATCATGATCCAGAGGGACAAGGAATCCGTCAAGGCCGACCTTACTGACCGTATCGATTCCCTTGAACTCCGCATCTCCTCGCTCGACAAACAGGAGAAGGCGATGACCTCAAAGGCAGCCCAGCTGCAGAAACAGATTGAATCCGCGATTGCCGGTTCTGGAGCACCAAAAGCGGAATAATTCTCCAATCCTTTTTTCCACTCAGTTATTCCAACCAGTAAGAATACGTATCCGTTTCAGTTTTCTGCTGGAAAATAGAAAAAAGAAGATCAGCAGACCCGTGGGACTGGGTCTCCCATTGGCGGTTCTATGAACCGTTCGCTGCCGATTCTGGTGAGCATGACGACGCCGGAACCTTCGACGACTTCGCCGACGATCTTCGCGTTCTTACCGTATGGATGGGATTTCAAGGCGGCAAGCACGGCGTCTGCCGCTTCAGGCGCGACGCCCATGACGCACTTTCCTTCGTTGGCGACCTGCAGCGGGTCGATGCCGAGCAACACACCGGCAGAGGCGACACTTTCCCGGATCGGCATGGCTTCTTCATGGACGACGACCCTGACACCAGCCTTGCGTGCCATCTCGTTGATGCAGGCAGCAAATCCGCCCCGTGTGGGGTCTTTCATTGCATGGATTGCATTGTCTCCACCGGCCTTGATGGCTCCTTCGATCATCTTCCAGAGCGGCGCTACGTCGGATTTGAGCTGTTCACCGAGATCGAACTTCTCGCGGTAGGTGATGATCGCCATGCCGTGGTCGCCGAGGGTACCGGAGACGATGATCTTGTCGCCGATCTTCAGGTTCTTGTCGCGGATGACATAGTGGTCGATAACGCCGACGCCCGCGGTGTTGATTGCTATGCCGTCAAGACTGCCTTTTTCAACGACCTTGGTGTCGCCGGTGATGATGACGGCGCCTACTTCACCCAGGGCCTTGTCCATCGAGGCGACAACCTTTTCAAGGTTGGCAATTGGAAACCCTTCCTCGATGACCATGCCGCAGGTGAGTGCAATCGGGCGCGCCCCCATGACGGACAGGTCGTTGATGGTGCCGGAGACCGCGATGCGACCGATGTCGCCACCCGGGAAGAAGAGCGGCTTTACGACATGGCCGTCAGTGGTCAGAACGACGGTCTTTCCGCCGATCTCGAAGGTAGAACCATCGTCGAGCGACTCGAGGCCGATTCCGCCAGCATTGTTGTTCTTGAATGCGGTCAGGGTCTGGAGGAGTTCTCCCATGACTTCCCCTCCGGCGCCGTGCATCATATTGACTTCAGTATCTTTTGGCATTTTTATCTCATCTATTCAAGCTGTATCTTCTTCGATTTCAATCTCGATGTTCGTTACCAGGATCTCTTTTCCCTGAACCATGTGCGGCAGCTTGCCGCAGTTCGGACACACGAATATTTCGGGACCCTTGTATCCGCAGGTGCATTTGGCCAGCGGCATGACAGTGTTGAACACGAGTTTCGTTCCCCTGAACACCGGATCCTCGGAGATGAAGGTATTGAACATGAACTCGACCTGTTCGGGACTGACCATGGCCATCGAGCCGACATCGACATGGATGGCCGTCACCAGAACGGCACTGTTCTCATCCGCGGCGCGTTTTGCCGTCGCATAGATATCATAGGCGATTCCTGATTCGTGCATCTTATCAGGACTTGGGATTCATATTCCACCGGTCTTAATGGCGTCTTCCGACATGCCCATCGCGCCGTAGACTTCCTTGAAGAGGGCACGGGTCTCGAGACCTTCGTCACGGGACAGCCGCTGGATGGCGAATCCGGTATGCACCAGAACAAACTCGCCGACTTTCACGTCAACTAGATCGGTTCTGACTTCCTGCTGCAGCTCGCCGTAGTCGACGAGCGCGATATTTCCGTCGCGGATTTCTAGAACCTCCGCAGGTACAGCTATACACATGAGGTGTATATTGGTCGGAAGATGTCATAAAACGAGCGATACGAGTATATCCTTTCCTACCCAACATATAATGGATGATATTCCGGAGAAAATACAGCAGATTCCGCATATCCCCGCGGTACTGCAAGACACTCGACAAGCTGATTGCTGGCAGCGCCCAGGCCCGGGCGCTGCATGAGGAAGGCCAGATCGTCACCGCCGAGAAGATATACAATAGAAAGCTCTGCTATCACTACGGCCTCTGCCGCGGTCTGCTGAAAAAACTGGTAATCGAAGTGGAGGAGACACCGGCCGAAGGCATTGCCGAACTCGAGAAGATCAGAGCGGCGTTCCTTGACTTCTATGCGCTGGCAACTCTCTTCAATAAGGATCTCACCCACCAGAAAGAGGATGCCATACCAGTCATCGAACAGGCGATTGAAATATTCAGGAACAAACAGTAAAGCGATGAGAAAGAAAATGTCACCGGAGAAGAATGCGGATACGGCGAAACTGACGCCTGCCATGCAGCAGGTCAAAGCATTCAAGGCGCAGTATCCAGACTGTATCCTGTTCATGCGGATGGGTGACTTCTATGAGACGTTCTTCGAGGATGCCGAGATCTGTTCCCGGGAACTCGACCTGGTGCTGACGTCACGATCGAAAGGTCCCGACGGCAATCCGATACCCTTGGCAGGAATTCCTTTCCACGCGGTCGACCTCTATCTTCCCCGTATGATCCGGAAAGGGTATAAAGTCGCCGTATGCGAGCAGATGGAAGAACCAAAGCTCGCCAAAGGTGTGGTCAAGCGCGATGTCGTCCGCATCGTGACGCCCGGCACCGCCATCGACGCCGATGTCATTCCGGGAGCAGCCGCCCACTATCTTTTGAGCATCGCATCCGATGCAAAGAAGACCGCGCTGGGGCTGGCGTTCTTGGATGTGACGACCGGTGAGTTCTTCGTCGAGGATGTCAACATCTCCAAAGGATATGATATGCTCGCCGCTGAAATCGAGCGGTACAGCCCGCTGGAACTCTTGATTCCGGCGGAGGCACCGGCGTCCCTCATCTCGTTCGTCACCGGTCTCAGCCGGGTCATCACACCGTTATCCTCCGCGAAATATGTCGATGGCATGGCAGCACTCTGCGAACAGTTCGGCGTCAACTCACTCGATGGATTCGATACGAGTTCACCTCTCTGTATCAGTGCGGCCGCCGCAGCCGTCCGCTACGCCTCCGATACGCAGAAGATTTGCCTCCACCATATCCAGGGATTTTCGAAGAAGTACGGCAGAGACGCCATGATTCTGGATGCCGCGGCTCTGCGCAATCTGGAGATACTGACACCGCTTCGGGGCGACCGCAACGATGCGACCATCTATGGATTCCTGAACCGGACAAAGACATCGATGGGCGCCCGCGCCCTGCGCGATGCCGTCATCCGCCCGCTGACATCTCCCAGTGAAATCAATTACCGGTTGGATGCCGTCACGTATCTGACCGAGCATCCAGTGATACTTGCCGATGTCAGGACGATTCTTTCGCGACTGTCCGATATCGAGCGCATCAGCGGCCGCATATCCTGTGGCAATGCGCGGCCACAGGATCTCCTGGCTCTTTCCGCCAGTCTTCGGGCACTGCCGGAACTCTCCCGCGAACTTGCGGGGGCAGGAGGTCTTCTGCAGGATGCCGTCTCCGCAATTCCGTCGTTTGCAGGTACCGCCGACCTGATCGATTCCGCCATCGTGGACGAGCCGCCCGCACTCTATCGGAATGGCAATGTCATCCAGGCCGGCTACTCCGCCGACCTCGATAGTCTCCGGAGCATCACCGCGGAGGGAAAGGCATGGATTGCGAGTCTGCAGAACATCGAACGCGAACGGACCGGTATCCACTCGCTGAAGATCTCCTACAACAACGTATTCGGCTACTACATCGAGATCACGAAATCCAACCTCGACAAGGTACCGCCCGAATACGAACGCAAACAGACGACATCAAACGGAGAACGGTTCACGATACCTCCCCTGCGCGAGAGGGAAGCCCTGATGTCGCAGGCGGACGAGCGGATGCTTGCGCTCGAGATCCAACTGTATGAATCCCTGATTGAAAAACTCCGCGGATTCGTGAAAGACTTTCAGACGGCGGCGGCCGCCATCGGCTGCATCGACCGGACGGCATCCCTGGCAGACCTTGCAATCACTAACAGCTATGTCCGGCCGGAACTGACGGACTATCCCGAACTGCTCATCCGTGACGGCAGACACCCGATTGTGGAGAATACGATACCCGGCGGCTATGTCCCCAACGATACGGAGATGAATTCATCTGGTCAGCAGATCCTGATTCTGACCGGCGCGAACATGGCAGGTAAATCCACATATATGCGCATGGTCGCCATCCTGTGCATCATGGCGCAGATCGGCAGTTTCGTGCCGGCGCGGTTTGCCCGCATCGGCATCGTCGACCGGGTGTTCACGCGGGTCGGCGCATCCGACGACCTAGCAGGTGGCCAAAGTACGTTCATGGTCGAGATGTTGGAACTTGCCGGTATCCTGAACAATGCGACGGAACACAGTCTGATCATTCTCGATGAGATCGGCAGAGGAACCAGTACCGTCGACGGCTATGCAATCGCCCGGGCGGTACTTGAGGATCTGCATGGCAAGGGTGGAACCGGACCGCGGACGCTGTTCTCCACCCATTTCCATCAGCTGACTTCAATGGAATCCGAACTCAAGCGGATCCGTAACTATCATTTCGCCGTCAAGGAGGACAACCACGACATCACGTTCCTGCGCAAACTCATACCAGGCGCAACCGACCGTAGCTACGGTATCCATGTAGCAAAGATTGCGGGAGTTCCCAGACGGGTGCTGGTCCGTGCCGACGAGATTCTCAAGCAGGCGCTGCGTGAGGAGACCATGACAGGCGGTGGACAGAAATACTATACCCAGATGCTGCTGGTCGACGAGCCGCCAGCATCTTCCCCCTCCGAAGTAGAAAAGCGTGTCCGTGAGACGAATCCCGATGCCATGACCCCGATGCAGGCGCTCATGTTCATCAGCGAACTCAAGGCCCTGCTGGAGAAGAAGAACCATGAGTAAGATTCATGTCCTTGATGAAGATACCGTCAGCAGGATTGCAGCGGGAGAAGTGGTAGAACGGCCGGCATCGGTCGTGAAGGAACTGGTGGAGAACGCCATCGACGCCGAAGCAACCAGAGTCGTCATCGACATCAAGTCCGACGGCAAGAACGTCGACGGCATCTCCGTGCTCGACAACGGATGTGGTCTCAGCTTCGACGATGCGGTGGTGGCGTTCCGTCAGCATGCGACGAGCAAGATATCCGGGCCGGAAGATTTGGACAATATCGGTACACTCGGGTTCCGCGGTGAAGCGCTGGCAAGCATTGCAGCCGTATCCAGGGTCACGTTTACTTCGAAGGAGAAGGACAGCCGGAAGCCGGAAGCCGTGCAGATCGTTGTTCATGGCGGGTCGATGGTCCACCATCATGCAGTCGGTGCGCCGGAAGGCACCTCGGTTGTGGTGGAAGACATATTCTATAACACGCCGGCGCGAAAAAAGTTCCAGAAATCGCTTGCGACTGAACTGGCGCATATCTACGATATGGTCGAACGCATCTCACTTGCTCATCTCAACACCTCGTTCGTCCTGCTCTATAACGGCAAGGAACGATTCAGGACCTATGGAAAAGGGTCGTATCCGGACGCCATTGACGCCGTGTTCGGCAACGCGTTCACCAAGGATCTGGTCGAGGTGTCTGCCACAGGCAAAATTGCATCGGTATCCGGCTGGATTACGAAACCCGGCTGTGAGATGCGGCCGACACCGTCGCGATTCTATTTGACCATCAACTCCCGGCAGATTACGTCACGAACTCTCCAGTGGGCGGTGCGCGAAGGGTACGGCACCCTGATTCCCAAAGGCATGTATCCGGCGGCATTTCTGGATATCATGCTCGATCTGCGCGACGTCGACGTCAATGTCCATCCGACGAAACGCGAGGTCAGGATATCCCGTGAACACGAGGTGGCGATGGCCGTGCGGGATGCAGTCTATACTGCGCTGCACCAGAAATCGGTGTTTCCGGCGGAGGATCCAGCAAAACCTGTAGCGGATGCCCAGAGGAAACTTCAGGAGGAAGAAAATCCCGCTGTGGCAACCGCAGATACCCGTGATATTCCTGCACCGAAACAGGGGTTGCAGAAACTGCCGCTTTCCGCAGCTGTCGCATCCGTGCTTTCGGCGGCATCGCAGTTCTCCACCCCGCGGAAGACCGAACAACAGCTGAAACGGACCAAATACATCCTTGCGGTGGAACCAGCGCAGGTGGATGACGGGGCGAAAGTGCCGGAAGTCATCGGTCAGATCGGCGGCACATATATTCTGGCACAGAATACATCAGGCGACCTGCTGATCATCGACCAGCATGCTGCGCACGAACGAATCCTCTATGATGCGCTACTGAAAAAATCCGCAAAGCATCAGGCGGGTCAAGAACTGCTAGTGCCGGTTCCGATCTCCTTTACGCGGGCAGAACAGGCGGCGTTGCCGACACTTCTTCCCGCACTCGAGAAGGCCGGGTATGTCATCGAACCGTTCGGCACGGATGCCTGGGTGGTGCGGTCAGTGCCGGTCATCTCCTCGAAGCTCGGCGACCCAGTTGCCATTCATGAACTTATCGCGGAAGTCGCTGGTGATGTCGAGAAGAATCCGGAACACGTTTTTGACCGTGTCCTGAAGACCGCAGCCTGCCATGCGGTCGTCAAAGGAAACACCGCAATGTCCGTTCCGCAGATGCAGGACCTGCTGCGGCAACTAATCCGGACCAATTCGCCCTATACTTGCCCGCACGGCAGACCCACGGTCATCACCCTGTCACGCGACAAGCTCAAGAAGATGTTCCTGCGCACCTGAGACGCTATCCTTTAACATCTGAGGCATACAATCTATTTCCAATTATGAAACCGATTCGTCTTCGGGATTTTGTCATAACTGCGGACAACTGTATTTACGCAGTCTCCGGCTATGAGAACGACACCCGTGCCGAGTGTATCCTGCGGTATGTGCCGACGGAAGATGGCGACCGCACCTCGCGTTTGAACGGGTTGAGATACCGGAAATATGATTTCGCCGACGCATTCTCCTGGGTGAAGGAGCACAAGCCGGAATACCTGGATCTGGTTCACCGGGTGCCCCTGACCGACATCGTCCGCGTGCTCAAGCCCGACGAGCAGGCTCCGGAGATTGCCCAGCGCAATGCACGAGCAGACCGCCTTTTCAGGCTCTTCGACCTGCCGGCAGGTTCCTTCGGCTGCACCGGGTCACTGATTGCCGGTCTGGAGAACGACGTCTCCGATATCGATATGGTTGTCTACGGCTCAACCTGGTTCGCCGCCCGAGAAAAGCTCATGAAACTCACCGCGGACGGCAAGATTCCTGCGATGAGCGAGGAGATGCGACAGAAGGTCTACCGCAAACGGCAGCCCCACATCAGCTTCGACGATTTTGTTCTGCACGAGGCACGCAAGTTCAATCGCGGGGAGTTCGAGGGAACCTACTTCGACTTACTCTATTCTCGCGGCTACGACAACCTGCACGCCGTTCCGCCGATCACGCTCGGTACCAAGACGAAGAAGCTGACCATAGAGGCGAAGGTCACCAATGCCTCGTTAGCCTTCGATTCCCCGGGCATCTACAAGGTCGACCACGAAGAGATCGACTACGTTCTTTCATTCACCCACACCTACACCGGCCAGGCGTTCACTGGAGAAACCATCGAGGCACAGGGCGTCGTCGAAGAACACGGCAACCAGAATTGGCTGATCGTCGGAACTACCCGTGAAGCCAACGGGGAATACATCGTATCCAGAACCCTTCTGGATGCATAAATTTTTATAAGAGAATCCGCTGGAGGGATTTAACAAAAATTTTAAAGCATTTTAAAATAAATATATCCTACGTAGTGATGGAGAAGAAACACAAACTAGGAGGCCGCTTACCACAGCCGAGTATCACGAATTGAAAAAAGAGATTAGAAAGGTACTAAAGGACCCAGGGGTTAAACCCCATCTCCCCTAAAACCATTCTTCTTAACAATAATACAGTGAGGCACACATGAGTGATAAGAACAATTTAAAAAGGATACTCGTATCCTTTCCGTCGGAGGACTTTGCCCGCCTCTGTGAAATCAAACAGCGGACAGGTATTCAAATTACCACTCTAATCCGTATCATGGTAACGTATTCTCTGTCTGTGGGTTTTGAGAAGGCGCTGTCGGAAGTAATTAAAAAATGAACTATCAACGCGCGGAAGATATGGAGGAGTCTATTTCCTTCAGGGAATCACGGACCCTATACTTATACTGAAAGTAATGTATTTAGCACCAATGCATATTGCGTGTTTGCATTGTTTGCTTTTGGGGTCATTTCCGATATGATCTGCACTTCCTTCTTTTCCGTGTGTGTAAATCGATATACTCCTCCCTTTTCCCCCTTCCTTTCGTTTTAGGGGTTCGATGTCAATTGGCTGCTTATCGAATTTATATCGTCCCGCTTGCGGGTTTGGGGATATTTCAAAGCTTCCGAAGCATGCCGCTTCGGTAATTTCTGAGCACTTTAACAGCTCTGTATAATCATATGCCATTTCGACTGATGTTGTTTCAGTCATTATTATTCTCCTCCTTTTGGCGGCTTCGTTTCATGATACTGACATGTATCGGAAGTGTGAATTGTCCATTCGTTTTCGTTTTCAATCCATGCGTCGATAATTTGATACAGCCTCCTGACATCATCACAGGTTACTGTCATGTGCGTGCCGCGTGGCGGTATTAGTATAATTACCCCTTTATCGTTTCGATTGATGCTCCGGTTGATGCCAATATCCTCACCCCAAAACAGCGGATAAAGGCATCAGAAGGGGGAGTTATTGCTGAAATTGTGGAATTTTCACAGATGATGATACCGTCGTGAATAAAAATAACAGTGGCAACGAGTCGATAATTAAAGAACAGAAAAAAACTGTTTAGAGACCACATTCCTTCCTTATTTGGCTTCTGAAAAGGATTCCGAAAAATGATCCTTTTTCCATTCTTTTTTCACAAAAAAGCACCTAATTTACACAACAGATAAAACGTATATTGCTATAAGAGCA
>JAZUDC010000010.1:0-27725 GCA_045639425.1 Methanocorpusculum sp.
GTCAAAAATCACTGAAACAATTTCGGGAGTAAATATTAACTGTATTCCGGCGCAGTCCATTGAATCCGCTATTGATAACGTAAATGAACTTGATATCCCTCTGGGTCTATGTGG
This sequence comes from Methanocorpusculum sp., assembly GCA_045639425.1. GTDB lineage: Archaea > Halobacteriota > Methanomicrobia > Methanomicrobiales > Methanocorpusculaceae > Methanocorpusculum. Next base: position 115 of record JAZUDC010000010.1, read on the forward strand.
TGCCAGAAACCCCGGAACAGCTTCAGCAACTTCTGGAAGAACAGGTGCAAAGAAATACATCGCTTAATTCTCTTTGGATATCTGCCGGTACGGGCATTAGTCGCATAATCCGTGACAGTGTCGAAGGTATGGGTACTGTAGTGTTCATACCGACCATGTTCACCGTTGATCCGATTTTCCTCAACAAATACTTTGAGAAGTACGGAGAGGACTTTGATGTTTCTGATGTTTATCTCCTTTATGGGTCTGACTCAATGGATACCATTGCCGAGATCCTGAGAGAATACTGGTATTTGGGTCTAACCGGTTCAATTGCCTTCGATAAAGATCTGCAGAGATTTCCAATGTATGAAATCTACAGTACAGATTATGGATTTTGGGGAAAAATCCAAACTAGTTATCTACTCTACACCAAGCGATGGCAGATTGATCGCTAATCAAACCACATAGAACATACAGACTTTTTTATTTTTTTCTTTGTTTCCTGTCAGACACATAGTGCTTGTGTTCACTCTAAATAAAGAAAAGAAAATACTTTTACTTATATACTCCCCATAGATAAATAGTATAAACAAATGAAGCTCGTAATCAATGAACTCAGATGCAAAGGATGTTGTCTGTGCACACTGGTCTGTCCTTACTGGATTTTTCAGGAAGGAAAAGTCCCAGGACAACGCGGTTATGTGATTCCGGTGCTTGACCGACCGGAACGCTGTACCAATGCCCGGCTGCAGAAACTGCACCAGCGTGAACTCTGCGGCATGTGCAAACGCATCTGTCCAGATCAGGCAATTTCGTGGATTGACGAGAAACCATTTGAGCACAAAGCGGTAGAGATTGAATACTGATGACTACGCGTGAATTCTTTAACGGAAATACTGCCTGTGCCGAGGGAGCGCTGGCGGCAGGATGCAGATTCTTTGCAGGATATCCGATAACTCCGTCAACGGAAATCGCCGAATGTATGGCTCTTCGCCTGCCAAAGATCGGTGGAACGTTCATACAGATGGAAGATGAGCTCGGCAGCATGGCAGCTATTATCGGTGCATCCTGGGCCGGTGCGCGAACGATGACTGCAACGTCTGGGCCTGGATTTTCGCTGATGCAGGAAAATATCGGATACGCTGCAATGACGGAAACCCCGTGCGTCGTCGTCAATGTCCAGCGTGGCGGACCTTCCACCGGTCAGCCAACGATGGCGGCCCAGGGCGATATGATGCAGGTGCGCTATGGATCACACGGTGATTACAGTATCATCGCTCTGTCCCCTTCTTCTGTGCAGGAAATGTACGATTTGACCGTCAAAGCATTCAATCTCGCCGACCGGTTCCGTACACCGGTGTTTCTGATGGCGGACGAAATCATCGGTCATATGCGGGAAAAAATCATCGTTCCGGACAAAATTGAGATAGTTCCACGAAAACCGCTGATTCCGGGCGTAAATCCCTGTGTTCCAGATGAGAATGGGATTCCCGGGTTCGCTGAGTTCGGTACCGGATGCAATGTCCATATTACTGGTCTTACCCACAATGAAAAAGGTTATCCGGCAACTGATTCAGCAGAACTTCATGAAGCCCTGATTCGCCGGCAGGTCGATAAAATAGAACAACATCGGCATGAAATCGAGGATGTCGATATCATCAATCCAGATGCTAAAATCGTCTTCGTTTCCTACGGCGCACCGACCCGTACGGTGAGGCAACTCAATTACGAGGAAAATGGAAAATTCGGTCATCTCAATATCCGGTCCGTCTGGCCGTTCCCTGCTACTGCATTGTCGAAATTCTCCCAGGTAAAGGTATTCATTGTGCCAGAAATGAATCTCGGTCAGATTGCAAAAGAAGTCAGACAGTACACGAATACACCGATTATCACAGTCCCTAAACTCGGCGGTGCACTGCATACCACGGATGAACTCAGAAAAGCGGTTGCTATCGTCAAGACAGTCGTCAAATCAGGTAAACCGGTTACGGAGGTGCGGTTATGACCATCGAAACCTGGTATCGGCAGGACCGGCTGCCGCACATCTTCTGTGCAGGATGCGGCACCGGCAGTATCATCAACAGTACCTTGCGTGCCGTCGATGAACTCGGGTATACCTTGGAAGGCACCACCTTTGTTTCTGGAATCGGCTGCTCATCACGTGCAGGGGGATATACCGCTGCAGATTCCCTGCACACGACCCACGGCCGCGCGCTAGCATTTGCGACCGGTATCAAATTAGTCAAACCGCAACAGCATGTGATTGTCTTTACCGGTGACGGAGACTGTTCGGCCATCGGCGGCAACCATTTCATCCATGCCTGCAGGCGCAACATCGATCTTACAGTCATCTGCATCAATAACAACATCTACGGTATGACCGGCGGCCAGAGCAGTCCCTGTACACCTCAAGGCGCCATTACGACCACCACGCCGTACGGTATGCAGGAAGAACCGTTTGATCTCTGCAGTCTGGCGATAGCAGCAGGAGCAAACTATGTGGCCAGGTGGACATCTTTCCATGTCAAGCAGCTGACCGAAGTCATCAAGGCCGGTCTACAGGTACCAGGCCTTTCCTTCATCGAAGTCTATGCCCAGTGTCCGACAGCTTACGGTGCCAAGAACAAGATGAAACGGGTCTCGTCGATGATCGAGCTTATGCGGGACAATGCCGTTCTCAAACAGAATGTAGATGCCGCGGCGGCAAAGGGAATGACACTGGAGAAAGGCAAATTTGTAGTCGGTGAACTGATGCGGCGTAATAACTTAGTCCTCGGCGGAGGTTCACCATGAGAAATGAGATACGCTTCTCTGGGCTCGGCGGCCAAGGAATCATCACCGCTGCTGTCATTCTCGGAAGAGCAGCTTCACTCTATACAGAATACCACGTTGTTCAGACCCAGAGTTACGGTCCAGAGGCAAGAGGCGGGGCATCCGCTTCCGCGGTCATCATTTCAGATGAACCGATTCTGTATCCAAAAGTCATCAATCCGAAGATATTTGTCATTATGTCGGAAACCGCATTCCAGAAATATGGTACCAATATTCCCGAAGATGCGGTCATGCTCATCGACCCAGGTTACGTCTGCAGCAGACCGAAATGCCGATGCGTCGAGGTGCCGGCAACACAAGCAGCCAAAGAACAACTGGGGAAACCGGTCTTTGCCAATGTGGTCATGCTCGGCGGTCTTCTGGAAGCTGCGGGAGTCGTCACCTATGAGGCGCTTGAACATGCGGTGCTTGACAGCGTGCCGAAAGGAACCGAAGAGAAGAACAAACAGGCTCTTGCTATCGGGCGGGAGTTGGTGAGGAGACAATCATGAAATTCAGAGAATATGAAGCAAAACAAATCTTCCGGGAGTCCGGCATTCCCGTGGCAAAGAGCGTGCTGATTACGCGACCTGAAGACGCGGAGGTAGCACAGAGATCGGTTGCAGACAGGGTTGTGCTAAAAGCACAGGTCGATGTCGGCGGACGCGGTAAGGCAGGCGGTATTTTGTCGGCTGACGCATCAAATGTCGCAGCAGTAGCAAAAAATCTGTTCAATAAGACCATCAAAGGTCTGCCAGTAGAAAAGGTCCTTGTTGAAGAGGAGATATTCATAACCCATGAATATTATCTAGGTATCTCCATCGACCGTGCAAAAAAATGTCCAGTAATCCTCTTTTCTGAAGTAGGAGGCGTTGAGATCGAAAACCTGGCGAGAGAACGGCCGGATGCCCTGCGCAGGGTCTCTGTCGAGCCACTGTTTACCACGCTTCCCGACTATATTGTCCGCAATGCTATTGGCACGGCACCCAGGGAACTCGGGGCAGTTGTACGAACACTCTACAGCATCTTTACCGCGCACGATGCAGTTCTTGCTGAAATCAATCCATTGGTCTCCTCACCTGCAGGCATCATCGCAGCAGATGGCAAGATCATTATCGATGATAATGCACTGACCCGGCAGGGCATTGCAGAAAACCGGGACCTGACCGAACGCGAAAGGGAAGCTGAGAAACATGGCTTTTCTTACGTTGAACTTGACGGGGAAATCGGTGTCATCGGTAATGGTGCAGGACTTACCATGGCGACTCTGGACATCATCTCTCACTATCATGGCAAGGCAGCGAACTTCCTGGATCTCGGTGGCGGTGCCGATGCGGAGCGCGTCTGTCACGCGGTCAAACTGGTCGCCTCAATGCCAGGTGTCAAGGTCATCGTCATCAATCTGCTCGGTGGAATCACTCGGTGTGATGAGGTTGCCCGCGGGATTATTGCAGCCACAGTCCCGCAGAAAATCATTGTTCGTATCGCCGGAACCAATGAGGCGAAAGGTGCAAAACTCCTTGCCGAACACAACTATACCATGCTCAAGACCCTGGATGAGGCTATCCGCACCGCGGTGGAGGCAGGCAAATGATCTACGCTGACCGAAATACCGGAATCCTGGTCCAGGGAGCCACCGGCTCCCAGGGCCGGTTCCATATCAATCTGATGAACGAATATGCAAAGTCGGTCGGCAGTCGTGGCGTCATTGCTGGGGTCACACCTGGTAAAGGTGGACAGGACGTCTTCGGTGTACCGGTCTACAACTCCGTACAGGAAGCCAGTGCAAAGCATGATATCGGCGCAACGGTCATCTTCGTTCCAGGTGGCGTCTGCGGTGACTCCATCATGGAGGCTGCGGAGGCAGGGATTCCCACCATTGTCACTATCACCGAACACATCCCAGTCCATGATGTCATGAAAGCCGTATCCTTTGCGGAAAAATGCGGTTCCAAGGTCATCGGACCGAATTGTCCGGGCATGATGATTCCGGGCGAATGCAAACTCGGTATCATTCCGGCAAACCTCTGCAAACGGGGTAATGTCGGTGTGGTATCCCGAAGCGGAACCCTTACCTATCAGGTCATCTCTGAGCTTTCGGATGCTGGTCTCTGCCAGTCCGGCATCGTCGGTATCGGCGGGGATGCGATCATCGGTCAGACCTTCTCAAATGTCATTGATACGTTCCGTGCAGACGGCAGAACGAAATCGGTCGTTCTTATCGGTGAAGTCGGCGGAAATCTAGAGATCGAAGGCGCAAAACGGGCAACAGCGCTCGACATGCCTGTCGTTGCGTATATCGCCGGTATTTCAGCACCGAAGGAAAAACGGATGGGACATGCAGGTGCTATCATCGAAGGGTGTGAAGGCGATGCGGCATCAAAGATAGACGCGCTGCGTGCACTGGGCATCCCGACAGCGACCCGCCCGTCAGAAATCCCAGAACTCCTGAAGAGGTGTATATGACCGAGGGTAAAAATACCCTCATGCTCAAGGTGGCAGACCGCCTTGCCCAGGAAGAGCATGCACTTGCTATCATCAGTTTCATCCTGGTATCCCCCGGTCTCAAACTGAAGACGCCAGTTATCAATGTGATGGACGTTCATCCGGAGATCATGCATAACAGCTCTATGATGTCACTGCTTGAATACTGCAACAACCATATTATTGATGCGGTGGTACAGTACCGTGTCATGAGTGAGATCGAAAGTGGCAAGGTCGTTGCGGTGTTCCCGTATGCCATTCTCATCTACGACGTTGAATCAACCAAGGATGAACTCAATGTGGAATTCTTCGCTGACATTGCCCAGCCAGAAGTTATCTATTCCGTGCTTACGCTTGCCCTGGAGATTGCGCATGATGGACGCGAAGGTCGGTCTATTGGCACTGCCTTCATCATCGGCGACATCGAGGAACTGAAGCGCTGGTCTCATCAGGGAGTTCTCAACCCATATGCCGGCCATCCGGTGGAAGTCAGGGACATAACCAGACGTGAGAACTGGGAGAGCGTCAAGGAGTTCTCACAGCTCGACGGTGTGTTCCTTATCGGCAGGACCGGTATTATCGAAGCTTCTGGCAGATACCTAGATGCAGATGGCCGTGACGTCAATCTGCAGAGTGGGCTAGGAGGCCGGCACCTGGCAGCCGCCGCGATTACCAAGGTCACCCCGTCTGTCGGTGTCGTTGTCTCCGAATCCGGCGGTATTATCAGGGTTTTCGTCAAAGGCGAAGTTGTTGCCCACATTAGAACGGATATCCGTCTAATGTTCTAATCATTTTTCCGAACCACAATTACTAATCCATAGACAGTAAATATATCTCTATACCATGGTCTATCGGATATTTGTAGAAAAGAAACCCGGGGTCAGTCAGGAAGCTGCCGGGTTGAAGAATGAACTTGCTGAAACGCTCGGCATCCGTGGCATCACTTCCATCCGTATCTTCAACCGGTACGATGCGGACGGATTGTCGCAGGACCTCTTTTCGTATGCGGTACGTGCAGTCTTTTCGGAACCACAGATAGATAATGTCTATGTGAAACTGCCGATAAAGCAGAAAGGGCTCGCAGATCTGGTGGAACCAGTGCGAGTCCTGGCAGTGGAAGCACGGCCCGGCCAGTTCGACCAGCGTGCCGCATCCGCGGCGGAATGTATCCAGATCATCTCGCAGGAGAACCGGCCAACCGTGAAATATGCTCGCATCTATGTTTTTGAGGGAAAAATATCCGATACCGATTACGCAGCTATAGAACATTATCTGATAAACCCGGTTGAGTCACAGAAAGCATCGTTTGAACTTCCGGAAACGCTGAACACTCCCTGTACCATTCCAGAAAAGGTTGAGATTGTCCAAGGTTTTATCGCGCTTGATGTGGATGGACTGGGCAGATTCATCCGTGACCATGGTCTGGCGATGGATATCGGAGACATCACACTCTGCCGTGATTATTTCAGAAGTGAAGGACGTGATCCGACGATTACGGAAATCCGGATGATAGATACTTACTGGTCAGACCATTGCCGCCACACCACTTTCTTGACCGAAATCGACGGTATAAAGACCGAAAGTCCGCAGTTGCAGCAGGCATACGACCGGTATCTGCAGATACGTTCCGACCTCAACTGGACTAAACCAGTAACTCTGATGGATTTCGGCACTATAGCCGCTAAATATCTGAAGTCCACTGGACAGTTAACGAAACTCGATGAATCCGATGAAATCAACGCATGTACGGTTAAGATAACCATCGACCATGACGGTAAGGAGGAGGACTGGCTGCTGCTGTTCAAGAATGAGACGCACAACCATCCGACCGAAATCGAACCGTTCGGCGGGGCAGCCACCTGTATCGGCGGCGCCATCCGTGACCCACTTTCTGGTAGATCCTATGTGTATGCCGCAATGCGGCTGTCCGGCTGCGCCAATCCGCTGAAACCCGTGTCCGAGACCCTCCCCGGAAAATTGCCGCAAAGAAAGATTGCCACCTCCGCTGCCGCCGGATACAGCTCCTACGGCAATCAGATCGGACTTGCTACGGGGCTCGTCGATGAAATATACCATGACGGCTATGTCGCCAAACATCTGGAGCTCGGTGCGGTTGTCGGTGCCGCTCCTGCGGAAAATGTTGTGCGGAAAGTTCCGCAACCTGGCGACAGAGTCATTCTGGTGGGAGGACGTACCGGACGTGACGGCTGTGGTGGGGCGACAGGGTCATCGAAATCCCAGATCTCATCATCCATTGAGACTTGTGGCTCAGAAGTCCAGAAAGGAAATGCGCCCGAAGAGCGCAAGATCCAGCGGCTGTTCCGCAATCCTGCCGCTTCGAAACTGATCAAGCGATGCAACGATTTCGGTGCCGGCGGAGTCTCCGTCGCCATAGGTGAGCTTGCCGACGGTCTTGACATCGACCTCAACGCTGTCCCGAAGAAATATGATGGCCTTGACGGTACAGAACTTACCATTAGTGAATCACAGGAACGGATGGCGGTCGTCGTCTCCGCCGAACATGCTGATGAATTCAGGGCTCTTGCTGCCGCCGAAAACCTGGAGGCATCCCCTGTCGCAACAGTCACCGCCGACAACCGGGTCATCATCCGATGGAACGACAATATCATCGTCAATCTCTCCCGTGAATTCCTCGCCTCCAATGGAACAGCAAAACACATCTTGGTCGAGATGGATTTACCAAAACCATATCTCCGATTCGTCAATGGAACCTTTGAAGAGAATTACTGGCGGCTGGTGACCGACCTGAACGTCTGTTCTCGTAAAGGACTCTCCGAGCGGTTCGATTCGACCATCGGTGCTGGATCCGTACTCATGCCGTTCGGCGGTAGATACCAGCAGACACCGATTCAGGCGATGGTGCACAAGATTCCGGTCGAGACCGGCAATACGAACACCTGTTCTCTGATGGCATGGGGATACAACCCGTTCATTGCTGAACTGAGTCCGTATCACGGGGCCTACCTGGCAGTCGTTGAATCAATCTGCAAACTGGTAGCGACTGGTGCGGAATATACGGATGTCTATCTCTCACTGCAGGAATTTTTTGAGAAACTCGGTTCTAACCCGCAGCGCTGGGGCAAACCGGCTGCCGCACTGCTCGGTGCGTTTTCTGCCCAGATGGATCTCGGTGTCGGCGCAATCGGCGGCAAGGATTCGATGAGCGGGTCGTTCGAACAACTTGATGTACCGCCGACCCTAGTCTCTTTCGCAGTCACCACGGAAAAGGTCGGCAGCATCATAACAAACGAACTGAAGGCAGCCGGACACCGGCTCTACTATCTGAGACCCGAATATGACGAACATCATCTCCCAAAACCGGCCTCACTTCTCCGCAACATCGGTATCGTCACTGGACTGATGCGTCGGGGCAAGATTGCATCATGCAGCACCCCCGGTTATGGTGGCATTGCCGAATCACTGTTCAAGGCGGCGTTGGGCAACGGGATTGGCATCACATTTGCGAACGGCATATCTCTGCAGGACATCTTCGGATATTCCTACGGTTCGTTTGTGATGGAAGCCACATCTGATGCTGTCCTCCCCGGGTTGGAAATCGGTGTAACCACAAAGACACCGAAACTGATATATGAATCCGCCAGACTGCAGCTGAGTGATCTGCAGCATGCCTATGAATCGGTTCTGGAACCGCTGTATCCCTGCAATATCAACCAGGATGCGGATAAGAGGATGATTGCTGCGGTTTCCTATACGGAACGCAGTACTGCAAAACCGCGGATCAGATGCTCCCGTCCGCGGGTCCTGATTCCGGTGTTCCCGGGCACCAACTGTGAATACGACAGTGCAAAGGCCGCGGCTGCCGCCGGTGCGGAACCTGAGATATTTGTTATCCGAAACCAGACGGCAGAGGATATTGCAGTGTCGATTTCCGAATTTGCCGAAGCGGTTGCCCGCTCGCAGGCAATCTTCATTCCTGGTGGATTCTCCGGCGGCGATGAGCCAGACGGCTCAGGTAAGTTCATTACGGCATTCTTCCGGAATGACCAAATCAAGGATGCAGTCCACGACCTGCTGAAGAACCGTGACGGGCTCATCTGTGGTATCTGCAACGGATTCCAGGCACTTATCAAACTGGGGCTTGTGCCCTATGGTGAAATCCGTGATGCCGAACCCGATTCTCCGACACTGACCTTCAATACCATTGGTCGTCACCAGTCGAAGATTGTCAATGTCAGAGTCGCATCGGTAAAGTCTCCCTGGGTTTCTGAGGTCAATACCGGCGATATCTTTGCCGTGCCGATTTCTCACGGCGAAGGCAGATTCCTGGCACCGGAAAAAATGATTGAGGAACTGGCAGCAAACGGCCAGATTCTCACACAGTATGTGGATTTAGAGGGAAAACCAACCTCCGATGTCCGGTTCAATCCGAGTAACTCTCTATGGGCTGTTGAAGGAATTACCTCGCCCGACGGCCGTGTCCTTGGCAAGATGGGGCATGCGGAACGTATTGGCAACAACCTCTATCTGAACGTTGGAGGTACCTATGAGATGGGTCTCTTCAGATCACTGGTCGCGTATTTCAGTTGAGACCGAACTAAACAATATATTTTTATCCGTGTAGATACCAAGTTATAAAGCACAGCAGTTGTTATACTTATCGGGCAAGTAGATCAGAGGTAGATCGCTACATTGGCATTGTAGAGGCCGCGGTTTCAATTACCGCCTTGTCCATTATTTTACACTTATTCTACAAAATTACGCTTAAATACCAATCATTTGAGTCCACAAACCGTGTGTTTTTTTAAATAAGCAGTTTAACGTGATATTTTGACAATTTAATCGTTATTTGAGGCTATTTATTTTTACACAGAATACAATCTCAAATTATCTGGGAAAAATCAGCTCTGAAAAGAGGAGCAATTTTGGCTTTATTTTAAAATCAATGTTTAGGTTCCAGTTATGATATAATTCTGCTAATGGATTACAGCTGCAATCGTCTTCATTTTCCAGAGACATTGATCCACTTCCCGGAAGAACCGTTCGACTTTTCCCTTCGTTTGCGGATGGTTGACGCGTAACCTGATATGCCTGATACCGTGATCGCTGAGGAAAGAGTGGGTTCTTTCGTGTCGACAATATTTGCGCTGATGTTTCTTCCTGTCACATTCAGATGCATTATCGGTGGCCAGAAAATAGACATAATTTTATTGTGGGGTATGTGGATTCCTCGTGTTTTCTCGATCAAGGTGTCAAGGCCGACTGTCTCTCTTTTTCTTCTTCTTGCTTGATGCGTTCAATGGCGACGAGGGAAGAGTCAACCTTACCGGGTTCAAGATCCTGCACTTTCTCTCCGATTCCTGACAGATTGAGCGAATCGGTAATGGTCGTATTGTCATTCGCCGACATTTTCATATGGACTTGCTATCCCAGAAACTGGTGTCATTTGAAGAGGATGACGTCTCTTTTCCGGCGGTGAATTCAGTAAGTTCGAGATACTGACGGTGCTGAGATCCTGGTTGGTCAGCAGATCTACAAGCGAGTCGCTTTTGGTCTTCGACAGTTCGTCCTTTGAATACTTGAATCTGAAGAGTTCGGCCTCCACGGTAAACCGTTCGGCGGATGGGTTGAGGGAGAGGGGGCATCCTTGGTTGGTGTGACGGTGACCGATTCGATCTTCTCGTTTTCCTTGATGCTGTCGGTTGTCTGCATCTTGAGGGAGACGCATCCGGCAGAGCACACTGCAGCTCCCGCAAGAATCAGCAGAATTATAAGTATTTTCGTCGTCTGCTTCATAGATGATGTGCAGGGCGGGAGTATAAACAATTTCTCCCTAGCGCAAAGAGGATATCTATTCAGCGATATACTAGTGTAGAGAAAAATGCACTGGCCATCAGATCGAGAGAAGTCATGCGGTGCCGTCATCTGGCGCTACGTGAACTCTACCCATGAATTCCTGCTGATTCAGCACGGCCGCCACTGGAGTTTCCCCAAGGGTCACGTCGAAGGCGCGGAGACGGAGAAAGCGACCGCTCTGCGCGAGATCAAGGAAGAGACCGGTCTCGATGTCGCGCTTGACGCGCGGTTCCGGGAAGTCGTCTCCTACCGTACGCCGAAAGGAAACATGAAGGATGTAGTCTTTTTCATCGCGACCCCCATCGGCGGCCGTGAACAGCCGCAGCTCTCGGAGATCAACGATCTCGGCTGGTTCAGCTACAAGAAGTCGGTGCCGAGGGTGACATTTGCGACCGACAATTCCGTCCTGCGGGCGGCGGAACGCTACATCCGTGCTCATTCCCGTCACTGAGAGTTTTTTCAGGAAAACAATACTACGAGTGCCCTATGATACCCTACACCGAAATCATCGATGGATTGAAACGCCGCAACGTACGAAAGGCGGCTGTCCAGGTGCCGGAAGGGCTGAAACGCTACGTGCCGGAACTCGTTTCCATTCTGAAGAAGGAAGGAATTTCGACGGTGATCAGTGGCGACCCCTGCTGGGGTGCCTGCGACCTGTCCCTGGATGCGGCGGATGGCTGCGATATCCTGGTCCATATCGGCCATACGTCGGTGACACCGGAGAAAAACGTCCTCTATATCTTGTACCGGACAGACATCGGTGCGGTGGTCCTGGACAAAGCTGCTGTGGTCCTGAAACCGTATGCGAGCGTTTCGGTCATCACCACCAGCCAGCATGCGCACCAGATTTCGGAGATTGCAGAGAAACTGCGCGCATGCGGGGTTAACGCGGTCATCGGCGCAGGGTCGGCGCGTACGCCAGAACCCGGGCAGGTCCTCGGCTGCACCTATGCATCCGCACGCAACGCACACGCTGACGCTAACCTCTTCGTCGGTACCGGCGTGTTCCATGCGATAGGCGTCGCCCTTGCCACGAAGAAGCCGACCTATGCGCTTGATCCCTATGGCAGCGGAGAACTGCAGGAAGTATCCGGCGACCAGCTGCTCTGCAAACGGTTCGTCCAGATCGAAAAGGCGAAGAAGGCGAAAAATTTTGGAATCCTGCTCTCCTCGAAGACAGGTCAGATGCGCCGCGACCTTGCTGAGCAGTTGGCATCGCTGCACGAGAACGCGGCCATCATCATGATCCGCGAAATCTCGGAGATGCAGCTGCGCAACCTTGGCTTCGATGCCTATGTCAATACTGCCTGTCCGCGTCTGGCAATGGACGACCAGAGCAGGTTCTCGATGCCTGTCCTTTCGCCTCCTGAGTTCGAGATCGTGCTCGGTCTGCGCAGCTGGGACGAGTATGCAATTGATGAGGTCGAGTAATCGTCGATGAAACTGAAGAATCTGGAAATTGCCCTGCAGAAGGTGGCGGGATTTGCGATGCCTGATGCGGCGCTCGAACAGTATATGACACCGTCTGATCTGGCAGCCTGCCTCCTCTTCGATGCGTACATGCACCAGGACCTGGAAGACCTGCGTGTCCTTGATCTTGGATGCGGTACCGGCATGCTTTCCGTTGGGGCAGCGTTACTGGGGGCGGACGTGACGGGCGTTGACTGCGATCCGTCCGCGATGGTGACCGCCCGCGAGAACGCCGAGAAGTTTGGAATGTCCGTCGCGTTCCGGCAGTCGCGTCTTCCGGCGGAGTTCGGGTCGTTCGATACGGTCGTCATGAACCCGCCGTTCGGGGCCCAGAGCGAGCACGCCGACCGGCCGTTCATTGCGGCGGCTCTGGCCTCTGCCCCGGTTGCCTGGGGTATCTTCAACAAGGGAAGCCTCCCATTCATCAGAGCGTTTACGAAGGATACTGCCGACCTTACCGATATGGTGGCGGCGAAACTATCCATCCCCCGCCAGTTCGTTTTCCATACGAAGGATGTGCTTGAGATTCCGGTTGAGATCGTACGGATGGAACGGAAATGAAACCGGAGTTCAGACGCATATTCGCCCTCGCCGCCGGCCATGGCGCTGTCGATTTCTATATGCCGATCGCCTCGGCGCTGCTGCCATCGCTGATACCGTTCTTTTTGGACCAGGGCATCACGTCATATGCGGCAGCCGGTCTGCTCTTTACGATTCTTGCTGTCATGGAACTGATCTTCCAGCCAGTGTTCGGAGCGATGATTGACCGGAACAAATGGACGCCGGGTCTTGCCCTCTGCTGCATCACGGCAGGGCTGTCGGTCGCCGGCTATGCGTTCACGCAAAACTACTGGGTTCTGCTGGGATGCGCCATTCTCAACGGTACCATGAACTCTTCCTATCATCCGAACGCCTACGGCCAGATTCATCAGTTCACCACCAAGGAGAACCGCGGTCTCTTCATGTCGATCATGTCGGTCGGCGGCACGTTCGGCTACGGTGTGGCACTGCTGGTCGCCGGATTTCTCTATGCTGCCGGAGGTTTTCTGGCGCTGCTGTTCCTCCTGGTTCCGGGCATTGTCGTCGGCATCATCCTGCTCCGGCAACCGCAGCATCAAAAACTGGTCTGCCGCCTCGCGGTGGATTCCCCGGAAAAAAAGCCACATAGAGATGCGGCGGCGATTCTTCTTGCGGTAAGTTCGGTCCGCTCCTGGGTCTATTACGGCTTCATTGCGTTTGCCGTGGTTTACCTGTCGACGTATGCGGGGGTCGACTATGTCTTGGCGACGGGTGTCGTCTCAGGCATGATCTTCGCCGGCATGCTTGGCACGCTCGTGGCAGGACCGCTCTCGGACAAGCTGGGACGCAAGGAGATTATGATCTTCGCGTATGTCTTTGCGGGAATAGCCTATACCTGCATCTTCTTCCTGACCGGCCTCGCGGCGATCATCGCGCTCGTGATTTCCGGTTTCTTCATGATGGCGACTGCCTCGGTCGAGATTGCCGCCGTCCAGGAGGTCATGCCGGGCAGTATCGGGTTCGCCTCAGGCCTCGTCATCGGTATTCCGCAGGGCGTCACTGCCCTGTCGACGGTGGTCATCGGTTTCATCGCTGACGGCATCGGTCTGCCGCTAGCATTGTCGATTCAAGCATTCCTGATGATTGCGGCGGTCGTGCTAGCGATCCGGCTTCCCTACCCGCTCAAGACGCTGAAGCTGCACCAGTCGTTTTCCGATCTCCATTGAGAGATTTGGGGAAAAACGGTCGAATTCGACATTTTTTCCCACTAGTATTATTAGTTCGTCCGTTGATTAATATAGTGAAAAGTCGTCATTAATTGATGGAGGTTTTCACAACATATGGACGTAAATTTACCGTATTGGATCATTCCACTCTGTGCCATTATTGGTATCATCTTTGCCGTCTACTGCTTCAGCGTTGTCAAACGCGAGAAGGTCACTGACGCGAAGATGCTGATGATTTCCGACGCAATTCACCTTGGCGCCAAAGTTTTCCTGAAAAGTCAGTATAAGGCTATTGCGATCTTCGTAATAGTCGTTGCACTTATTCTTTTGGTGTTAACTCTCGTTACCGGGGGCAGACTCCCGTACGCATCTCCGGTCTGCTACATTGTCGGTGCAGGCCTGTCGATGTGCGCCGGCTACATAGGAATGCACAGTGCAACCAAAGCGAATGTCAGAACCACCAACGCCGCAAAACGCGGTATTGCAGCAGCCGTTAAGGTCTCCTTTGCAAGTGGTTCTGTTATGGGTATGTCTGTGGTCGGTCTCGGCCTGCTCGGACTTTCCCTCCTCTTCATCGTTTTCGTCCGTATCTTCGGCGGATTCGCTGATGCATCCGGCGTCAACCTTGCTGTTTCCAGTATTGCGGCATTTGGTTTTGGTGCATCATCCGTAGCACTCTTCGCCCGTGTCGGTGGCGGTATCTTCACCAAAGCAGCTGATGTCGGTGCGGATCTCGTCGGCAAGGTCGAAGTTGGTATTCCGGAAGACGACCCGAGAAACCCGGCAGTCATTGCAGACAATGTCGGTGACAACGTCGGTGATGTTGCTGGTATGGGTGCAGACCTGTTCGAATCCTATGTCGGATCCATCGTCGCATCCATGGCACTGTGTGCCGTCGGTGCAGCCGCTGCAGGTTTCGCAAACAATGCCGGTTTTGAACTCAATCTTATTCTGATCCCGCTCTTCATTGCCGCATTCGGTATCATTGCCGCAATCATCGGTACGCTCTTCGTCACAACAAAGAGAAACGAAAGCGCAGCAATCCACAAGGCATTCAACACCGGGACCATCATTGCACTGATTCTTTCTGTTATTGCCATCTACTTCGTAATCAGTCTCCTCTTAACTGGCAGTGTCACCATGATCACTGCACCGATGCTCTTCGGCATGGGTATCTGGTACGCATGTATCGTTGGTCTCCTGGGAGGATTCGGTATCGGCCTTATCACTGAATACTACACTTCCTTCGACTACAAGCCAACATTAAAGATTGCCGAGTCCTGTCAGACCGGTGCAGCAACCGATATTATCACCGGTTTCGCAAAGGGTATGGAATCCACCCTCTGGCCGGTTCTTATCATCGCCATTGCAACCTTCGTTGCCTACTTCTTCTCTGGAATCTACGGTATCGGTATTGCAGCAGTTGGTATGCTTTCCACACTTGGTATCTCCCTTGCAGTCGATGCATACGGTCCGGTCGCGGATAACGCCGGTGGTATCGCAGAAATGTCCGGTCAGGATCCGAATGTCCGTGAAATCACCGATACCCTTGATGCAGTCGGAAACACCACTGCAGCAATTGGCAAGGGATTCGCAATTGGATCCGCAGCACTTACCGGTCTTTCTCTCTTCAGTGCCTATGCAAACGCAGTCGGTCTCCAGGTCGCTGATCTCAGTCTCCTGAACACCCCGGTCTTCATCGGTCTCATCATCGGCGGTATGCTTCCGTTCCTCTTCTCTGCACTCACCATGACCGCAGTCGGCCAGGCAGCAGAAAAGATCGTTATCGAAGTCAGACGTCAGTTCAAGGAGATTCCGGGACTGATGGAGGGAAATGCAGAACCTGACTACGGAAAGGCAGTCAGCATCTCCACTAAATCTGCAATCAAGAAAATGATTGCACCGGGTCTTCTCGCCGTTATCGCACCGATTGTCGTTGTCCTCATTCCGGGCCTCGGCGCACCTGCGTTAGGCGGTCTCCTGGTCGGTTCCCTGATCAGCGGTTTCCTGCTTGCCATCACCATGGCGAACGCAGGCGGTGCCTGGGATAACGCGAAGAAGTACGTTGAAATGGACCATTACAGTGGCAAGGGCTCTGACGCCCACAAGGCGGCAGTTGTCGGTGATACCGTCGGTGATCCGTTCAAGGATACTTCAGGTCCATCACTCAACATTCTGATCAAGCTCATGTCCATGATTGCGCTCGTCTTCGTGCCGGTCATCATGCTGCTCTGATTGGAACACCAATTTTTTTACGTTTTTGTTGTCTTTCCATTCCCAGTCCACTGGTACAACCTTTGGAGATGAGATGGAATTATCATATCAGTCGCTGATTATTCAGATATGAATGTGAAAGTGAACATCCTTTTTTTTTAAAGTCATTAGAAATAGTCGACTGCTCTTATTCCACTTCGTGGTTCTTTTTTTCCAATTTTTCTGGTGCCGGTACCGGATGAGCCCGGTTGAAAAGAGCGGTAGCAAGTTCCTCGAAGATGCCGGCACGCTCGACTTTCCGGATAAGGTCGAGTGGCAGCGCGATAATGCCGAACCGTGCTCCAGCGATTGCACCACAGATAGTGGCCACCGTCCCGCAGTTTCCGCCAAGCGAAACCGCTGTCGACAGCAGCTGTTCCGAACTCTTTATTGATTTGCAGAGATAGGCAGCGAGCGACAACACCTGGGTTATCTGTGAGGTAGTACCGATCTGGAGTGCCGCTGTATCCGGGGGAACGCGATTTTCCGCTGCACGGTATGCGTGCGCGAGATGGGCGATGAGATCCGGAAACATGTTCTTTGCGGCGGTATCGAGCGCCGTGAATGCGGCGTCTAGGTTGCCGGCGGTATCTATCAGGGTATGCAGCAGAAGGGCGAGTGCGATGGTTCCCGCCGTTGCTTTGGCACCGGTGTGGGTGATGATGCAGACCTCGGAAAGCGCCTTTGCCATCTCCCTGCGGTCGGTATAAGCGAGTGCAAACGGCACTGCAAGCGCGATGCACCCTGCAGTATCCGAGGTGATTCCTGATTTCAGTAGGTCACCGGTTTCCTCCATCTTTCTGCAGGCGGAAATGACAGTGCCGTCGGCGTACCGGAACTTGTGCAGTCTATTGGTCCGGAGCAGCTCTTTTGCGTAGTCTTCGACGTTGAATCTGTCTTTTGACTCCACCAGAATCCGTGCGGCCATCAGGATGATCTGGCCGTCGTCGGTATACTGTCCCGGAAACAGCATCTCATGCGGATGGCCGCGGTAGGCGTTGCCAAACGCAAGCGGTCCAGGACTGCGGATGGAAAGTGTTTCGTGCGGCATTGCAAGAGCGTCGCCGAGGATGGCACCGAGTATGCATCCCTTGTAGCGCAGAAGCAGCTGGTCCCGGCTTTCCGTTGTCATGTAGATTCTTATTGGAGTGATGAATATAACTAGATTTTTCACCACTATCACGTCAACACTAATCAGGGGGGAGTGCCAAATAATAGAGTATGAACTGGTACGGAACAAAAGGTTCATACACAGTTTCTCCGGAGACCGGTGCAGAGAACGTCCGTGCGGGCTTTTCTGATGATACGCTCTGCCGGTGGCAGGATCTGCAAGAGGCGGGTCTTGTCACATCCCGCGCGGAGTATCTGACGGCGGTACGCAGGACGGCGGTCTGTCTGGCGGAAACGGGTATTGCAGAAGCGCTGGCGCAAAAAGATACCGAGCTCCTGCAGATGGTGCGCACGCTCGATGAACTTGACCGGGTCATCAATCTGATGACTGAACGGGTCACCGAATGGTATCAGTCGGTGACCATCTCCTCGTCCCACAAATATGTCCGGGCCTCTCCTGAAAAGATGCTTTCGACGCTTGTGAAATATGGTTCCACCTCCTTAAAATCGGTCGCCCGCGAAATCTTGTCCATGATCTCCGCCCGTACCCAGCTCATGAAGGATGTATCGGCGGAGGCTGATGCTGTCATTCCGAACATGACTGCGCTTGTGGGTGGTCTAGTCGCGGCCCGGCTGGTTTCGCGGGCGGGAGGACTTACCCGCATGTCCCGGATGCCCGGATCGTCGGTTCAGGTACTGGGTGCAGAATCCGCACTTTTTTCCCATATCCGGACCGGATCCCCCTCTCCAAAGCACGGCCTGATCTTCCAGCACCGCCGGGTCCACAACGCTCCGCGTCCGGTCCGCGGCAGGGTTTCCCGTCAGCTGGCAACGAAACTCGCGGCGGCATCCCGCATCGATCTCTTCAGAGGAGAACTTGACCGGATATTTATCGATGATGCCAACCGGAAGATTGATGTGTTGCTGAAGGAGGAAGATCAATGAGAGAGATCAACGGCACGCTGGTCTCGGAAGGAAAAGGTGGCGTCTACGGCGAAACGATCTTAAACGGCTGCCGGGTGTGGGACCCGTACCGCAGCAAGCTTGCGGCGCTCTGGTATCTGGACAAATCAACCGACATCAGCAAGGATGAGGTGGTTCTGTATCTGGGTGCTGCCAACGGCACGACGGTATCCCATGTCGCCGACTATGCCGAAAGTGTCTATGCGGTTGAGTTCGCGCCGCGGCCGATGCAGGACCTGCTGGAAATCGCCAAGCGTCGGACCAACATCGTTCCGATTTTCGGCGATGCAACCCGGCCGAAGGAGTATGCGGCGCTCCTGGAACCGGCCGATCTGCTCTATCAGGACGTTGCGCAGCCGAACCAGGCGGCAATCGCGGTAAAGCATCTGCCGTACCTGAAACACGGCGGACGGTGCATTCTGATGCTCAAGATCCGCAGCGTTGATATTCGCAAGTCGCCGGAATCTGTGTTCGAGGAAACCTGTGCGGAACTTGCGGGGGCAGGGCTCTCGATCGAGAAGAGCAGCTGGCTTGCCCCGTATCATCAGGACCATGCGGCGATTGTCTGCAGAAAACGGTAAGAGAGAAAAAAAGATCGGATTTGAGTGAAAATCCATCTTATTGCTTTTTTTGATGGTCTTGTGGATTACTGGAACTCAGAATCCGAGCTTGGCGGAGAGTTCATCGATTGGGATGCCGTGGGCCATGGCAGCTTCACGGATAGTCTCGTTGTTGGCGATTGCGCAGCCGAGGCAGCCCATGCCCATGCTCTGCAGGACAGCGGCACTTTCCGGTTTTTCACGCAGTAAGTCGGCGATAGTTGAATCTAAATTAAGTGTCATGATCTTTATATTAGATATTCATTGCTAATAGTTTTTCCTTTCCGGCAAAATCGGGTGTTTTTCCCCTTCCTACTTAGTGGATGATGATAAGCATATTTTTTTATGTCACACGACATTTATCTATGTCTGACAGTACTTCATGTCCCCTGAAAGTGAAGTTCGTACAGAAACTGGGTGTTTCTGAAGACGATGCCAGACGTGTTGCCGGAGAGTGAATTGTGGTGAACGTCCTGACCAAGAAGGATGTTTACCACCTCAGCAAGGCGGTTCTGGTCTACTACCCGTTCTGGCAGTACGTCCATGAAGACGGTGGCGAACTCAAGACAATATGCAGACCTGCGTAGGGCAATAATAAACTATCTATAATTCCTCTTTTCTGGAGATAAATACCTGGATCTAGTCTTTTTGATGACAATGGATCCGCGTGAATCCGAAAAAAAAGCCGGGCTGAATACATCACTTAATCGTCTATCAACCCCAATATCCTGATAGTAACCATGACAGAAAACGATGCAGTCACCAATAAATCCAAGAGCATAAGTGTCATCTCTGAACTCATCGGCGTGCCGGCCGACGTCTTGCGGCAGATTGCGAAGGAATACGCGGAGATCCTACCGGGAAAAATCATCGGCGGTAGGGTCACCGTCTACGACGACAACACCGTCGACCGGTTCCGCAAGATTGCCGACCTGCAGAAACAGGGATGCTGCAAGGAAGTCATCATTCCGGCCATCCGTGGCAGCAAATCATTGGAAGAACGGGCCGCCGAAGAGATGAAACGCTACGGCATCGAGAACTATCTGTCAATCGAGCGCCAGAAACATGTCCAGAGAATCCCGAAGGAGGAGGTCAAGACTGAGGTTGAGGGGGGGATTCTGCTCGCCATCCGCAGCCTCGAGGAGAAGGTTGCCGCTATGGATCAGCGGTCGTCCGCCATCCGCGACGGCGGCGACGAAAATCTCAAGAAAATTCTGGACGCACTGGATACCTTGAACGGCAACATAGCGGCGCTGAAAGAGGAGTGTCACACCCTCTGGGACCAGGTGGGTCAGCTCGAGACATATTTGCAGGAACAGGCAGCAAAACCGTTCTGGAAACGCTAAATATACGGTCTCCTATTCCCGCAACGAAAAGTACGCCGGGTTCACCAGGGGACGGGTTATGGGACTCACCCCCGTCAAGCTCGCAGAGGAACTCCTTCCCTATGTCAGCATCCCTGAAGACAGCATCGTTATGGACCTGAGGTCGGGTATGGGTATCACCTCCGCCTTTCTCGCGACGGAATACGAATTCAGAGTGACCGCCGCCGACCTCTGGAGGGAAGCCATGGAGAACCAGAAATTTTTCTCGGAATGCGGATTCGACGAGTCGTGGATAATCTGGTCAAGGTCGATGCAACCGCGCAGCCGTTCACCCCCGATACCTTCGATGCGGTCGTCTGCGTCGACTCCTACAACTACTTTGGCAGAGACAGGGTATACCTGGCGATGTCTGCCTCCATGCATCAGGTACGGCGGCTATGTCGCGGTCGAGATACCCGGTATGGTACGAGACATGCACGGTAATCTACCCGAAGAACTGCTCGCCGTGTGGACGCCCGAACAATTGGAATACATCCACGACATCGCCTACTGGATGGACATCCTCACCACGTCGGTGAACCTGGAAGAGGCACGGGTATTCGCCATGGAATCCAACGAGGAGGTCTAGAACGACTGGTTTGCGGAAACCAACGAATACGCCACAAAGACTGGAATGCCTTCGCTGGGGGAGACGGAAAAATACCTCGATTTCATCGCGAGTATTCTCAGAAAAGCCTGATAGCGCGGAAAAATCTGCATCCGGCCACCATAGTCTTCTTTTTTTACCTAGAACGTCTATATATAATTTTACTATTTACATTCATTGAACAGAAAAGGTGATGCAATAATGACAAAACTCAGAATTACCGATACGACACTGCGAGATGCGCACCAGTCGCTTGTGGCCACGAGGATGCGCACTGCTGACATGATTCCGCTCGCCCGGGAAATGGATAAGGTGGGATTCTGGTCGGTCGAGGCATGGGGGGGAGCAACCTTCGATACCTGCATACGCTACCTCAACGACGACCCGTGGGAACGCCTGCGCAGAGTCAAGGAGATATTCGTCAAGACGCCGATACAGATGCTGCTCCGCGGCCAGAACCTGGTTGGGTACCGCCATTATCCAGACGACGTCGTCGACGCTTTTGTGACGGCAGCCGCGAAAAACGGTGTCGACGTCTTCAGGATATTCGACGCCCTCAACGATATCAGGAACATGAAACGGTCGATGAAAGCCGTTCTCGACAACGGATGCCATCTACAGGGCACAATATCCTATACCACCAGCCCGGTCCACAGCATCAGAAAATTCGCCGACTTCGCCGACGAGCTCTACAGCAAGGGATGCAACTCCATCTGCATCAAGGACATGGCGGGTCTCATCATGCCGGAATCCTCCCGCGAACTCATTACCACCATCAAAAAGCGGGTCGACATCCCGATCGACCTCCACACGCACTCGACATCCGGCATCGCGCCGATGAATTATCAGGCGGCGATCGAGGCAGGCGTTGATATCCTTGATACGGCTCTCTCTCCATTTGCCGGCGGAACCAGCCAGCCGGCGACCGAATCCATCGTCGCCTCGCTTGCAGGCACCGCCCGCGATACCGGCATCTCATTAGCGACACTTCAGGCGGCAAAGAACGAAGCTGTGAAAATCAGAGGAAGGTACGATAGCCTCATCAACCCGGTTTCGATCAGAATCGATTCCGATGTGTTGACCTACCAGCTGCCGGGCGGTATGATCTCCAACCTGATCTCTCAGCTCAAGGAACAAAACGCACTCGACAAGTTCGATGCCGTGCTTGAAGAGTTGCCGAAAGTACGGGCTGAACTCGGCTATCCGCCCCTGGTCACCCCGACCTCCCAAATCGTCGGTACCCAGTCAGTCCTCAATGTCCTGACCGGCAAACGCTATGGCACAGTCACCAATGAGGTCCGTGACTACCTCAAGGGTCTCTACGGCAAGAGCCCGGAGGAGATGGATGAGAAGTTCGTCAAGTCAATCATCGGAAACGAAAAACGCATCACCTGCCGGCCGGCGGACACCCTCGAACCCATCTATGAGATGATGAAAGCCGACGCCACCGCTCAGGGTCTTATCAGGAAAGAGGAAGATGTCCTGACATATATCCTCTATCCGGCGATTGCACCGGCGTTTCTCAAGGGCGAGGTGAAAACCGAAATCATTCCAGGAAAGCCGGCGGTAACCGCAGCAGCGCCGGCCAGCAGCGACTACGACATTCCGCGGTCCATGGAGATCGAGGTCGATGGCGAAGTCTATGCCGTCAGAATTCTCTCCGTCGACGGCGAAACCATGCTCGATGAGGAGGACCAGAAACCGGTGCTGGCTCGGGGAGACATCGATGGCGGAGTCAAGAGCAGCATCCGGGGCATGGTGCTCGACATCAAGGTCCATGCCGGCCAGAAAGTATCCGCGGGAGACACCCTACTGGTCATCGAGGCCATGAAGATGGAGAACCCGGTCGTCAGTCCCCGCGATGGAACGGTCACGGAGATCTTCGTTGAGAACGGTGCGGTCGTGGTCCGCGGCGACATTCTTGTGGTGGTCAAGTAACATGAAGAAGAAAGACCGGTGTTTCGACAAGGTCCTGATAGCCAACCGCGGCGAGATTGCGATCCGCGTCATGCGGTCGTGCCACGAGATGGGTATCGAGACCATCGCAGTCTATTCTGAAGCGGACGAGAACGCTCTGCATGTCAAGTATGCGGACGAGGCGTTCCCCATCGGCCAGGCGCCTCCGGCGAAAAGCTATCTCAACATGGACTGCATCCTTGAGGTCGCCGCCATGGCAGGTGCTGATGCGATCCATCCGGGCTATGGATTCCTCGCGGAGAGACCCGAGTTCTCGGGCGCCGTCAAGAAGGCCGGGTTCACCTACATCGGTCCGTCCGAACAGACCATCCGCATGATGGGATCCAAGATCGGGTCGAAACAGGCGATGTTCGATGCGGGAGTCCCGGTCCTGCCGTGGACCAAATCAACCACTCATGATGAGGCGAAGGCGTTCGCCGAACAGATCGGGTATCCGGTCATTGTCAAGGCGTCGGCGGGAGGTGGAGGCATCGGCATGACCGTGGTCCACAACGAGGCCGCACTCGACGAAGCCGTGGAAAAGTCCCGCCGCATCGCCACATCGGCGTTCGGTGACCATACCGTGTTTATTGAGAAGTATCTCGCGAAACCGCGGCACATCGAGATCCAGGTGTTCGCCGATTCCCAAGGCGATGTCATCCACATGTTCGAGCGTGAATGTTCCATCCAGCGCCGGCACCAGAAACTCATCGAAGAAGCCCCATGCTCCATCATGACGCCAGAACTGCGGGACCGCATGACTAAGTCGGCGATCACCGTCGCGAAGACCTGCGGGTACGAGAACGCCGGCACCGTCGAGTTCCTCTACGACAACGGCAACCACTACTTCATGGAGATGAACACCCGTCTGCAGGTTGAGCATACGGTGACCGAACTCATTACGGGAATGGACATGGTCAAGATGCAGATCCAGGTGGCGGCAGGAATGCCACTCCCGGTTACACAGGACCAGGTCACCTACAGGGGACATGCCATCGAATGTCGTATCAATGCCGAGGATCCGATGAATGATTTCAGAGCGGATGCCGGCAAGATCACGCATTACCGTTCACCCGGAGGCCCCGGCATCAGAGTCGACAGCGGCATCCATATCGGTTACTCGATTCCGCCGTACTACGACTCGATGATCTCCAAGCTCTGTGCCTGCGCCATGACACGAGAGGAGACCATCGCCCGGATGCGCCGCGCCCTGATGGAATACGTCATTCTGGGTGTCAAGACGACGCTGCCGCTCCATTACGCGGTCATGAGCAATCCGGAGTTCATCGCCGGTAATACCCACACGCATTTCCTCTTGGAACCGTCAGTTATCAAGTCATTGCCGGGCTATATGCGGGAAAGCGATACCCGTATGCACCAGCTTGCCGGCTCTCTGAAGACTGGAAAGGATAAGACCGTCGCTGTGACCGCGGCGGTCTCCGCCTACATGAATGCACTTTCCGCCAAGAAGGCGGGAGAAAACGTTGACGGACAGTCCCGGCCGGAAATCCGCAACGTATTTATCTACAGACAACCTTTTTAATATCTAAATCCTGAGATAAGGCATCAGGAGGAGTTTTTGCTGCGCTGGCCTAGTTGGTTAGGGCGCGGGACTCATAATCCCGAGATCGGGGGTTCGGATCCCTCGCGCAGCATTCTTGTTTTTAACGTTATTTCTGAAAACAAACACTGATTTTAGGTTTTATTTAGACTGGCTGGTCTAACTGCTTTTCTGGTTCGGGATTCAGAATTCCGCAGAGCACTTATGTTTTTGAGAGTTGTTCCATACCTGATTCCTTCAGAGAAGACAGACCGAGATACTGCGTTGAAAAAATTTAGTTAGACCCGCCATTGAGTGTTAACAAAAAAGTAGACAAACCCGCAGAGAGGTCATTTGAGAGGAGGGAATTGCTTAATTTAGGTACTATGATGGCCTTCATTTATAATGTTATATTGCACCGCGCTCAGTAGTAGAATTAGGAGATTACTAGTGAAGACGGCCTGAATCGTCAGAATGGATAATTGGATATATGTATCATGCCAAATCTTATATATCTGGATGCTAATACAATACGTACACGTCAGAAAAACCAATACTATCTGACGAAAAAGGATGTGATACAGAATGTCATTACCAGACACCCAATCCAAGGCTCCTGATGTCCGCATCAGCTTAACCCGTGTTGGGGTGAAGAATGTCAGAAAACTGGTAGAGGTCGCGCGCCCGGGCAAAGCACGCCCTACTATTTTCATATCCACCTTTGACGTATTCGTCGACCTGCCGAGTTCCCTGAAAGGCGCGAATCTCTCCCGTAACTTCGAGGTCATCGATGAAGTGCTGCAGCAGGCTGCTGAAGGCGAAGTAAAAGGTATCGAAGAGATCTGCGGCATCGTCGCGAAGAAACTCCTGGACCACCATGAGTATGCGGAGAAAACCGAAGTTTTCATGCACAGCCAGTACATGATGAACCGTGAGACCCCGGTATCCAAGACCACCTGCCAGGAGGTCATCAAGGTCTATGCCCATGCGACCACCCAGAGAAACGGCGGAAACCATGTCGTGCGGAAGAGCATCGGTGCAGAAGTCACTGGCATCACCGCATGCCCCTGCGCCCAGAATATCATGAAGGACCACGCGATGCATGTGATGGAAAAACTCGGCATCCCCGAAGACAAGATTGCGGTGTTCTTCAATGAGATCCCGATGGCCTCCCACAACCAGCGCGGCCGCGGATTCCTGTCGGTCGAGACCGACGGCGACGTCATCGTCCCCCTCGACGCCGTCGTCGATGTGCTCAAGGAATCCATGAGCGCCAGAATCTACGAATTACTCAAGCGCGGCGACGAAAGCTACGTCGTCATGGCTACCCACAAGAACGCACGGTTCGTCGAAGACTGTGTCCGTGAGATGGCACGCCTAGTCGTCAACGCATTCCCGAATCTTCCGGGAGATACTCGGGTCACGCTCCACCAGACCAACGACGAGAGCATCCATCAGCACGACGCATACGCGGAACGCGATGCGACCCTCTCCGAGCTCAGAAGTGAACTCCTGGCATAATCCTTTTTTTACCGTTGTTTAACCTCATTTTTTTCGTTGAAACAGGCTATTTTCCTTCATTAACATGTAAAAAATCCAGCTTCACTGTTTCAGATAGTATCGGACAGCAGTAACACGAACTGAAGATTCGTAACACGATTGAAAACGGATGGGGGAAATCAAGGGGAAACGGGTCTTCCCATGAGGAGAAAGACCTTAAATATCCGTGAATTAAATAGTATACGTAACGTACTTAGGTACGTGTCATTAATCCAAAAGGATAATGGTTATAATTCCTGTATGGCTGTTATAATTCCTGTATAGCTGTTTGAATGCCCTAATAAAATTTAGGATGAGGCGAAAACATTGTCGAAAGTAGTAGAAATTTCCCCGACCACCAGACATGAAGGTCACTCCAAACTCGTTTTAAAAGTCAACGATGAAGGCATTATTGAGCGCGGCGACTGGCTTTCTATCACCCCGGTTCGTGGAGTAGAGAAGCTTGCTGTAGGTAAGACCTACGAGCAGGTCCCGAAGATCGCTTCCCGTGTGTGCGGTATCTGTCCGATTGCCCACACCCTTGCCGCAACTGAGGCTATGGAAGCATCCATGGGTGTTGAGATTCCGGAAGACGCATATCTCCTGCGTTTAATTCTGCAGGCTGCAAACAGACTGCACTCCCACGCACTGCACGATATCCTTGCACTGCCGGATATGTACATCCCGGGAACCGACACCAAGATCAACCCGTTCACTCCTGAGGAGCCGGTCAGATCTGTCGCAAAGCGCATCCAGACTCTCCGTATGATCGGTCAGACCATCGGTGAGATCGCAGGCGGCGAAGCAATCCACCCGTCCAACCCGAGAGTTGGAGGTATGTACAAGAACGTCACTCCGCGTGCAAAAGCCAAGATCTACGATCTTGCAAAGCAGGCATTACCGCTTGCACGCGATCAGATGGAGTTCATGATCGCTGTCTTCAACAACTGGGAGAAGCGTGACTGGGTAGAGATGTGCGGACGCGAAGTCGCAATCCCAAAGGAATTCGGTTACCACCAGCAGGGCTACATGGCAGCTGGAGCAATGTACGGATCCACTTCCCTTGACGAACACCCGCAGTGGGACCCATCCCGCTGGATTGAAGTCAGACCGTGGGACTGGTACATGGGTGAAGAAGAGATCACTCTCGAAGACTCGAAATACCCAATTGGCGGAACCACCAAGGTAGGTACTAAGGCCTGGCCGCAGATGCAGGCATGTACCGGTGTCCCACTCTACGACGGACAGCCGGTTGAAGTCGGTCCGCGTGCACGTATGTCCATCTACAAGAACTACGACCGCAAGGGTGCAATGGGCTTAAACGTTGCCCGTGAGATGGAATACATGGAC
>JAZUDC010000011.1:0-38778 GCA_045639425.1 Methanocorpusculum sp.
GGATACCTGGTTCAAAACAAATCTTGATATATGTTATCACAGATTAAATATTTGATATGTGTAATAATATGTATGATTATATAATCCCTCAAAAAATACAGTCAAAATGGTCTTTTCCACTCGTCTTAGAACATCCTCTAGTGGAGTGAAGTGTATATTGGTTGTTTTGTATAGTGTGGCTGAAGTCCATGATTTGGAGATGATAGCATGAAAAACTGGTATGTTTTTTCCAAAAATAACGAGATGGTACCAAGATACCCGTATGTCACATCGAGATCTTCGATACTACAGTCGTCATCAGACCGGCGAGGCATGCGGTTCCAGTAGTTTTCGTCTTCTCCGGCGGATCTCCAGAAGCACTTGGTGCTGGTTCAGGTCTGATGTTCATCAACCTGCCGCAAGTATTCGCGACGATGAACTTCGGTTAGGTCATCGCATCTATATTTTTCATATGCGTGTTCTCTGTGGCGCTCACCTCGGCAATCCGTCTGTTTAAAAATACTAGTAACCGTACTCATCGACAAAATCAATATGAAACGGACGACAGCGGTCGGTATAGTCCTTTTGGGAGAACTGATTGGCGGTGTTATCGTCAGTCTCCGCTACAGTGCATGGGCAAATTTCAACATCCCTGGATTCTAGATTCTCGATTTCATGGATGCCTTAAGCAACAATATCCTGATGCCAATCTTGCGCTCATCCTAGTTCATTGCTCCATCTGCATCGTCGCTATTCTCATCTACGTGGTATCCGGTCTATTCTAGACCAAAACACTTTTTTCACTACGAAGATTACACGGCGGGACGGCGGTTCCCATCTTGAAATAATCACGCAGGGGACCAGGGTCCGCTGGATATTCACCGTCTATCAGGAAATCTCAGGATTGGACTGAATGTGAATATGCAAAAAAGAAAGTTATTCTAGAATTTTCATCAGTGGATAGCCGTTCTTGAACTTCAGCTGCGCCCTGCATCTGACACCGTTGTACTCGGTCTCGATGACAGCATCGTACATAGCACCGCACAGTTCGGAATACCCGAACGGATTTTCGTTCATGAGTGACCGGTCTAGATGGACTTTTATTGACTTCACATACGGCTGTAGGGAGACCGCACTTTCGATGGCGGCCTCCACTTTTTCAGCGGTTGATCGTGAAATCGGTGTTCCAACGAACTGGTGATACAATGCACCAAGTTTGATGGCGGCTTCGAATACAGCATTGTCTCTGTCTGTTGCCATGATTTTTACCTCTCACTTTTTTATGCTACGAGCTTTATCATACTCTTCTTCGGGAGCATAATCTCTCCTGCTCGGTCCATCTGTTCGATCATACGTTCTATCTCATCCCGTTCATAATTCTGTTCCACTAGATATTTGTAGACATCATCAATCTTGGCTGATTTGGTTGCTGGGTCTATCAAATTGCTGATAGCCGTTTTCAAATCGCGGCGAAGCGTTCTACTTGCCTTGGTAGTGGTAGAAGCAATGCGGTCGATATCAAAGCTTTTGGTCTTTGGATCGTAGGCGACCTGTTGCAGACAGGCATCGACAATTCTGATGACCCGATTAGCATCATCCAGGGTAACCTGCCCATCCAGCCGTACACGTGCACTGGCTTCAGCAAGACGGACCAGTGCTTCCAGTTGACGGGCCGTGACTGGCACAGGCTTATCGTTGTCGGGATCATATGCGATGCTTCTGAGCTTGCGGTAGTACTCGACCAGCGCATTCTTCGCATCAGTCGTAATTACCGGGAAACAGTTGCATTTCGCATATGCGAGATACTTCCGGAGCAGGGCCGCATCAATCTCTGCAGTGACCGGACGGAGCAGTTCTTTAAAGTACTCGTCATCAGCTCCAGGTATCGGATATTTGCGGTTGCGCATAATCTCTTCTCCTGCAGAATGAGACTTGAGGATATGGTTAGCGATGTTCAGATCACGTTTCTCATCCGGTTGATCTTTCATGACGAAGATAAGATCAAAACGGGACAACAACGACGGCGGCATGTTGATCTGTTCCGAAATAGTGGTGTACTCGTCGAATCGCCCGAGTTTTGGATTGGCTGCGCCGAGCAGGGAACAACGAGTTCTCAGCGTGGCACTGATACCGGCCTTTGCAATCGAAATTGACTGTTGTTCCATTGCTTCGTGCAGGGATGAACGGTCCTCCTTTTGCATCTTATCCATTTCATCAACGGCAACCATACCCTTGTCTGCAAGAACCAGGGCACCGGCTTCAAGCGTCCAGCGGCCACCATCAAGATCATCCTTTACTGCAGCTGCGGTCAGACCGGCGGACGACGACGATTTGCCGGACGTGTAGAGGCCGCGGGGAGCAAGCTTGATGACATAGCGGAGTAGCTGGGATTTGGCTATACCGGGGTCACCCACAAGAAGCACATGGATATCTCCCCTGAGGGTGGTGCCGTCCGGCATTTCCTTGGGGATGCCACCGAACAACTGCAGCGCAATGGCTTCCTTTATCTCGTCGTTGCCGTAGATGGTCGGTGCAATCGAACGGGCGATTTTTCCGTAAACTGTCGGGTCAGATGCAAAATCCTTGATAATCGCCTCATCCTCTTCAGTGATGTTGACTTCCTCGAACTCCTTGATGGACACTTCGATTGAGTTGCATTCGATATAGAGATCGAACACCGTGCTCTTCTGGCCACCAATCACCCGCTGGACACTACGCAGAATCCCGTTGATGATGACTCGGTCACCCGGGGTTACCGTGCCGCAAATATCATCAATGCAGTCAATATCAATGTTCTGTGGCTGTTCACCGCCACGAAGGCCTTCCGGCGTCTCCTGAACACGCAGCTTCTGCGAATCAATGAAAGTCGACAGGCTCTGCACCAGTTTGAGTTTCTTTTGGGTACACTCGGCATTGCCACACATGTCCGGTTCGCTGTAGGTACCGTATTCCTGGGTTTTTTTTGTGATATGGCCGTTGGCGCAGCGGAATGCACCGACCACCAGACGCGGCCGGACTTCGGTCACCCGACGCACAATGCCGTCGACACTGACGAACTTATTGATGTTTTCCGAACGGATATCGCGGATGGTAATCTTACGCGGAAGATGAACGAACCGAATATTCATGCGGGTGATGATCTCTTCTGTCAGGTCATGTCCTTCGGCATCCTTTCCGGAGACCAGGATGGATGCACGGATGGCGTCCTTGATATCTGCCAAAGTTTTTCCTGGATGCTCCAGCAGATCATCTGCCAGAATGATGCCGGACTTTCCAAACTTTTCCAGGACATCATACTCTATCGTAAGCGAATGGCTGCTGGGATATTCACGTGACAGCTTGTTGAGTGCCGACTTGTACTTTTCCTTGAGGAAATTTTCCCACTCCTCAGCACGGTCGATTACTTCGAGTTCTTCCATTTTCACTCCTTCTTTATAGATTGGTTATGAGCTAATATAATACCTATCAACGAAGAGTTTTCCGGGGAGTTTTCGTTAAAGTAATCAAAATGTATCTTTTCCATCTGCAGGTAGGTCTTTGTTTCCTCTGCATATTTTCCACAGCGGCAGGTGCTTACTATGATAGTATGGCCGTCGTTATGCAGCTTGGTTATATGGCCTCCTTTGCAGGGGGAATAGGTAGGCCTATTTCCTGATATACGTCTTTTATTATCGTTCCATTGACGTCAATACAGATAATCAATCTCCTCATTTTATGGCCTTCTGGAGATCTAACATATTAGTATACAAACTAACCGGGTGCAGTTTTTTTGTCAAAAGGGGATACCTGCATAAGATGATCACAGACAGAGCATGAGATACCATTCCCGCAGGTTTTGTTCATCTCACAAAAAGCCGATAATACGTTGGCTGCTTGTACTTCGTTCATCATGGTAACCCTCCTACTATCCTCCCTGTAGGTATCTGTGATAGGTAACGGTCTGGAGAGTTGTAATCCACCTTTTTCACAACCGTGTATTAAGTTAAGTACAGCGAGTAGACGCAAATGTTATTCCATGGATATGCGACGTAATGAAGGAAAAATTCAGGCGAGAAACGAACCCTTTTCCCTCAATCTGGCAATGAGTATCATGATTACCTACGGCTCTTACCTTGCCAAGAAGGAAAATATCGAAAAATCAAGGTATCTGGTGACTTTTGAGTGATGGAAAAAGCAAAATGGGTCTTAATCAGGTGATGTTTCGTATTTCGGCTGGGGCTGTTGATACTATTAACTTCATTAAAGACAAAATTGAGTTTAAATATCGGAGAGCGGTTTTAGAGGAGGTTCTAGAGGAGGTTCTTTACTATGTTCATTATGTTCATCATGGGGTAAATTATCCTTTGCTGCCAGCACCGCTTTACTGGAGAACTTCGAGAAGTCAGTGATGAGGTAGTAGGCGACCATCAAGTCCGCCCGGTTGATAGATACAGTAGAAGGAAAGTCCGATCATCATGACGATAAGAATCGGTAGGATTACGGTACATACCCGTTGGATACCGTTCTTGACGCCGAAAATCAGGGCTAGTGCGGTAATCAGCACGAAGACGATTGTCTAGGTAATCGTCGCGAAATTGCTGCTGATGAATGTAGTGAAGAGTCCATCTGCGGCTACAGCAGTGCCCATGTTGGACATGAAGAACGCCACGTATTCTTACACCAGATCGCAATTTCTGTCACCATAGTGGTAAACCGAAGTGATGACTAGATTCAGGTAAATTAAAAGAAATGTTCTTCCTCCGTACTCTGCTGCGAGATACGGGAACCGCCCAGGTTTCTGAGATATACCGCTGACGCGGCTGTGGCCAGGATGAACCCGCGACAGCTGGAGAAGAGGTGTCTTTCTGCTAATACTGTTGGTAAAATGAGAGATTATTTAGAGATACTTTCGTGTGCAACACTGCAGACAAACGCATTTATGGAGGAAATAGTAAATTTAATCCCATGGATTCTGCGCTCTCGCTTGGACTGCTGATTACCGTTTCGCTCCTTACGTGCGCGGTGATGATTGTTGCAGTCATCTTCAAGCCGAAAGTACAGATCAAATCAGTATCTCTGGATACCTACTGGATTGTCGCCCTTGTCGGTGCCCTTCTCCTACTCAGTCTGGGGCTTGTTGACCCTGTTTCTCTTCTTGTGGGGCTGACTGCGGATACCGCTATCAATCCTTTGAAGATTCTGGTGCTGTTCCTTTCTATGATGTTTCTATCCGTGTTTTTGGATGAACTCGGGTTCTTCCGATACTTAGCGGAACGCTCGGCCCGGTTCGCCAGAACCAGTCAGATTCGCCTATTCTTCACCTTCTATCTGCTTATTTCCATTTTGACGATATTCGCCTCGAACGATATCATCATCCTGACATTTACACCGTTCTTCTGTTATTTCACCAAATATGCCGGTATCAATCCTGTTCCGTATCTGGTATCCGAATTCGTCGCCGCTAATACCTGGAGCATGCTACTCATCATCGGCAACCCGACCAACATCTATCTCGCTTCGTCTTTCAATATCACGTTCATGGACTATCTTTCGGTCATGTTTCTACCAGCGATTGCAGGATCACTTATCGCTCTGCTGGTCATATGGCTCCTGTTCCGGAAACAGCTTGTCTCTCCGCTGAAACCGGTGCCTGTCGGTACGAAAGTGATCGACAACCTCGGGGTGGGTATTGCGATTGTCCATCTGGGGGTCTGTGTTCTGTTGCTTGCTGCATCATCCTATATCGGATTTGAAATGTGGGCGGTGTCCCTGGTTTGTGCCTGCAGTCTGGCGATATGGGTGCTTATCCTGTATCTTGCGAGACGGAGGAAACCGGTGGAACTCGGGCATGCGGCTCTACGGGTGTCCTGGCAGGTCATCCCGTTTATTCTGGCGATGTTCACTATTGTCCTTGCTCTTTCAGCGGTGCAGGTGACGGACACCATAGCGGATTTCCTGAATATAAATGACCCGGTTTGGACCTACGGTATCTCGTCGTTCCTGGTAGCAAACGTGGTAAATAACATTCCGATGAGCGTACTGTTCTCTTTTATACTGGGAGGTGCTCCTGCAACATCACTGTCTGCAGGCATCTATGCTGCTGTCATTGGTTCGAATATTGGAGCGTTCCTGACTCCACTCGGTGCACTTGCCGGCATCATGTGGCTGAATATCCTTAAAACAAAGGGTATCTGTTATTCCTTCGGCCAGTTTGTCGGATACGGCGTTCTGGTGTCGGTATCGGCACTGATTGCGGCACTGGGCATATTGGCACTTGTCCTCTCCTGAGGGAATCTTGAAGATTTATTTATAGCGCCTGAACAAATCATGTCATATTATGAAGAAAGTAATTGGCATTTTTTCCTCGCTCTTGTGGTACTTTGCTCGGTATTTGCCACAGGATGTACTAATCAGAGCTCGTCATCTACGATTACCGTTGATCCGACTCCGGCACCGGCCGTATCAGATACCATTTACGCATTTACGGCAGATGGGTTCCAGCTGCCGCATTTGGTTCGCAGTTAAACTATCTCACCTTCTCCAATGATGGCAGAACTGGTCGGCAGTTTATTAGAGAATGGAAATTTCAGGAATCCACTTTCTGGTTCAGATTGTGTTTCAGAAAAAAAGAAATTTAGAGCCTATTGTAGACTTCGCCGTATTCGGAGACTAGACTTTTTTCGTCGGCTGATGGCAGGAGATAGTCATAATTGCCGGTGCTCGGTGTAAATGCCATATATGCCTTTTCGTTTTCTGAATAGGACCAGTAGACATCAACGGTGGTGATGATTTTTTTGTTGCTCTTTGCAGACAGAGTCCCTGTTTTGTCGGTAGCAAAATGATAAACCTGGGTGAACGTGACGTCACCAGCAGTATAGTTTCCCTCGCTCTCCCAGTCACCGAGAATATAGGTATCTGCATTGAATGTCTTATTGGCTGTCTCCGATGCGACACAGCCGGCTACCGGTGTGGCTGCGGCAATAAGTACAGCAATGCTGATAAATATTGCAATGCTCTTTTGTTTCATGAACATCTATTTGCCGCCGTGCTATAAATACATCCATCATCTTGTCGAAAAAATATCGATATCATGCTGGAAATTTGATACAAGTGACAATCCTTATCTCCTTTTTTAGTGAATATCTTAGTAATGAGATTTGAAATCGAAATCAAGGTCCGGGTCGCTGCGCTCGAACCGATAGAAGAACGTCTGAAAAGCGACGGCGCTGAACTGATTGCGGATCAGGACGAGCATGATATCTACTATAATGCACCGCATTGTGATTTTGAACAGACGGATGAGGCTCTACGCCTACGGTACGTTGAGAACCAGAAATGCAGCAAGGTGATACCGCCCTGTATCACCTATAAAGGCGCCAAAGTCGGCCGTGGAGGATTCAAGGCCAGAGAAGAGATCATTGTGAATCTCTCATCGGGAGAAGAGTTTTCCGTCATACTGGAACGGCTCGGGTTCAAGAAGACCGCTGACGTCGAGAAACACCGGAAGATCTACCGGGTAAAAGATGCAATCGTCACGCTTGATACCCTCCGGGGTGTTGGGGTTTTCTCGGAAATAGAGGCATCAGCGGGACTGACTGTGGAAGAGTCGATGGCAGTCATCGACCGGATTTCTGAAAAGTATGGTATTGAAGGCGAACGTCTGACCAAATCCTATCTTGGAATCGTGCTGGATGCCCGTCACTCCTAATCTCTTCTTTTTTCCGAAAACAAATCTATATCCGTTTTCACGTCACATCTCTGACTAATCGTTTCTATGATGCTGGAAGATTTAGACACACTGATCTCGGCATATCCTCAGGAGATGGAATATGCCCTGGCAATTCTACAGGATATGCAGAATACTTACGGCTATGTCCCGCGGGAAGGCATGGAGGCCGCGGCAAAATATCTTGGCTGTTCGTTTTCGCATCTCTATTCGATGGTGACCTTCTACAAGGCTCTGTCGCTGAAACCGAAGGGGAAACATATCATAAAGGTCTGCGACGGGACTGCATGCCACATCAAAAAATCAATTAATATGGTGGAATATATCTGTTCAGAACTCTCGATCCGTCCGGGAGGTACCACGGCAGACGGTCTGTTCTCGCTTGAACTGGTTAACTGCCTAGGAACCTGTGCTCTGGCACCCGTCATGCTTGTTGACAACCGATACTATGGCCATCTGACGCCGAAAAAACTGAAGACCGTACTGGCGAAATACCGCGGGGAGGAACAGAAATGACCACAGCGATTCTTGTATGCTGTGGGCCGGGTTGTGTGGCAGGCGGCAGTCTGAAACTTGCCGATAATCTGCGTGCCAAACTTGCGAAAGTCGCCTCCGATGTAAAGGTTATCTGTACGGTTGAGAATACCGGATGCAGCGGTCAGTGTGAACTTGGCCCCATCGTCCACATCATGCCGGATGATATCATGTATTATCAGGTTAAGTCGAAAGATGCGACCGAAATCGTTGAAACCACTATTCTGAAAGGGGAGCTCGTCGACCGTCTGCTCCTGAAGGATAAGGATGGGAAACCAGTTATTCACCAGGCCGACAATCCGTTCTATGCCCTGCAGACGAAGGTTGCTCTCAGAAATACTGGTCTCATCAATCCTCGGGATATCGATGCATATATCGCCCACGGCGGCTACAATGCGCTCAGAAAGGCACTGACCATGACTTCTGATCAGATTATTGCGGAAGTCGAAGCGTCTAAGATCCGCGGCAGGGGAGGGGCCGGATTCCCGACAGGACGCAAATGGCGCAGTGCGGTTTCCGTCGACGTGTTCCCGAAATATGTGGTCTGCAACGGCGATGAAGGAGACCCTGGAGCATATATGGATGGAGCCATCCTCAACGGTGATCCGCACAGTGTTATCGAAGGAATGGTCATCTGCGCTTTTGCAATCGGGTCGGAACGCGGGTATATGTATATCCGTGACGAGTATGTGCTCGCCCGCAACAGTGTCAGACGCGCACTGAAGGCGGCGGAACAGCGCGGATTCATCGGGGACAATATTCTGGGGAGTGGAAAGAAGTTCAAGCTCACGGTAGTCAGAGGCGGCGGTGCATTCATCTGTGGTGAATCGACTGCTCTGATGAATTCCATTGAAGGCAAGGTGGGTGAACCGCGGGTGAAATACATTCACAGTGTCGAGAAGGGATTGTGGGACAAACCGACGGTGATCAACAATGTAGAGACATTTGCGAACATTCCGGTCATCATTGAAAAAGGGGGTGCCGCATATGCGAAGGTTGGAACCGCTAACAATACCGGTACCAAGGTCTTTTCCCTGGTAGGAAAGGTCAGGCATTCTGGCTTGGTTGAGGTGCCGATGGGAGTCACTCTCCGGCATCTCATCTACGATATCGGGGGTGGTATCCAGAGGGGGCGGGAGCTGAAGGCTATTCAGACCGGTGGGCCGTCCGGCGGCTGTCTACCAGCATCACTCATCGATTTGCCGGTGGATTTCGATACGCTGGATGAGTACGGGTCGATGATGGGGTCCGGTGGCATGATTGTGATGGATGATCATACCTGTATGGTCGAGTTCGCACGGTACTATGTCCAGTTTCTCTGCGGAGAAAGCTGCGGCAAATGTACACCCTGCCGTGAAGGTTTGCGGCACATGCGTGATATCCTGACCAATATTTGCAGTGGGCGCGGACGTGACGGTGATATCGAACTCTTGGAAGAAATCGGTCATATGATGCAGGACTGTTGTTTGTGTGCCCTCGGCAAGACCGCACCCAATCCGGTCCTCTCTAGTGTCAGGTATTTCAGGAACGAGTATGAGGAGCATATCTACCGGTATCACTGTCCGGCCGGCATGTGTCCGGAACTTACTGCATTCAAGGTCAATACAGACAAATGTGTGGGCTGCTGCCGCTGTGCGGATGCATGTCCTACTGCGGTTATTAGCGGTGTCGGAAACAAGGCGCATTTCATCGATATTCGTGCCTGTATCGGTTGCGGGGTCTGCCGTGATGTCTGTCCGGTAGATGCCCTTGAGACAATTCCTGTCTCACTTTGGTCGCGACAGATGATGCGGGGTTCCCGTGGCTATCTGCGGTCGGTGAAACCGAAGGAGGAACCATAAGGTGCTGATAATCATCAATGGCAAGGTATGCGAATGCGAAGCCGGCGAAACCATTCTGACAATCTCCCGGAGAAATGAGATCTTCATTCCGACGCTTTGTTATCATGATAAGTATCCTGGTGAAGGGGCCTGCAGACTTTGTGTCGTCGAAGTAACTGACGGCGGCAGAACCAAGGTTGTCTCCTCCTGTATCTACCCGGTTACACATGAGGTGTCGGTGGAAACTGATTCGGAAAAGCTCCGCAGTTACCGCAGAATGCTTATCGCGTTCATGCAACGCCGTGCACCGGATAGCCAGCTTATTGCGAGGATGATGGAGGAATACGACGTTCCCGACTACTCGCTCCGGTCAATCCGCCGAGGTAAATGCATTCTGTGTGGTCTCTGCGTCCGTGCCTGCAAGAAAATCAAGATAGGGGCGATTTCCATGGTAAAACGCGGTACCGGCAGAAAGGTATCGACTCCGTACGACGAACCTTCGTCCGCTTGTATCGGTTGCGGTGCTTGTGCCCGTGTTTGCCCCACTGGTGCTATCGAAATAAAGGAAACCGAAGCATCTAAGATTATCTGGGGAAAGGAGTTCCCGAAAAAGAAGAAGAAAACCACTGAAGAATAAATCCTTTTTTTATCAGATTCTGACCTGACAAACTTGCCGGTCCGCATTAAGCTGGCACCGACCAAGACACCGTATTTTGCCGGTGAGAAAATGCTCGTTGCCGCGGATTGCTCCGCCTATTCCTAAGCGAAATTCCATCAAGATTTCATCAGAGGACGGACGACTCTGATTAGCTGTCCGAAGCTTGATGCAGTCGATTACCGGGAGAAACTTACTGAGATTATCCGCAACAATGATATCCAAAGTGTGACCATCGTACGTATGGAAGTTGCCTGTCGTGGCGGACTTGAATTTGCGGTGAAATCATTGACAGAATCTGACAAAAGGAGTGTGAAATTATACCCTGTACAACATTATTGCAAAACGGGAAAAACTGCAGTTGAAAGAATTAGTCGAGTATCAGAAAGGTCAGGTCGTCAGTAAGACCCTGGTTCAGAATGGGCTGGTCAATAAGACCCTCTTCTCCCTCGATAAGAGAGAAGAGATTTCTACCGATGCCGCAGGCGGAAACGTCATGTTGATCGTACTGTTGGTCTGCATAAATGTCTGGTTCCTTGTGCATTTTCCAATATCAATACGAGCCGGGGGGTAATTATTCATTTGGGGGCAAGAACCGATTTGTCAATCATGAAAAACGCAAAGACAGCGGTAACGAGTGTCGAAGAGGCTGTCAAACTAGGTGCGGATGCGGTGTCCATTCATGTGAAGTTGGGAGCAGAGACGGAGAATGAACTGTGTCGTGATTGCCGGCGGTTTGAGAGCGAATTTTGATATCAAATTGCTAAAAACGATTGTTGATTCACTTGCATATCCAATGGCCGATGTGTTCAGTATGTGTACTTACTCCATGATTTTAAGGACTATATTCCCGGTGAATTGGAATCTACTACGGCCGCAGAGTGGTATGGTGCAATTACGAACATAATCAACTCAGACTACTCAGAACCATCTAAAAACCAAATTATTGTATGTGTAAAGACATATTACACGTATCTTCTGAAAAAAGGATATATCAGCACCATAACGAGGGAAGATATTAGAGACGTTAAGATTCCGATTCTCCCGGTTACAGTAAAGAAACCTGAGGAAAATGAGTAAAAAATAGAGAAAATAGGATTTATAAATCCGGTTTGGTCTTGACCGCGTTGATAAGGAGACTGATTGCTCCCTGCAGGTCCTGCAGGTCGATGACCTCTACCGGCGAGTGGATGTAGCGTGCCGGAACCGAGAGCGGGATCGACGGAATGCCACCGCGTTCATACTGGATGGCGGATGCATCGGTGTTGCCACCGTCGCCGACTTCGACCTGTAGCTTGATGTTGTTCTCCTTTGCTACCTTTTTCAGCCAGGCAAGGATTCTCGGATCGGCCATGTGTCCTCTGCCGCTTGCTGAGATGAAACAGGCAACAACACCTTCACCGAGGAACACTGGTGCTTCATGGCGCTCGATTCCTGGTGAATCTCCCGGAATGGTGACATCGGTTGCAATGGCAATGTCGGGGTTCAGGGTATATGAACTGGTCTTTGCACCGCGAAGACCGATCTCCTCCTGGACGGTGAAGACCGCATAGATGGTGTGTTTTGTCTGCATCTCCTTCAGTGCTCCGATGAGCATCGCACAGCCGGCACGGTTGTCGAGCGCTTTGCCGGTGACGATGGTTCCGTTCAGCGGAGAATAGTTCCGATCGATGGTTGCGGTCGTGCCGACGACGATACCCAGCGCTTCAACCTCTTCGGGGTTGTGGGCGCCGATATCGATGAAGAGATCCTTCATCTCGATCGGTTTCTTGCGGTCGGCTTCGTTCATGATGTGCGGCGGTTTCATACCGACAACGCCTACCACGTCGTCTTTCTCGCCGTGGAGAATGACCCGCTGGGAAACCACAGTCGGGTTGTACCAGCCGCCAATGCCGATGAAATGCAGGAATCCTTTCTCGTCGATGTACTGAACCATCAGACCGATTTCATCCATATGAGCGGCGAGCATAATCTTGAAGTCGTCTCCTTTCTTGATGGCAATTAGGTTTCCCATCTTGTCGGTTTTTATCTCATCGACGTATCCTTCGATTTCTTTTCTGATGATTGCCGCAACACCGGTTTCATGTGCAGATGTTCCGGTGGCGTTCGACAGCTTTTCCAGTAATGCGTTTATTTCTTTGATTTCCATGGTCTAGTTCACAACCGTTTTGATTCTTTTCAGTGCTTCTCTTATGTTTTCCTGCGATGCCGCATAGCTCATGCGGGCATATCCGTTGCCGAGCGTGCCGAATGCAAAACCCGGCGTTATGATGACGTCTGCCGCAACAATCTTCATGACGGTCTCCGCATCGATCTTCGGGAACCCATAGAACGCTCCTTCAGGCATGGCGACCTCGATTCCCACCTCACGCAGTCCCTCGATCAGGAGATTGCGGCGTTTCTCATATTCGGCTTTCATGAGATCTATCGAACTCTGGTCGCCGGTATATGCCTCGAGTGCGGCGTACTGAGCGATGGATGTCGGACAGGCAAGCGAATATTGCTGGATTTTGACCGCCTGGCTGATGAGGTCGGTTGGTCCAGCCATATAGCCAATTCTCCAGCCGGTCATCGCATACGTCTTGCTGGTTGCGTTGATGGTGACGACATTGTCGCCGAACGTCGCTGCCGAGACGAACTCCACATCATCGTAGCAGAATTTTTCATAGACTTCGTCCGACAAAACGGTGACGCCGTAGTCTGCGGCGCTTTCGACGACGGCTTTGACTGTCTCGGGTTTTTCCACCATGCCGGTCGGGTTTGCTGGGCTGTTCAGCACCATGACCTTCGTCTTCTTGTCGGAGAAGTGTTCTTTCAGGGTTTCCACATCCAGGTGGAGGTCCGGCTTCAGGGTGACCGGGTCGGGTACTCCGCTTGCGAGGATGGCGAGCGACCCGTAGGAGACGAATCCCGGATTGTTGAACACGACCTTTTCGCCGTCTTCAATCAAGGAGGCGATTGCCGCATGGAGAGCTCCGGATCCGCCGGCGGTAATCAGGATGTTCTCCTTCTGGTACGAGAGATTGTTCTCCCGCTTCAGCTTGTCCGCTACAGCAAGGCGGAGTTCATCGAGACCCGCATTGTTGGTGTATCCAGTTTTTCCTTCCTTGATGGCACGGATTGCCGCTTTCTTGATGTTTTTGGGCGTATCGAAATCCGGCTGGCCGAGGCCCATGTTGATGGCGTTCGGTCCTGCCGTTTCGAACATCTTCCGGATGCCGGAGATATCAATCGAAGTTACGCGTTTTGCGAAGTCTGCCATGCTGATCTACTCGATATTGGTGTGACGTTTCTGTAATTCGCTCTCGTCGATCATCTTGAGCTCCATGATGGTGGATATCACCGCATCGCTGAAGATCAGCGACGTGGTTTCGAAGATGGTTCCGAGTGGTGCGAACGACCGGTATGCTCCGCGCATCTGTCGGATTTCATACTCATGGGTGTCGTGCTGGATCGGGTCACGCTGGGTCTCGATCTTGATGAAGAAATTGGCGATTTTGCCGACATTTGAGTCCTTGTTCGATGATATCAGCGCAATCTTGACGCCGATGCTCTTTGCGGTTTCCGCGATGTCAGCGACATATTTGGTGTTTCCCGACCCTGAGAAGGCGACCAGGAGATCGTCTTCGTCGATGGCTGGCGTGATGGTCTCTCCTACGACATAGGAGACGAAGCCGGTATGCATGAGACGCATTGCGAATGATTTGGCAACAAGTCCCGAGCGTCCAGCTCCGATTACATAAATGCGTTTTGCAGCAAAAATCGCACTGATGAACGAGGCAACTTCATCCTGATTGATGGAAGTTGCTATTTTATCGATACGGTTTGCCATGATACGCATCATGTTTGATACAGAGCATCCTTCCGGATTCATAAACATCTCTATATTGGTGTTGTATC
This sequence comes from Methanocorpusculum sp., assembly GCA_045639425.1. Lineage (GTDB taxonomy): Archaea > Halobacteriota > Methanomicrobia > Methanomicrobiales > Methanocorpusculaceae > Methanocorpusculum. The sequence goes on from JAZUDC010000011.1 coordinate 14,594, forward strand.
GTATAAATGGTAGCGAAAAAGAAAATGATATTAGTGGGTGAGTGGCATGTTCCACGGTTTTTCGTTGTCGAGAATGAACTGCCACTCCTCTCGGCAGGATTCACCGGCATCCCAGACGTCTTGCAGGACATTCCTGTCGGCTGTTAGGGAATACGCATTGATGGCAGCAACAATCTCCTCGTCGAGCCCTCCCTCGACCTGCCCGCCACTGTTGTGGGGTCCGCGGACAAATCCGCCACCGACCGGATCGCAGGAAACGAACACGTCGGCATCCAGCAGCACCTTGACTGCGGACCAGAGATACGGTGGCCTATATGCTCTCCACCGCCAGTATTGCTCGAGTTCGGTCCTGCCCTGGACTGTGCAGAGGTTCATCGATATCATATCGGCATAGGGTGCCACTTCCTTGATGGATTTCACCATGTCGTCTATGGCCTCCTTTTCCGTCAGGAACAACGGTTTCATCATCAGGTACGCCTTGACGGCGGCACCGCAGGCATGGGCGGTTTCAGCAGCTTTTTTGAAATCCTCAAAGGTGTTGCCTTTATCGATGGATTTCTGGCGGATGGCGTCATTCGTGGTTTCAAGGCCAATAGCAACCGTCAGGGGGTGGGCTTGCCCGGCACCGATATCGATCGTCGACAGCAGTCGTTCGATGGCATCTTTGGTAACATACTCGCACCGTGATTCGGCAACGAGTGTTTTGCCTCTGAAGAAGGTACCGAATACATCTAGGACTTCGAGCGGGACTTCATGGGGATCGAAGAGACTGCCGGAGGTGAAGATCTTGCCGAGCTCGTATTCGTCTGGCCTGAAATTGTCACCGAGCCAGGCGACCTGCGCTTTCATGTTCTGCACCAGTTCTGGACTGGTGTCCCGGTCGTTCTTGTATCCGCACATCCTGCAGCGGTTCCAGGAGCATCCACCCGAAAGGAAGATTGCGGTCAGCGTGGATTTTATTTCGCCAAAAAAGCGGTCCTGACCTTTCCATGATGCTAGTGGTTTGATGATTCTGTTATCCATGGTTCACTGATACCTCGCTATGATTCCCTTGTATATTTCGACCGCCGTTTTCAGCTGCTTGACGGACACCTTTTCGTTGACGCTGTGGATTGTGCTTAAAAGGCCCGGGCCATACTCGATAGCATTGAATCCTTCAAGCCGCATCACCCGTGCGTCCGATGCCGCCCACTGGACCATCGGTCTGCTTTCGATATGATAGGCGTCTGAGATGCATTCGCAGGTCACTCTGACGATCTTCGAGTTCGGCGCCGTAAGTGACGCTTTCTCCGACGAGGTAGGAATGATTTTCGCGGTGTTCGGCAGCATTCCTCGCAGTTCCGCCTCCATCGTCTCGACGGTTACTCCCCACGGCAGGCGGAAATCAAGAGAGACTGTACAGTTCTCTGCGACGATGTTCTCCTTTTCTCCTCCGATAATCACACCGGGGTTGTAGCTGATGTGGGTGAACAGATCTTTGCAGTCCCGATGCTGTTCTTCAGTGGCAATCTGTGCCGAATAGGCAAGCATCCGGTCGAGTTCCAGTGACGGTGCTGGCCATTCCTTCTTATGGAGATCCGGCAGTTTGAGCAGGAACTCCGCCGCCTGCATGACGGCGCTGGTTCCTGCTATCGGATGAAGTGATGAATGGACCGGTGTGCCGTGGAAGATGACCTGTGCCCGGTAGAGACCTTTCTGGCCGATGCATGGCGCCTGATATGTTGTCGGTTCGGCAAGCAGGCAGTCGCAGGGCATGAGGATCTTTTCCCGTAGCAGTTTTCTGACGCCGTACGGTCCGCCGTTTTCCTCGTCACAGACGAACGCGAAGGAGACATTTTGCAGATCGTTTCCGTCCGTGAACTCCTTCGCAGCGGTAAGCACCGCGGCACATCCGCCTTTCATGTCGGAAGTCCCTCTGCCATGGATCCATTCGCCGTCGATGAGGCCGGAGTTCGGCGGATGCTGCCAGGCGTCTCCCAGGGCCGGAACGACATCGATATGGTCGCAGAGAAGCAGTGGATTCTTCTGGTTGACCGAATAGACATTGGTCTGGCCGTTTGGACCTGCAGTGTATGCGACCTTTATTCCTAGGGATTCAAGGTATGCGCCGATGTATTCTGCGCATTCCCGCGTATTTCCCGGCGGATTTTCCGTCTTTATTTTTACGAGTTCCGAGCAAAGCGAGGTGACGTCCATGTTACTGTTTGAGGTTCTTGAATTCAGCGAACCTCTTGCCCAGGAATCCGTTCGGATAGAGGCCTGCAATCACGTCTCGGTTGAACAGGTCGTCAGTCATGTCGTGGAAGAAGCTCGGCATCAGCGGACGTTTGTCATCCGGATTGAGGATGATGCGGAATCCCATGTATCCCCCTGGTTCTTCTGGATCGTATTCGAGTTGCCAGATCATTGGACTGTTCTCGAAGTCTTCCTTGTGGTTGTCGTGGAGCCAGAGCATGAATGCCGGGAATTTGGCAAAATCCCCGCCTTTCTTGACCTCGACCTTCTGTCGCAGATATTCGGCGGTCATCGTGCATTTGATGGAATCGATGCTGTGCACCAGCGCACACAGGGTATAGTCGAGATGGGCAATCGCATCCATCCAGTAAAAGTAGAGGACTGGGTCCATCTCCGAGGGGCTTTCGAGAATAAGTGATTTATGGTAGAGGTATTCCATTTCCGGGGTATATTCTTTTTGCGGCATGATCATTTCACGTACATACTCATTGTCCGCTGGATTAAAAAAAGGATTGGTAAAGTTACTGGTATTCTGGCAAATTCTGGACTTCCTTAGGCAGGCCGCCTTTGAACGATGTCCGGATATTTTCATAATATTCTCTGACTCTCGGTGTCATGGTCGGATGTACCGCAGGTATCGCGGCAACGAAATCCGCTTCGCTGACGGTCTTTCTGCCGTTGTGGAGCGCAATGATGGCGGCTTCCCGAATTAGGGCGTTTAAGTCGGCGCCGGTGAACCATTTGGTCTCCGCCGCGATTCTTTCCAGGAACTTCGACCGGTTCGCGACCTCGAGCGGCATGTTCTTCGTCTGCACCGTCAAAATTGCTTTGCGTTCAGCCGCATCTGGTTCACCGATGTAGATGAGCCGATCGAACCTGCCGTTGCGGAGCAGTGCCGCATCGATGAGATCCGGGCGGTTCGATGCCGCCAGGATGATGACATTGTTCAGGTCTTCAATTCCGTCCATCTCGCTTAGGATCTGATTGATTACACTGCTGAGGACTTCTGATGACTGCGAGGCGTTCCTGCTGGAAGTGAGTGCGTCGATTTCATCAAAGAAGATGATTGAAGGAGCGGTTTGCCGTGCCTTCCTGAATATCTGGCGTACTGCCTTTTCGGATTCTCCAACCCATTTGGACAACAGTTCCGGACCCTTGACTGCAATGAAGTTCGCACCGCTTTCGGTCGCCACCGCCTTTGCAATCAGGGTTTTTCCGGTTCCCGGAGGACCGTAGAGTAAAACGCCTTTTGGCGGCCGGATGCCCAGTTCGGTGAACTGTGCCTTGTTGGTAATCGGCAGGGATACCGATTCCTGTACATCCCGCAAAACATCGGCGTATCCGCCGATATCGATCCAGTGGATGTCACCGGTCTCGACGGCGATCTCACGCATGGCGGATGGCGTGATCTTCTGCAAGGCTGCTGCGAAATCCTCCATGGTGACTTCGAGTTTCAGCAGGACTTCTTCGGGTATGGGATCGTTTCCCAGGTCTTCAATATCGACCTGACGTCTGAGGGCAATGAGTGCGGCTTCCCGTACCAGCGATGTCAGGTCGGCACCGGTGAACCCGCGGGTTATCCGGCCGAGTTCGGTGACGATTTTTTCTCTCTTTGTCCCATAGGTCTCCCGCATTTTTGCGGTCGGTTTCTTTACCGCATGCAATTTTGCGGCTCCTGCAAGCGGCATGTTGCGGGTATATATCTTGAGGATCTCCACGCGGTCGGCTTCGGAGGGCACATTGATCTCGATTTCCCGGTCGAACCGTCCCGGCCGCCGGAGAGCGGGATCGATGGCATCTGGCCGGTTGGTCGCACCGATCACGATGACTTGGCCGCGGTCGCTGATGCCGTCGAGCATGGTCAGCAGCTGGGCGACAATTCTGCGTTCGACTTCGCCGGTCACATCCTCTCTTCTTGGAGCAATCGAATCGAGTTCGTCGATGAAGATGATGGAGGGAGCATTCTGCTGTGCCTCCTCGAAGATCTCACGTAGCCGTTCTTCGGATTCACCGTAGAACTTCGAGATGATTTCTGGACCCGCTATCGTGTAAAAATGTGCGTTGGTCTCGCTGGCGACCGCTTTTGCAATCAGGGTTTTTCCGGTTCCCGGCGGGCCGTACAGTAAAACACCTTTCGGTGAATCGACGCCTAGCGTCTTGAAGAGTTCAGGGTGACGGATCGGCAGTTCGATCATCTCACGGACCTGCGCCAGTTCCACCCTCAGTCCCCCGATATCCTCATAGCTGATCTTCTGCGACCCTTCGAACACTTTCCGGTCAGCGAACTCGAAGTCGGTGGTCGCCGAGATGATGCATGCATTCTCCGGCACAATCGATTTCACCTTGAATTCGGCGATGTTTCCTTGCAGCGGCAACAGAGTTCTTACTGCCAGCAGATCGTCTGCGGAAACCGGAATATTGGTCAGTCCGTCGAAATCGAAGAATTCGTCCCGGAGGAAGTCGTCAAGGACATCGTTCGGTGGAATGAGAACTATGATTTCCGCCGGCACAACCTTGTCAACGGTCTGGAGTTTTACCGTATCTCCGACGGCGACATCGGCGTTCGCCCGGGTATATTTGTCGATACGTATCTTCTTCTGATTCCAGTCCTGATTGAGCGACCGCCAGACCTTGGCCACCGTAGTCTTCCGCCCGATGACTCTGACGAGATCGCCCGGATTGATCTGCAGGGCATCCAGGGTGGCCGGATCCATTCTGACTTTGCCGAGCCCCTGGTCCTGAGGGTAGGCGCTGTCTATCTGTATCGTAAGTTCCCGCATAGTTCTTCTCTGAGTATTAGATTGTTATTGGCCGATTAAATAGGCTTTTCTTTGATGCCTTCTGTCGTCAGGACGAAGTTCCATGATTTTCCCGGTTCGATCGATGGATCCTTGAGAATCACCGCTTTCCGATACTTAATATGCTTTTCTACGCTGATGATGGTCTTCGAGATGTTCTGCAGTGAAGCGCCGCCGAGACCGCAGAATTTCTGATGTTCGATGTCCATGAACACCTGATTGGTTATGAGGGCAGGGACACCGAACCGTTTTGCCATTCCCAGCAGAATCACCATCTGCCGGGCGAGATTTGAGATCGCATCCTTTTCGTTGCTCTCCATCCGGTACAGAGTAGTCGCCGAATCCACGATGATTAGGCCTGCTCTTCCGGTCTTGAGCAGGACTTCGGCATCTGCGATCTTTCGTCCCTGCTGCGCGAACGATACGGGCTCGCTGACGTACAACGACTTCGCACACTCCTGCATCCGGTTGCCTGCTATCTGGCAGAATCGGTCGGCGGAGAATCCTCCGCTGTCAATATAGACGACGCCGATACCCTGCGAGAGTGTCGAGACGGCAGCACACAGACACAGCGTGCTTTTGCCGCTGCCGCCTTCGCCCACGAACTGGGTGATGGATTTCGGCTCCAGTCCGCCGCCGAGGAAGTCGTCAAAGGGTATGCAGCCGGTCGACAGTTTTGCAGGATGTTCAGGAATGTTTATTTCCATGCATCAGTTTCTAAAATGCGTTTAATTTCCCGTACGGTCTGTCCGGTTTCGTCTGCTATTCTGCGGCAATCATCGAACTCCGCCTTGCGGAAATAGACCTTTCCGTCGACGGACGCATGCTTGACGGATGCGGTGTATTTCTTGCCGTTGATCTCGATGGTAGTCTCGGCTGGGGTCCGGTCGGCAGTGAATCGGTGCACCATCGGGGTGCAGCGGATGCCGAGACTGCCGGTCTCCTTTGCCAGAAGTTCAGCTAGTCGTGTGGAATTGTCCGGCGTGCAGATGACTCTGATCAGGTATCCGCACCGTCCCTTCTTCATGATGATGGGAATAGCAGACGCGTCGTGGGCACCTTCCGCCATCATGCGTGTAAGGGTGTTTGTGAGAATCTCACCGGTGATATCGTCGACGTTCGTCTCAAGGACATCGACCGTATCCTCTTTGGATTCATCGCTTGTCATCAGGTATGCAGTCAGGATGTTCGGATGGCCGTCATACTCGCGTGAACCGGCTCCGCGGCCGACGGCGGTGATATGGCCGGCTTTCATCCTGCCGGGGAATGCGTCGGCGAATTCGGCCAGAAGTGCCGCTCCTGTAGGTGTGCAGAGTTCTCCTTCGAAGGTGCCAATGAGAGTCTGCAGATGTGAGTTTCTGAGGATCTCCGCAGTCGCTGGTGCTGGTATCGGCATGGTGCCGTGCGAGCATTCCTGCATGCCGTAGCCGGTGGCGACCGGCAGGATGTAGACGGCGTCGATGGAAAGCGAAAGAAGCGCGGCACAGGACCCTACTATGTCGGCAACAGCGTCGTCGGCGCCAATTTCATGGAAGTGCGGATGATGAGTGTAATGAACCTTGGATTCCGCGGCCTCGATACGCTTGAACACGTTTTTCGCGAGATTCTTGACCTTTCTAGAGGTATCCGCGGCCTCGACTTTCGCCAGAGCCTCCTCCATCGTGTGGTGCATGCTTGTGGTATTCATATGGATGGATATGGCCTCGATGCCGTTCCTGGTGACGGTCTCTATGGTTGGGGATGATACGCTTCTGATGGCGGAAAGAACGGCGGTCCTGTCGGCTCCGAGAGAAAGGAGAGATGAGACGATCATGTCGCCTGCTGCGCCGAAACGGGTGTCTATTACAAGCATTTGCATAATTCTAAAGATAATTTTTGTCGCACGTGGTGATATACTTGTGCGTATCCATTAGGTATCCATTAGTAAATCCATATAGACAGAATACCGAAATTATAGAGTAATGATCGCCATAGGAATTTCATCGAATGCCTGTATGGATCGGCCGCTTGACGAAGCGCTGGAACTTCTGTCGGCACGTGTCCGGTTTGTCGAGGTAATGTCGGGCGGCAGGCAATCCCTCTTCGACTATGGTGATGTTCTGCCCTCGTTTTCCCTGCGGTATTCGGTCCACTGTCCGGTCTCCGATGGCAATCTCTCAGAACCGAAGTTAACCATCAGGAAGGCGTCGGTACAAGTCATTGTGGAAATTGCTGCAGTCTGCGACTGGGAACGTCGAGGTCATGGTGCTGCATTCGGGATACTGTCTGGAACCAGACCTGTTTTCCGCGTCGGAACAAGTGTTACTGTAAATCAGTCGAAGACTTGGGAAGACTGCAGGAAGAATTTACGGTGAGATCCGCGATGGAGAACATGGGCAGTCTGGACGACTGTCTGCATTTTTGGTATCCTGCATTTCTGGAGACGGTACGTAGTGCCGGTCTCGGTTTCTGTCTGGGTGTGGGTCATGCAAACCTCAACGGTGTGCTTGATGAATTCCTTTCTCTGCATCTTGACTATCTGCATCTGCATGACAACGACGGCACCGCTGACCTGCACGGTGTCTGCGGGTCTGGTACTATTGATTTTGTGAAGATTCAAAACTGCGGTGCCCGCTCCGCGGTCATCGAGCGCAAGGCGATGGAAAACGTCGACTCCCTTCTTTCGTATTTCGGAGCGCTTTGAGACCAACTATAATTTTAATCGTCTACGCTGCAATAAATACATATTATAGATAAGGATGAGCTGCTGAATGCAGCGCTCAACGGCGGCAAGTTGTCGAGTGAATTGGTCAATGCGTTCGAGAAAGCAAAACGCGGTGCGGAAGCAGGAGACGCGGAAGGTAAGAGCAAGCTGGGTGTATTCTACATGATGATGGGTGCCGGAACCAAGGCCGATTACAAGCAGGCGATGTACTGGATCACGAAGGTCGCCGAGACCGGAAATGCCGCTGCGATGGACACCGTCGGCATCGGTTACATGAGCGGCATCGGATATCCGAAGAATTACAAGAAGATGCTGGAATGGTTCATAAAAGCCGCGGGCAAGGGAAATACCCATGCGATGTACAGTCTCAGTGTCTGCTACCAAGACGGGAGCGGTTGCGACAAGGATATGGAGCAGGCACTCTTCTGAATAAAGACCACCGCAGACGCCGGTGAACCCCATGCGGCCGTGATTCTGCTGAAACTGCTTGAAAAACTGAAAAAATAATTAAATTCTCTTTTTCCCACATCAGCGGGTGAGTATTATTTGTCCCCCGGATGAAGTTCGACGGTGCATTCCTTGCGTTCGGTCGGTGCCGCGTAGTTGAGGACGCTGTCATATTTATCGCATTCGAATCCTTCCTTCGGCACAGGCTGGGGAATCTGGACGCCGCATTTGCACGTGAGGTAATAATCGAAGAATCGGCGTTTCTCGTTATAGGTATATTTGTATCTGTCACGGTTGTGACAGGTCAGGCACGGTACTACCATAATATTAAATCTTTATGCTGAAAAGATGATTAAAGTATCTATATTGTCCTGCAGGACCAATTGCATAATGGAAATGACGTATCTTGACATCTCTTCGGTACCCCATACACCGGGTTGTTATCTCTATAAGGACACCGAAGGGACCATCATCTATGTCGGCAAGGCGAAGGACTTGAAACGTCGGGTCTCCTCGTACTTCCAGAAGAAAGGCCATGACCCGAAAACGCGCCGGTTGGTCTCCGTCCTCGATTCGTATGAATATATCGTGACCCGCACTGATGAGGAGGCCTATCTCCTTGAAAATACACTCATCAAGAAATATCATCCGAAGTTCAACATCGATCTGCGGGATGCAAAGACATATGCCTACATCGAACTTACCGCAGAACCGTTCCCGCGCATCTGCATCGCCCGGTCAAAGAAGGAGTTTGGTAGGTTCTTCGGCCCGTTCGTCTCTGGCAAGGAACGCGACTATGTCCTTGCCATCGTGAAAAAAACGTTCCGGCTTCGGTCGTGCCAGACGATGCCGAAACGCCCCTGTCTCCGGTACCATATCGGCTACTGCACCGCTCCGTGCGTTGGCAAGGTCACCGAAGAGGAGTACGCGAAACAGTGCCGGTACGCGGCCGACGTATTGAAGGGAAACACTCGGGCGTTGGTCGCCGAACTGAAGACTGAGATGGACCGGTATTCCGCGAGTCTTGCATTCGAGGATGCACTGCGGGTGCGTGACATGATTGCGGCCGTCGAGTCGCTGTCGAACCGCCAGTATGTCGCTCGTAGCAGCGAGCACAACGAAGATGTTGTGGCGTACCGCGTGGTCGACGGTACGGTGTATCTCATGGTATTCCATGTGCACAAGGGTACGCTCTCCGGCCGGGAGGAGTTCATCTTCGAGTACAGCGATGGATTCTTCGACGAGTTCCTGCCGCGGTATTATGCCGAAGCAATCATCCCGAACGAGATCATCATGGAGAGAGAAGCAGACGAGACGCTTGCTGCCTACCTCGGCGGCATCGCCTCCCACAAGGTTTTGATAACCAATCCGATGGCGGGAGCAAAAAGGAAATTGCTGGATCTCGCCGGTCAGAACATCGAGACCGTCCATTTCGGTAACGAGATCAAGGTCCATGAACTGCAGCGGGCGCTGCATCTGGCATCACCGCCGCAGGTCATCGAGTGTTTCGATATCTCTCATCTGTCGGGAATCGACACCGTGGCGTCGATGGTGCAGTTCAGGCACGGTGTCGCTGACCGGAAGAACTATCGCCGGTTCCGGATAAAGACGGTTGAGGGCATCGACGATTTCGCCTCGATGCATGAGGTGGTCACCCGTCGGTACCGCCGTCTCATCGACGAGGAGAAGGAGTTTCCCGACCTCATTCTCATCGACGGTGGCAAGGGCCAGCTTTCGTATGCGAAACGGGCACTCGATGAACTGGGGGTGGACGTCCCGGTCATCGCCCTTTCTAAAAGGAATGAAGAGGTCCATGTCTCCGGTGTGCCGTTTCTTCTGCCGTTCGATAGGAAGACCAGGGCCAACCTGTATCTGCAGGAGATCCGGGACGAAGCCCATCGGTTTGCAATCACCTACAACCGTCTGTTGAGAAGCAAGCGAGTGGTTTCAGCCAAGACGAAGAAACACTAAACCCTTACCACTGTATACACTAAAGAGAAAGTAACAATGATCTATATCATTCCGAAACCAACTGATACGCCGGGCGACAACTCGACGTCCATGGTAATGGGGGCCCTGACCAAGATGGGTGAATCCTATAAGGTGCTCGATCTCTCATCGATCGACCCGTTCAATTTGTCGGTTGAAGGAGCCACCATCTGGGCATGCGGCATCAAGCAGGACGGCGTCCAATTCGAACTGCTGCAGACTCTGGAACTGGAGAACCGTGTCATCAACTCGACGCAGGCGATCGCTAACTGCGCAAGTAAGGTCATAACTACCGCCCGTCTCTTCAATATCGGGGCGCCGAGTCCGGCGACCTGTTTCTCCAATTCGAAGGTGGTTGTGCAGAGTTTCGTCGATGCCCATGACGGCTGTGCGGTCTACAAGCCGATCTACGGATTCGACGGCAACGGCATCTACATGTTCAAATCGGCCGACGAGATCAAGGAGGGGCCACCGTACTATATCCAGGAATATGTCAAGAACGACCGTGATTTCCGTATCTTCGTCATCGGCAACAAGGCAGTCGGCGCCATCCAGCGGGTATCCGCCCACCTGACGCACAACATCCATCAGGGGGGAACCGGTACCGCTATTGACATCCCGAGGGATATGGCAGATGCTGCAGAGGCTGCGGCACGGGCGGTCGGTGCGGATTACTGCGGGGTTGACTTGCTTCCGCTCGAGAAGGGCGGGTATACCTGCCTTGAGGTCAACGGTACGCCGAACTGGCACTGCATGACGGCGCCGATTCCACGGCTTCTTGCTGAATATCTGGTTGAACAGGACAAGTTGTCCCGAAAATGATTATGTAAACATACATCAAATAGATTGAATAGAAAAATGAAAGCCTGTATCATGTGCGGCGGAGAAGGTACACGGCTGCGTCCGCTCACCTTCGAACGCCCGAAACCGTGCATTCCAATTGCCAACCGTCCGTCGATTGTGCACCTGGTAACCCATCTGGCCAATATGGGATTCACCGATATCGTCATCACCATCGGCTATCTGGGCGACGATATCCAGAAGGCGCTGGGTGACGGGTCGCTTTACGGTGCAAATATCACCTATGTCTCCGAAGAGGTCAAGCTGGGAACCGCGGGATCCGTCAAGAACGCCCAGAAATATCTTGAGGATGCGCCGTTCTTGGTGGTCGGCGGCGACCACATGATCGATCTCAATCTGCTCGAATTCTACCGCACCCACATGAACTCGTCCGCAGTTGTTTCGATCGGTCTGCTGAGCATCGAAGATCCGCGCGATTTCGGTATCGCCGAATTGGACGCGAACCTGAGAATCCACCGATTCAAGGAAAAGCCGCTGCCGGGTGAGATCTTCTCGAATCTGGCAAGTACCGGTATCTACGTCTGTGATCCGGCAATTTTCCAACTGATTCCCGAAAACACCAAGTTTGATTTCGCCAAGGATCTCTTCCCGCTCATGATGGACCGCGGCATGCAGATTACCGGCTGGCTTGCTCACGGTAACTGGACGGATATCGGCAACCCCGCCATGCTGCGTGCAGCGGAGAAATGGAAACTGCAGGAGAATGTCTTGACCAGGCTGGTGGGAACCCTCAACATCAAGGATGCCCATGTATGCGGTCCGGTCTCGTTTGGAGATGGCATCACACTCGGTGCAGGTAGCCGCGTTGTGGGTCCGGTCCTGATCGGCAGCGGAACCACCATCGGAGAAAACGTCCTGATCGGTCCCTACACGAGTGTCGGTGACAACTGCGTCATCAAGAACAACGCAAAGATCTTCTCGTCCTCGATCTACAAGGGAGTTGTCATCGGCGGGAACACGACTTTGTTCGGTTCAATCATCGATATTGATACGCATATCGGCGACAACTGTTCGATCGAGCACAACACGGTCATTGGTCCGCGCTGTGTCCTTCGAAACGGAATCACCGTGCATTCCGGCATCAGAATCTGGCCGGATATCATCATCGATGCAGGAAAGGCGGTAAAAGAGGTTCTGCTCAGCGACAAGTATGATACCCGCTACGAGGGTTCATAACTTTTTTTCATTCTTTTCTGACGATGATTCCTATCAAGTAATGTCGGCGGTTTTCAGTGATTTTTACAGTGATGTCTGTACCAAGCGGTAGCGGTTCCAGAATGACGATGTTTTGATAGGTCCGGTCGCGGGCGGTCACGCTATCGTTGCGTTTGGTCTCCGTCACGATGCATTCGAACGTTTTTCCGAGGAGACGGTCGCCGTTTGCATCATAGACCGCGTTGACAGCGTCGGTCAGCATCTTCGATCTGTACTTTTTGACGGGTTCTGGAATCCGTTTCCACTTTGCTGCTGGCGTCTTCGGCCGGACGGAGAAGCGCGTGATGTTGATTTTTCCCGGTCGGGTCCGGATGATCTGCTCGACTGAAGCCGCGGCATCCTCGTCGGTCTCTTCCGTGAATCCCGCGATGTAGTCAGTGCAGATCCGGATGTCGGGATAGACGGCGCGTGCACGTTCAATGATCTCCTCATACTGGGCGGTCGTGTATCTTCTGCCCATCCGCTTCAGCACGGCATCAGAGCCTGACTGGACGGGAATGTGGAGGAAGAGGAAAATCTTTGGGTTTTGCAGGGCCTCCAGATACTCGTCGAGAATCGGCAGCAGGGTATCGGGGTTTGCCATACCCACCCGGATCCGGAACCTGCCGTCCAGGGACGCCAGGGTGCGGAGCAGGTCCGGCAGGCGTTCGGTGCGGTCGGTAAAGTCTAGGCCCCACGATGCGGTATCCTGCGCGGTTACCTGGAGTTCGCAGGCGCCGGCTGCGATATACTTCTTTGCCTGGTCCACGATGTCTTCCAGAAGGAAGCTGACCAGATTTCCGCGGGCGATCCGGGTGATGCAGTAGGTGCAGTGTCCGCTGCAGCCGCGGGCGATTTGCAGGACGGCTGTCCGTGCGGGTGGGACGGTTCCGACCTGTTTCCAGCACTGGTGTATGGTATCCGGCATGATGATATGTGCCTTCGGGTACTGTGACCGGAGCCGGGCTTCCGCAATCGGCGGTAAGCAGCCGGTGATGAAGAGTTCCTTCGTCTCAAAAATGGTGAGTTGTTCATACATGTGCTGCTCAGTTTTGTCGATGACGACGCAGGTGTTGATGAGCACAGCATCCGCTTCAGCCGGCTCCCGAACGACGATACAGCCGTTGGCCTTGGCGATTTCCAGGATCTTCTCCGTATCTCCGGCGTTATAGGTACAACCGTATGTCTTGGTATAGAGCCGAAAGTCTTTCAGCGTGTCGAGAGCAGTACTGCCGGAGTGTTCCATGCCGTATCTATTTGCAGGTTGACATGAAAAAGGGTACCGTGAATACCGACACCTTAATATCGAGAAACAACCTACTTTATTAATTATATTAATTATAGCCCGTTAGTGTAGTGGTCAATCATGCGGGACTCTGGATCCCGCGACATCAGTTCGAATCTGTTACGGGCTATTCATTTTTTCTGTGTTCTCTTTTCCTGCGCATTTGTTCTCTTTTCCTGCGCATTATTTGATATCCATAAATCGCGTATAGTGAAAGCAAGTTATGAAACTCATACGTTCCCCGACGCTTTCCCGTGCCCATGAACTCGTGGTCCGATACATCCTCGAGAAGGGCCATTACCTCAAGACCGAGAACGGCGAAGAGACAATGGAGACCGATGAAATATGCATCTGTGTCGATACGCCGTTCGAGAAGCCGATGGCCTCCCCTTCGTCCCGGTTCAAGGAATCATTCCTTGAAAAATACGCTTACAACATCATCCACGGATCAGATGCCGTCTTCGAATACGACTATCACGGCCGGCTGTTCGACTGGGGATGCGGCCTGAAGCTTGGAGATGAGATCCATCAGGACCAGATCCAGTATATCATCAACAAGCTTTCCAAGAATCCGGAAAGCCGCCGTGCGCTCGCAATCACCTGGTGTCCGCCGGTTGATGAGGGGCTCAACGACTGTCCGTGCCTGCAGCTGGTCCAGTGCGTGGTCCGCGACGGCAAGCTTGACATGAAGATCATCTTCCGGAGCAACGACATGCTTTCTGCCGCTGGTTCGAACATGTATGCGCTTGCCTGCCTGCAGAGGCACATCGCCGATGCGCTGGGGTTGCCGGTCGGAACTTATACCTATATCTCGCTGGTCCCGCACATCTACTTCAAGCGCGATGCGGCAGACATTCCGCCGTTCTGCCGGAACGGAGCGGAGTTCACACCGGCTCCCGATGTCTGCAGGGCATGCGGCCAGTGTCCGAAATCGAAGTGCTGAATGGCAACTTCTCTTTTTTCCAGAATACTTTTCTTCATCGCCAGCGTTTATTTCAGGGGGAATGGTGTCTTCCTGTCGGTGACCTCAACCTCGCCGATATCCTGTCTGCTGTACGTTCTTGACGTCATCACTCCGCTGTCCATGGGGGGGAAGGCCTTCCTGACGACTTCGTCTTCATCGTCATCCAATTCCTCCTCCTCAGGATATGGTTCAAGGTTTGGTACCTGCTGAAGATACTGGCGGCCGGAAAATATGTCTCTTTTCCAAATCTTTAAGGGGAGTAGTGCCTCATATATTATATTATGAACACTCAAGACTGTATTGCAGGAGCATTCGCCGGCGAGTCGCAGGCAAGAAACAAGTATAAGACATTCGCAGAAGCAGCAGACGACGAGGGATACACTCAGGTCGCCAAGATCTTCCGTGCAGCCGCCCTTGCGGAGGAGATCCACGCACGCAGACTCATGCGTGTCGGTGGTTACATCGGTAACACCGTAAAGAACCTGGAAGCAGGTATTGAAGGCGAGACCGAAGAGACCACCAAGATCTACCCGTCCTTCATCGAAATCGCCGAGAAGGAAGGCAGACAGGACGCCATCATCACCTTCGAGCACGCAAAGAATGCAGAAGCGGAGCACGCAGCGCTCTACATCAAGGCGCTTGCGGCAGTTAAGGCCGGCAAGGACATCGAAGTCAAGACCGTCTACTTATGCCCGGTCTGCGGAAACATCGAGATCAACCACACTTCCGAACGCTGCCCGATATGTGGTATTCCGGGAGCATCTTTCAAGGTTGTTGAGTAAATCCACTCAACATTTTTTCTTCTGGGACGTCTGTTTTAAAAATAGTTTATTTGAGAATGGTTATTTTTCTGGCCTTACATTTCTCACACGGGATGCTGCAGGGGTATTCTCCCGTTCCGCAGGCCATGCAGAGATCCTCGGCAGGAAGACCGACCGTTTTTACCAGACTTTTCACGTCGATGTATTCCAGGGTGGTCGCATGGATCTGCTCCCGGATCTGCTCGACGTTGCGGCCGGTCGCGATGAGCTCTTCGCGGGTCGGCAGGTCAACGCCGAAGTAGCACGGGGCGATGATCGGCGTCGATCCAATTCTCATGTGAACTTCCTTTGCGCCGAAATCCTTTACCATGTCGACAATTCTAAGCGACGTGGTGCCGCGAACGATGCTGTCGTCGACTAGGACGACTGATTTGCCGCTGACATGGCCGCGTACCGGATTGAGCTTCATGCGGACGGCATTCTCACGCAGGGACTGCGCCGGCATGATGAACGTCCGGCCGACGTACCTGTTTTTGAGCAGGCCTTCACGGTAGGGGATGCCCGAGCCGTTCGCATAGCCGGTGGCGAACGCGGTTCCTGAATCGGGCACCGGCGAAACCAGGTCGGCTTTCGGTGCGTTTCTGCCCAGTATTTCACCGATTCTGCGGCGGACATCGTAGACGAGGATGCCGTCGATGATCGAGTCAGGACGGGCAGTGTAAACGTACTCGAAGATACAGTGCGCCGTATGTTCCGCTTTTGCGAATCTGACGGAAGTGTACTCTTCCGCGGTGAAGATGAGCAGTTCGCCGCCCTCAACGTCGCGGATGATGGTCGTTCCGAGGATATCGAGTCCGACCGATTCGGAGACGACCGCATAACCTGTCTTCGTCCTGCCGAAGCAGAACGGCTTGACGCCAAGTGGGTCGCGGAAGGCGTAGAGTTTGCCGTCGAGGACAACACATCCGCAGTAGGCTCCCTGCAGCCGGTTCAGTGTCTGTACGAAAGCCGCCTGGCTTTCAGTGCCTTTGATGAGTTCGGTCACCAAAAGTGCGGCGATGAGCTCCGCGTTCGCGGTGGTCGAAAAGATATGACCGTTGGTCTCGCATTCCGCACGGAGCGTGTCACGGTTGATGAGTGATGCGGAGACCGAGATAAGAAGCGAGTGCCCCTTGAACTGGAATGTCAGTGGTTCGATGTTTTCCTGATGTCCTCTGACGGCCTTGTCAGAGTATAAGACCTGTCCTACGCCACTGTTTCCGGGGAGACTGTTGAGTCGGTCTTCAGTGAATATTTCAGAAAGCAGTCCTTGTGCTTTGTAAGTATGGGGGTTGTTTCCGTCAAAAGTAGATATGCCTGCTGCTTCCTGTCCTCGGTGCTGAAGAGCATGCAGACATAAATAGAGGAGGTAACTGACATCTTCTTTTTGTATGATGCCTGCAATACCGCTCATAGTAAATGATTTACAAATCGGTTTGTTTTAGTTGTCTCTTGCTTTTGTCGTCCAGGTGTACCCCCGGATCTTGGAAGATTTACCGAATCCACAGGAGGAGCAGACTCCCTTGCGTGCGTGGAAAGACATTTTACCGCATCTGCGGCAGATGATGTGGGAGTGCTTGTTGCGCAGACCCATTGATGGAGTTCCTTTCGTCATGGTTTATTTTCACCTCATATTTTTTACTCAACAGTAGGAGCAATGAATATTACATTGTCTCCGCGCACAATTAACGTGCCGAGAGCCTGTTTTCCATTCTCTCCCTCTTCCTCAGCTTTCTCAAGAACCAGGTTCATGTGGACATCGTAGCCCTGTAGGACACCACGAATCTCCCTTCCGCCTTTCAGCGAAACAATGACGGGCTGGCGGTTTAACATCTGATCTAAAATTTCCAGTGGTCGCTTTATCATAAGGATTACCTACCTTAGCATCTTACTCTTTGCATGGGGCTGACGGCCGCATAGGCTGCTGGGCTCGTTGAAAAGTATATACTTATTTGACATATCCATAAATAAAGATACCGCCTCCACCGACGCGGTTTTATAGGGGATATCACCTAATAAGTATGCATGGTATCTGATTCCGTCCCCTCAGTTCTCGAGCGGCTCGAGGAAGACAAGGTCAAATCGGTTCTTCTCCAGTTCTCCGATCTCGAAGGAAAGACAAAGAACGTGGCAATACCATCCAAACGGGTCGAAAAGGCGCTGGACAGTGGCATCAGCTTCGACGGTTCCTCGATTCAGGGATTTGCCCGTCTCGAAGAGTCGGATATGCAGCTCAGGCCCGAGGTGTCTACCTATCAGATATTACCCTGGTCAGATGCCAAATACCGGGTGGCACGGTTCATCTGCGACGTATACACGACCCGCGGTGAACCCTTCACGGGAGATCCCCGCTATATCCTGAAGCAGGAGATGAAGAAGGCCGCGGACAAGGGATACATCTTCAATGTAGGGCCGGAAATGGAGTTTTTCCTGTTCCGCCGCGACACAGAAGGCCATCCAACAGTCGATCTGCAGGACCATGCGACCTATTTCGACCAGACGCCACCCGATCCGGGAGAGGATGTGCGCTGTGACCTGGTGACGCAGCTTTCCGAGATGGGGTTCAATGTCGAGGCATCGCACCATGAAGTGGCTCCTTCCCAACATGAAATAGATTTTTCCTACGGTGATGCGCTGGACATGGCCGACAAGGTGGTCACCTTCAAGTTTGCGGCAAAGACCCTGGCGCTGAAGCGGGGTCTGCATGCGACGTTCATGCCGAAACCGATCTACGGAATCAACGGTTCGGGTATGCACGTCAACTGCTCGTTGATGAAAAACGGAGAGAACGCCTTCTACGATGAGAACGGCGAGTTCCAGCTCTCCGATACGGCCCGCTACTTCATAGGCGGTCTCCTGAAGCATATCGACGGAATCACAAGAATAGCCAACCCTACCATCAACTCCTACAAACGTATCATTCCGGGCTATGAGGCTCCGGTCTATATCGGCTGGTCGGCAATGAACCGCTCGGCGCTGGTCCGTGTCCCCTCTTCCCGCGGAAAGAGCACCCGTGCGGAACTGCGCAGCCCGGACCCGACCTGCAACCCGTACCTGACCTTCGCGGTCATGCTGGCGGCTGGTATGGAAGGCGTCAATAGCCGTATCGAACCACCGGAGAGCATTGACCGGAACATTTTCCGGATGTCGCAGGGTGATCGCGACGCGGCGGGTATCCGCTGCCTGCCGTCAAACCTGCTGGTGTCGAACCGTGCCCTGGTGCAGGACACGTTCCTGACTGCCGTCCTCGGAAAGCATCTGGTCTTCCAGTTGCAGCGTATTGCGGAGCTGGAATGGGCAGACTTCTCCAAGGCCATCACCGACTGGGAACTGCACCGCTACCTCGCGACCTACTGATCTTTCCTTTTTTTGATTCTGTTTAATTTTTCTGAAAATGACTCTGTTCATTGTTCATTTATTAGCAAAACAAGTTTTTTTCTGCGTAATTTTTCCAATAATGTATTTATACTACACTGCCAATACTCCTGGATAAAAGCTAGAATACCTGTCTGATTACTGGAATTGGTACAGCTGGCTACATATACGAATCCGCCAATGAGCAAAACAAGAATCAAGACTGACAGAGTACGTATCTTCCTACCCGAGCACGGAAGCATTCATCAATGTATGGAATGTCCAGGTCGGAAAATTACGGCTAGGTGAGATGTACCGCTCCGCTTCCGTGTGTGACAACTCACGGGCGCAGACCGCAGCGGATTATGCGGGAGAACACAGCATTCAGACGATCGTCAACCTTGCCCAAGACGATGCCGTGATGAGGGGACTGTAAGACGAGATAATGGGACGCGGAAAATGAACGATTCGGGGAACATCATTGCCATAAAGTTCAGTGCTGACTATCAGGTAGATGCATTTTCGAAAAAAACTGAAGCAGTGTTTCGAAGAAATGCCCAAGCACAAGGGGTCGTTCCCCATCCACTATCTTGAAGGAAAGGACAGAACCAGTTTCGTCTGTCCGGTCATCGAGGCTCTTCGCGGGGCATCGTTCGACGAAATGAAAGATGATTATATGGTGACCTATCAGAATTATTACAGAGTGGATGATATATCGGATAAGTATTCAGTGATTTACGATACTAATCTCATTCTGATGATGAATACCTGGCGGGTGTTGAGAAAAAACAGTATTTCAAATCTCTGGATGAGGTTTTTGATGAGTTGTAACATTCTGCTCAGTGAAAACACCCGCTCTTTTCTTTCCAAACTTCCTAATAGACGCTATTGCCCACATCCGCGACGTTCTGACACTCTGTCTTGGCATATATCTCTTTGTAATATCTCCTTGTACATACAAAACGTGGTAATAAGAGATTGCTGAACGGTTCTGGCAATAAACACGTATCGGCTTTACATTTCCGTGACCGACACCGTATTCCATTGTATTGATTCCGGTCGTTCTTGTAGATGATATGATGGGCATAATTCAGGCGCATAGTAAATACGTCCTTTTCTGAAACGTACTATCGCAGATGCAGATTTTTTTCACAAGGGCAGTGCTGAAACTGTGCACTGGTACTTAACTTATATTTAAAACAACAGTGATAGTGCGAAGGAAGGGATTCGAACCCCAGAACTACTACTAGACTAGCCCCTGAAGCTAGCGCCGTTGACCTGGCTTGGCTACCTTCGCATTGAAAAGTGATTTATATAATTGGTTCTCATACCAAATAAAGATACGTATTCGGCAGGGTTGAGACAGTTAGGCGGAGAGTCGTCTGGCCACTTCCATGTTCTCCCTGTCGCCGCGGACATCATTTGAGGGGGTTTCCATGATGAATGCACAGTGTGCAACTTTATGGCAGGTCAGCACATCTCTGATTCCCGCTTCCCCCAGCATGCCGAGGCCTAGGTGCTCATGGCGGTCGCGATGTGAGCCGATGCCGCCTTTCATGTCGTTGAGATGGATTACCTTCAGCCGGTCAAGACTGCCTGCCTCGTCGGTGAACCAGCCGAAGACGGTCTCTGCGCCGTTGCCTGGGATGTCGTAGCCAGCGGCACCTGCGTGACAGGTATCGAAGCAGAATCCGATACGGTCGTTCCTGCCGATGCCGTCTGAGATTGCGCCGATGTCGGTGAAGGTTCCTCCTACGGTGTTTTTCTCGTTCGCCGTGTTTTCGAGCAGGATCATGGTGGACCCTTCTGAATTGTCGAGTGCGCCTGTTAGTGCGGCAATTACTTTTTCCTGTCCTTTCTTGTGGCCGTCATTCAGGCCGTGATGGCCGAGGTGGGTCACCAGATAGTGGATGTCCAGCTTGCTGCATCGGTTCAGCTCATCGGTGAGGGTTGCCATCGACTTCTCGTAGATATCGGGCTTTTCCGCGGCAAGATTTGGGAGATACGGCATATGGTCGACGACTGGTTCGATGCTGGTCTCTTCGCATGCTTTTCTAAACGCTATCGATTCTTCGTCGCTGACGGGTTTTGCGGCCCACACCCGCGGACTGCGGGTGAACATCTGGAAGGTGTCGCATCCCAGTTCCTGTGCACGGCTGACGCCCAGGGCGAACGAGCCGGCGATGGATACATGAAAACCTAGCTTTACCATGTTCCGGAACTCACTGCGCCTCGAGTTTTCCCAGGACCTCGATGAACCTGAATCTGAGTTTCACGGTGCCGCCGCCGATATGGTGGATGACTATCGGAGACTGTTCGGAGACCGGAATCAGAAGTCTGTGCCCTTCGTAAACGAGTACGATATTGCTGTCCTTCACGAATGATGAGGCGTCGGCTCCGGTAAGCTGTGCGGAACCGATTTCTTCAATCTGTTCCTTCAATGAATCCCACATATGGAGTATATTTGTCTTGATTGGGTATAAAAAAGAGGTGTCAGGGTTTTTCTCCGGCGAGACCCGCCGCTTCGACGCCTTCGTTCGCCCAGAGCAGGGCACCGAGGGAACCGACCCGTCCCTTGTCGTTCGCCGAGTCGATGTAGGTGACGCCGATCTTTGCTGCGGTCTCGTTTGCGTACTCTTTGGTCAGGAGCTCCGTCTTGATCTGCTGTTTGTAGACCGATTTCGGCATCCTGAGGCCTTCGATGTAGCAGATGCCGGTTTTGGTACTTGCTGCGTTCGATTCGATGAATGATTTCACATAGGCGGTGAGTTCTTGCTTCTTCCCCGGCAGAACGGCGAAACTGATGGTGGACCCGGTGCAGTTCGTCGTCTTGTTCGGTGCCCGCGGATTCAGCTGGATGATCCGCAAGGACAGGAACACGGCGCCGTCGACTGGGCATCTTTCGCCGCACTTGAGGGCAAGGACCCAGGTGGCTCCGGTCTCCGGAGTGTCGGTGTCGTCGATGCCGAATGTTATTTTCTCGTATTTGGGGAGGACGACTGTGCTTCTGCAGATGTGGGCACCGCCGACCTTCAGGTCATCTTCCGACGCGTATTCGGTGCGGATGACGCCAGGGGCCTGCGCAAGACACGCCGCGACGCCCACGCCGGCGCCGGCTGCTCCCGCCCAGGAGGTGTAGACCTCCGCCCCTCTGACTTCGACGGCTTCGAGCGCCTGACCGCCGAGTTCGGTGTCGGATGCGCCGAACCGGATCGGATGGTTCCCGAGTGTCGCTTGCATGGTCATCTTGGTGCCGATCGTCGTCACCGATTTCAGGGCGCCGCCGGCCCTGCGCCGGTTCATGTGATCCCATTCGATCGGTCCGCGGGCTCTGCACTCCTCATGGAGTTCCGCGATACCGTTTGCTTCGTCGACCATGACCAGCAGCTGCTTGCAGAAGAGCGGGCCGAATCTCTTCCTGACTGCATCTGGAGTTAGTGTTATCATTTTTGTCACCGAAATTTTCGTTAACAAATATTTCGGTCGATCTTATATGAACCCATCGTTACGGTCTCCGGACCGGGGGAAAATACCCACTTTTTTTGTACATTTATCTCAGTCTCTGCGGTAGTTGATTTCGCCCACCTCCCCTTCCAGCGGTCTGTTTCCACATTTCCTGAAATCTGCCGGTTTTCGGTGATTTACGGAGATTTTTCCCCTTGGTTTCGGGTTTTGCCGGGACAGATTCTTCCCGCTGGGATAGAAGGGGTGTTCAGTTTTTCCTCACCAAGCGCGGAGGGTGTATCTCTCTCCTCTGGGTGTTAAGGTGTGGGTGTTAAGGTGTTGGGGTGTTTTTTTGAAAGAATGTCAAGGTACCCACTTAAAATAAGCAATTGATCACTGGGTAACATATTTATGTTAAGAAACAAATATTAACGTGTCGATTTAAGTTATCGAAGGCTGGTGCATATAAGCAATGGCATTTGCAATGCATATCAACATGGAGCGGTGTACTGGTTGCAACAACTGTGTCGTCGCATGTCCTGTCAACGCACTCGAGCTCTGCACGGTGGATCCGGCTACTAGTGAGAAGATCTACCAGGTTCGTGATGGAAAGGCTGTGTCCCTTGATATCAACAAAGAACTTTGTGCAGGGTGCGGTGTATGCGTAGAAGCATGCCCGTACAATGTTATCAGACTTGTATCATCGCAGGACTCTGCAGCATCAATTGCTGGAGAGGCGCATTAATTAAGAGGAGAGTGGAAATCGTTATGACAATGAGCACAATGTTTCCAAAATTCTCCACTAAGGTAGAGGGTAACCTTGTCGTCATGG
The DNA here is from genome assembly GCA_045639425.1 of Methanocorpusculum sp. GTDB lineage: Archaea > Halobacteriota > Methanomicrobia > Methanomicrobiales > Methanocorpusculaceae > Methanocorpusculum. The sequence continues at coordinate 37,501 of JAZUDC010000011.1, forward strand.
AGCAGCGGCTCCTGAAGAAGGTCTCTCACCTGGTGCTGAACGCAACCAAGTGTACCGGATGCGGTATCTGTGCTGATGTATGCCCGAAGGAAGCAATTACCTTAGGCATGGTCGGCGCATCCCGTCGTGGTGCAACCGAAGGAGCACCCATCACCGTGGACCCTGCAAAGTGTTCTTACTGTGGTGTCTGTACCATCATGTGTCCGTTCAACTCCCTCGTAGTGGAGGTTGACGGTGAGCCGAGTCTTCCGATCAAGGATCAGGAAGGGTTCCCAGAGTATGATTTTACCGCTGATATTGATGAGGAAAAGTGCAATCGCTGTATTACCTGCAGTGATGCGTGCCCGCGTGACGCAATCATCCGTGACATGCCTGTCTATGAAGGTATGGGCGGACCGGCAGACCGCCACACGGCACTGAAGGCGAAGACTGAATTCACAGTCGATAAAGCGAAGTGCGATGCCTGCGGTATCTGTGCGAGCTTGTGTCCCGCACTGACCCTGAAGCGTGTTGCATTCACTGCGGAAAAGGTCAGTTCCACCGGCAACGTCGTCTGGGACGAATCCAAGTGTGATGCCTGCAACGTTTGTGCTGATGCATGCCCGAAGGATGCGATCACGGTAAAGAGAGTTGTTGAGAAAGGCGCAAAACTCAACGGTAAGGTTACCATCGACAAGGTCGAGTGTGTCACCTGTTCCTGGTGTGAGCATATCTGTCCAGAAAAAGCTGTCAAGATCACCAAGATCTTCGACGGTGAGATCACCTTCAATCCTGCGAAGTGTCCGGGAGGATGCTCGACCTGTGTCGATGTCTGTCCTTGCCACGCAATCTACCTGCCGAGCTCGGTTCCTGCCGTCAAACTCGGCAAGAAGAATGGCAAGGAGGACAACATCGCTGTAAACAAGGACCTGTGTATCTTCTGTGGTGCATGTGTCAATGCATGTCCGTCTGAGGATGCGATTGTCCTGAAGAGAAATGCAGTCCACTACAAGGGTACTGTCACTGACCTTGCGAAGAAGATAGAGACCAAGCTCTGTGTTCCACGCACAAGCAAGCTGGTCGAGTCAACCTTCGGCGAGGTTGAAACCAAGAAACTGGAGTAAATTATGACAAGCGTAAAATCCTACAAAGACGCGGCACTTGCCTCCCGTCTCTCTGATCGCTACTTCCGTCCGAAGGAAGACAGCGACGCTACTTTCACTCCTGAAGTCGAGAAGATTTCGGGAACAGAAGCCCATCTCTGTTTCCAGTGCGGAACGTGTACCGGTTCCTGTCCGT
>JAZUDC010000012.1:0-9079 GCA_045639425.1 Methanocorpusculum sp.
CGGTTCTTCCGGGAAGTGGATCAGTGTCTCTGGAAAATGAAGACGATTGTATCTGTAATCCATCGGCAAAATTATATCAAACCGCACAAAAGTCTGGTTGAAAAACACCCATCGCGGTCTTCTGGTATTCATTCAAGCAAGAAACAATCCTAAATTACGTGAATAGATGGTTTTGAACCCCAAACCATTTGTGAGGGATGAAACTCGGAATCAAGTGAAACTGAACTAATTTCGGGATGCTACAAAAAATGCGTCAGGGGAATCCCTATTATATTCCAACATCGAATATATACAGGAATTCACATGAGGATACTAATAAATGAGGTAATGCCAGATTGCGGACAAGCTCACATCGCGGGCTGGGTTCATGAGGAACGTGCATTGGGCGGACTCACCTTCCTCCTGGTCAGAGACCGCACCGGAATTCTGCAGGTGACCATTCCGAAGAAGAAGGTCACGCCAGAGGTTCTCGAGACCCTGAAAACCGTATCTCGCGAATCAGTCATCGAAATCGAGGGAGAGGTCAAAGCAACCAAAAAAGCACTTGGAGGACGGGAACTCATACCAACAACCATGAAACTCATCTCCCAGGCGGCAACTCCGCTGCCACTGGATGTGTCTGAAAAGGTGTCAGCGGAACTCGATACCCGTCTCGACAACCGCTATCTTGATCTGAGAAAACCGGCAGTAAACGCCATCTTCCAGATCAGAAGTGCAACCCTGCACGCCATCAGTGACTATCTCTGGGACCACGGATTCATCCAGGCCCAGACCCCGAAAATCGTAGCAGCCGCAACCGAAGGCGGAACCGAACTGTTCCCGCTCGCATACTTCGATAAGGAAGCGTTCCTGAACCAGTCCCCGCAGCTGTTCAAGCAGATGCTGATGAGTGCCGGATTCGACCGTGTCTTCGAGATCGGCCCGATTTTCCGAGCGGAAGAACACAATACCGTCAGACACCTGAACGAAGCGACCTCAATCGATATCGAGATGTCATTCGCTGACCAGGAGGACGCGATGCAGATCCTAGAAAATGTTGTAGCATACGCATATCAGTACGTCAAGGACCACTGCGGTGAAGCCCTCAAGACTCTCGGCATCACCGACTTCAAGGTGCCGACCGTTCCATTCACGCGTATCACCTACAAGGAAGCCATTGAGATCTCGACCACCGGCGGCGAACCGCTCGCATTTGGCGACGAACTCTCCTCCGTAGCTGAGAGAATCATCGGCGAGAAGATTGGCACCATGTACTTCATCACCGAATGGCCGTCCTCGACCAGACCGTTCTACACCATGCCGTTCCTCGACCGTCCGGAAGTCTGCAGAGCATTCGATATGATGCACCCGAGAATGGAACTTTCGTCCGGTGCACAGCGCTGCCACATCTATGATTTGCTCATTCAGCAGATCAAGGACAAGGGCCTCAATCCGGACTCCTTCGATTTCTACTTAAACCCATTCAAGTACGGTATACCGCCACACGCAGGATGGGGACTCGGCGTCGAGCGTCTGATTATGACCATGCTCAACCTGTCCAACATCAGAGAAGGTATCCTCTTCCCGAGAGACCGCCACAGAGTGAGCCCGTAAATACCTCTCATTTTTTCATACAAGCTCTTTTTATCCCTCTTCCACCAACATATTAGCATGAAGCTTCCCTGTCTTCTGCCGACCACCGTTGTCGGATCATCTCCGTGCGTAAAAATCGGAGGACTGTTCAATCCCTATAAGAAAGCGGTGAAATTTGCCGTTTCCGAGCAGTTGCGTGCCGGTATCGATATCATTTCGGACGGCCAGATCAGAGCGGACATGGTAGAGGCATTCGTCGGAAAGTTGCCAGGAATTTCCGATAAGACCATCGTCGGCAAAATAGGATGCGCCGACAAGCCGATCACGGTCACCGATACGAAATATGCTCTTACCCAGACAAAGCAGGTGAAAGGCATCATGACCGGTGCCTGCACCTTATCCTACGCCCTGCAGATAAAGACGCCCACCTATCGCAACAAGGAGGAGGTGGCAGTCGATCTTGCCTATGCTCTGCATGAAGAGGCAAAACATCTTGCCCATGTCGGATGCAGCATCCTGCAGGTGGACGAACCGATCCTGTCAACCGGTGTGGTACCGGTTGATCTGGCGAAGAAATGCATCACGATAATCTTTGACGGAATCGATACCCCGTCCTGCATCCATACCTGCGGCGTCCTGGGCGACATCGCAGCCGAATGGACGAAACTTCCGGTCGATATCTTGGACTTCGAGTATGCGGTCTCGCCGGAGAATCTGACGACCCTTTCGAAACAGGATCTGCACGGCAAAAAGATCGGCTGCGGCTGTGTGAAAAGTTCCGACCAGAGTGTCGAATCCGTCGCGGAGATCGAAGAACACATCAGAGCGTGCATCGATGCATTCGGAAAAGAGAATATTCTGATTGATCCCGACTGCGGTCTTCGGATGCATACGCCGGAAGGTGCCTATCAAAAACTTGCGAATATGTGCGAAGCCGTCAGAAACGTACGTGAACAGCTTTAGACTTTCAGATACGCGAGAAAATCATCCATGCGTTCGTTCACATCCGTGAACCCGATATCGTAGAGCTGCTGAACCTTCTTCACATCCTTGGTCACCACACCGACCGGCAGTTTCTCTTTCGGATGGATGACAAAGAAATTCCCTTTTTTTTCTCTTCAACCTTGATGAACGCAAGCGTCTCACAGTAGCGTTTCGCCCTGGTTGCATATGACCAGACAAAGCACAGACATATGAGATATCGTAGCCAGATGAAAGGCAGTATCGTTTCGAATCCTTTGTGGTAATCTATCGGCCATGTCAGCACACGACGTTTTTCCTGTTGCCCTCCGCAATCGATTGTTTGATCAGTATCGAATCGTCGACAAAACCGTCAAGATATTTCTTGCCGTTGAGGCGGACAATCCGCGCAAATATCGGCATCGACATCGGGGCACAGACTTCCGGAAACCCACGACGCGGAGAATCCGGGGGACCGACATGTACTCCACCTTGCCGGTCCTGACATTGGTGACTACCGCGAAGAATTTTCCCTGATTGGCGGTGAATGTATCGAATCGAACGGATCTTTTATATGCATACAGCGAAACCAGGTCTCTTCCGAAGAGATTCTCGGTCGTTATCAGGCTGTCCATACTGCAGTATTCCGGATCGTCCATAAAGTTGCTGCAGAGCCTGAATGCCCGGCCACGCTGTCGACGATGTAACTAGTCACATGGCATGCTCCCGCCGAGACATCGTAAATGGAGGAGAAACTGGCGGAAGTGCTTGCCACACCAGCATTCCCACTGGAAGGATCAGCTGACATCATTTTCTTCGATATCAGTGCGGAACACCTCGGTACAGTGCTGTCTGATATGAAAAAACTGGGGACTATCACCGGAGAAGAAGGAAAAATCCGTGTTTCCTCGTGAATACCAGCGATACCAGGGGTATTTGTGTCAAAGACATAAGTTTAAAAACACCTAACAACATATATTATAATTAGGTGGGGGATGTGGAGTACAAAGCAGTGTGGATACTGCTGCCCTCACCGTCCTAATTCGAGTTTTTTTGATAAATTACGTCTATTTTGGAAATATTTCATCACTTTGGACGTGCATATACCCTATCAGAAGCTTTCCCACGTTGAAGTACAGTAGAGAAAAAAGAGATGAATCAAGCTCTGGACGGCTTTCGCATCCTTTCTGTTCTTGTGGCCCATGACGAGCGCAATGATACCTCACCGGATATAGCGGAGAACACTGCGAAGATACCGATGAACACTGATAACCCGATGCAGCCTACCACCCGGAATCCGGTACTGATCAGCACGACACCGTGCGGATTCATCTCGTACGGAAGTTTTGACTACGCACAACTCTGTACCGGACCGATGATGAGTGCCGAACCGCAGATCACCGAGATGTCCAGGAGCGCAAAGAAAAGGATGTTGTCGATACCGATTGCAGAGAAGGCACCAATACAGATGAAACCCAGAGGAAGAATGACTGAGGTGCCGTGGTGGATAGATATGGCCTGCAATAGAAGAGATAACTGCAGAGGGGACAATTGCTGGGAAGATCGTAAGAGAGGCAATAGGTGGCTCTACCCCCAAGTATGACTGCATGTAGTAAGGCAAGGTGATGTTCATTGCAAAGATGGCGATAACGGCAAGCATATTGAGATTCCCATCGAGAACTGCGGAATCTTCAGCAGTTTCAGATTGAGGAGCGGATTGGGTGTATTCTGCCCTGGCGCGCATTGAAGACGATGATAAAGGCAAGACCAGCCACGAGCGAAAAAACGGATATCAGAATCTCTCCAAAGAAGAGCGTGGATATACCCTACCTGATGCTGATAAGACCCAGGACGATCATAATCGTCGAGAAGACTGAATGCGATGCGGCTGATACAAGCTTGAAAAAGGGACGCTCATACGCTCAGTTCCTGCTTCCATGACCGGCGGTCAAGGAAACAGAACTTTTCATAGTTGAGCGTGGACAGATCGACGACAAAGGCTTCCGCCGGTGTCGGGTCGATGTTCATCTGTTTCTGGAACGCTGTCTGCGACTGCCAAGTACCGGCATTGACACCCAGTACATTGTTGTAATTGATGGCACCACTGATGTGAATATGGCCGGTGTGCAAGATGTCAGGAATGTCCCGGATGACCAGGTGATCCATATCAGTCGTCAGCAACGGTGTCCGCTGACCGTAGATGGGTCCCAGATGCCGGCGCTGCAGCATGGCCTTCATGATGGAGTCCGGATTGGCATAGGTAACCTTAGGAATAAACTTGACGAGATCGTCGATGCTGCGCCCGTGGTACATCAGCGTCTTTACCGACTGGATGCTCACCATACTTGGATTCTCAACGAAGGTGACATTCGGAGCGAACTTCGCGCGGAACTCCTTCTGGATAGCAGGCTGCGGTTCCGCCGGACGGACGGCATCATGGTTGCCCGGGGCGAGAACAATGTGCAGATGGGACGGCAGGTCAGCCAGCAGTTCGGCGACCTTGTCATACTGTTCATAGATGGTCTTGATGTGCAGTTCCTTGTTCTGATAGGGATAGATACCGATACCGTCGACGACATCACCGTCGATGAGCAAATACCCGATTTCCGGATGCATATTCATCCATTCGCTGAACCGGTTCCAGGAATCTTCCAGGAACGTGTTGCTACCGACATGGACGTCGGAGATCATCGCGATCTTCGCAGGTTCCTTCGGCGGTGAAAAGGTATGGTTGGGAGGAATGTCCGGGCGGATGAGCGTGTCGGCAAAGAGAAGAGAACTGCTCATGCTATTGAACGAGGGGGGAGAGAGTTTTCCTTTGATTCCGATGACCTCATCGGGAATGATGCTTTCGGCTTCCTCGAACCGTTCGCGGTTCTTGTTGAACAGAACGCGGATAACCCCAGTTGTATCCTCAATCTCGACCGAACGGTGACCCTTGGGTGTCGTGCCGATGGACAGGACGATACCGCAGACGGAGACATCCATGTCATGATACCGGGAACCCTGATGGACCAGCGCTTCTATCGGATATGGCGAAAGCCTGCTCCGCATCATTCGGGAAAGGGTTTCGCACCTGTCACGGAAGATTGCACTGGATTTCTCGGGTTCCGGATACGGAATCGTGCTGTTTTCCCGTCCTGCCAGAATATCCGGCAGAGGGGCGGGGCCGACGTCCAGCTTATCGGTCCGGAGATGCACCATTCCCAGGACATCATGCGGCGTAACGACCGATATGCCGTTTGGAATCGCGCCGATGATTCCTTCAATGACACCGGCTCCACTGTTCTGCGCGACGTAGTCGACCACGTCGGGATGAACCAGAACCCCTGCATCCAAGAACCGTTGAACTATTGCACGTTTATCCATGAAATTTCTCATTTGAGAGAATTGACAAATGCGCCGATCCGTTTTACCGCCGTCATGAGCTTGTTCCGATCGACGGCATAACAGGTTCTGACATGACCTCTACCAGAGTGGCCGAACGCGGATCCCGGCACAACCGCGACCTGCTGTTCCTTTAGCAGACGTTCGGCGAACTCTTCGTCAGAAAGGCCGGTCTGTTCAATCGCCGGGAACGCATAGAACGCTCCCTGCGGCATATAGCACGGCAGACCAATGTCGTTCAGACCTTTGACGAAGAGGTTGCGGCGGATACGGTATTCGGCAACCATCGCATTCTTGGCATCTTCCCCGGACTTCAGGGCCTCAATGGCGGCAAACTGCGAGGTAGTCGGTGCCGACATCATGACATACTGATGGATCTTCAGCGCCGCACTACAGATCTCCTTCGGTGCACAGATATATCCGAGACGCCAACCGGTCATCGCATACGCCTTCGAGAATCCGTTCAGGGTGATGGTATACTCGAACAGGTCGTCAACGGACGCGGTAGCAGTGTGTTTTCCTTCATAAGTGAGCTCCGAATAGATCTCGTCCGAAATAATCAGCAAATCATGATCGGTGACAATGTCGGCGATTGCTTTCAGATCATCCTTCCCCATAACTGCACCCGTAGGATTGTTCGGGAAATTCATGACCAGGACCTTGCTCTTGGGCGTGATGCTTTCCATCAGGGAATCCGGTGTAATTTTGAACTTGTCTTCGGTTCTGCAGGGTAGAGGCACGGGCCGTCCGCCGGCCATCAGGATTTCTGGCTGATACGAGACAAAGCACGGATCGACAACAAGGACCTCATCACCCGGATTTACAACTGTGCGGACAGCAACATCGAATGCTTCGGAGACACCGGAGGTGATGATGAGCTCCGAGACGGGATTGTAGGAGAGCTGGTACCGCTTCTTAAGATCTTCAGACAGTAGAGAACAGAGGTCCGGCAGACCCCGGTTCGAGGTGTACATCGTCATACCCTTTTCGATGGACGAGATTGCCGCCCTTGATATAGCATACGGCGTATCGAAATCAGGTTCGCCGACACCAAGACTGATAACCTCATCGCTGTCCATGGTAAAAACAAGATCGAAGAATTTCCTGATTCCCGAAGGAGGAATCGAGACGGCTACATCCGATACAAAATTTCGCATTATTATCTGCCTCAGAAGCTGATGAGCTGACGGTCGCGGTGGCCGGACCGGGTCATCGGAACGCCCTGTTCCTTGTATGTTCGCATGATGATCTGCGTCATCGTCTCTTTCACGCCGTCGAGGGAGGCGATCTGCTCGGCAACAAATCGGGAAACTTCGGTCATGGTCTTACCGTGGATAGTCACCTGGAAATCATAGGTACCGGTCAGAAGATGGATGTTTTCAACTTCAGGGAACCGAGAGATCTTCTCGGCAATACCGTCGTATCCAAGACCTTTTTCCGGAGAAACTTTGAGAAACAGGATAACCAGGACGTTGTCGTCGCCGAGAACGGAGTAATCGACAACGGCGGTGCAGCTGCGCAGAATGCCCGCCTCTTTGAGGGCGGTAATGCGAGACTCAACCTCGGCGGTTGGAATTTCGAGCATGCACCCGAGATCTTCTGATGCGATGCGGCTGTTCTTCTGCAGTTCCTGTAATATTACTGTGTCTTTTTCATCCATTTTCAGTTACCTTTTATTAATTCAGCTAGTTTGGGACATTCCGCAAAACGCGGCTCGTTCATGATGACCTTCCTGATATCGTTTGTCGGACCTTTGAAGTAAATCTCAGTTGTTCTTCCGTATCTTCCATGGGAAACAACCCGAGAAGAGACAATCCCCAACATGGTCAGATCGTTGATAAGATCGGATACACGCCGGTGACTCAGGGATTCGGTATCCATCTCACGTACTAACTCTCGATAGATGCTGACAACGTGGCCGCTCGTGAAGACTTTCTGGCCGTGGTCTGCCAGGAGTAGCATTGAGCTTAGGACAATCTTGCTCTGGACTGGTAGGGTGCGGATGCATTCACTCATGGTATCGGTTTCAATGCTATCCTGCGCGGCGATTACATGGCGTTCCTCGACATGGTCGATACCTTCACGCTCGGCAAGTTCACCGGATACGCGGAGAAGATCAAGAGCTCTACGTGCATCACCGTGTTCCTGTGCAGCACGGGCGGCACACAGAGAGATAATTTCATCAGAAACAGCACCTTCAAGAAACGCAGTCTTCGCACGATGGTTTAGGATATCACGGAGTTGTTCGGCATCGTACGGTGGAAAGACTAGTTCCTCTTCGGAAAGCGAGGAAAGTACCCGTGGATCAAGGAAATCTTTGAATGTTAAGTCATTGGAGATGCCGATAATACAGACACGTGAATTGGTCAAATCACTGTTTATTCTGGTAAGAATATAAAGCGTATTGTCACCACTCTTCTTGACGAGTTTGTCGATTTCGTCAAGAACGATGATCTGCAGACCGCCAGCCTGTTCTAAGATATTTTTCAGTTCCGAGTACACTTGATCAGTGTGCCAACCAGTTGGTGGAATAGTATTCTTAACACGGTCACTCGGCTTGAGCTCCGTGCCACTGACATAGTTCGCAATTTGAGCAAGTACCCGATATTGAGTATCTATAGTTTCACAATTTAGGTGAACAAGGCGGCATGGTGTAAACTCTGAACTTTCGTTTTCCAGTTCACCACCAACATATTTAACAGTTGCAGTTTTACCAGTACCAGTCTTACCATAAATGAGAATATTTGATGGAGTAGCTCCCCGCAAAGCTGGTGCTAAGATCTCCGCAATGGAACTGATCTGATCATCACGGTGAGGAAGTTCGCGTGGGTAGTAACTATGACGGAGAACCTCACGATTTCTGAATACTTTATTTTCTGAGAGATATTTTTTGAAGAGTCCAGTTGACTTACGTAGCTCCTCTTCGATAGGTACTACAGTATCTTCCTTATTGGTTTTGATAGGCTCTTGGACAGAAGTGAATATTGGTACTCCTAGAGAAGACACTAATGTTTCTTCTACAATAGGCGTGATATTTTCGGGATTTGGTATCTCTTTCTGAACAGATGTCAGCTGTTTTACTGACTGTTTTTCTTCTGCCATTCTTTTACTTATTAATTAGCTGTATTTCCATAATAAGATAGTGCTACTGCGAGTGGAG
>JAZUDC010000013.1:0-4306 GCA_045639425.1 Methanocorpusculum sp.
GGATGATGTTATTCTAGTCTCTCTGCGTTGGTTTTTTCCACATATGATAATCCGGTAGAAAGAGCATATTTCCCCTCTCCCCATAAAACATCCTCCCTAAAATAGATAGAGTATTATAGGTTTGTAAAATTAAATCTAAAATGAATAAAACCAGTCATAAAAAATGAATTTGATTGGTCAAAAATCACTGAAACAATTTCGGGATAACACAAATAAAAACCGTTTGGTAAATGGATCTTTGGGATGTGGGAAAAAGGGGGAAGGTCAGGCCTTTCTACAGCGGCAGGTCTGCTCACTGAAATCGTAGATGAAGTCCTCGAACGTGTCGTCGAGGCAATCCTCGTCATACTCAGTATAATCAATGATCTGTTCGCTGGCAAGCTTGCAGGCGTTCGGCGAGCACCCGACCGGACAGTCGATCCTCTCAGTTCTAGTAGACGAGGGTGAATATCGCGGCACTGACCGCAATATCGGCGTGGTGCGTCCGCGACAGTTCAGATGATTCCTGCAAACCGTCTCAGCGATCCGCAGAGGGAATCGTTCATGTCCTTGCGCATGATGAGATACGTGCCGTCGCAGAGGAGGAACGTCTCGAGCGGGACGTTGAGCTTGAGCTTCATCTCGGAACAGGCAGCGTGGCAGTACTTGTTAGCGAGGAGTTCCGCTGGATTGCCTTCACCGAACCGGACGACTAGTCCCGCTTCGGCGGCGTTCTCGACAAAGGGCTCCATTCCTTGGGAGTACTTTCCACCGATGAGAATCGTGGCCTTGAGTTCATCGGGGTCCGCGTCGGCGACCGCCTTGATCACGTTGCCGGGTTCGGTGGTCCGCATACCGCGGGGGATGTGCAGATAGCCGTTCGCCCGGATGCCATTCATCTGGGAGGATGCCGACCGAATCTCCGGTAGAGATATCGGTTTTCCTTCGACGAACGCGGTCGCCCCGAATCGGAGTTCATCGATTTCTTCGTCGGTTTCGACGATGCTGCCAGCGGTGGCAGTGAGTTTCGTCCGTGCCGGGCCCTTGAATCCCCAGAGTTCAAGCAGCGGACGGACGAACATGCGAAGAGTGGTGGCTACCGCAAGCGGGAATCGTGGCATACCGATGACCGGCTTGCCCTTGACGAGGCCGAGCATCGAGGTTTCCGCTGGTTTCATGAGGACACCGTGGAAAACGAGTTTGCCAATATCGCTGATGATCGACGAGGTATAATCTTTGGATCCCATAGATGAGCCAGCCGAGATGATGATGATATCGTTCTCTTTCAATCCCTTGGTGAGTGCCTTCTTGATCTTCGCCTGGTCGTCCTCAACTGCCGGATACCTGATTACACCGACGCCGAATTGCTTGACGTAGGCCTCCACCATATACGAGTTGCTTTCGATGACCTGCCCGGGCTTGGGGATGGTGCCCGCCTTGATGAGTTCCGTTCCGGTCGGGATGATGCCGACGGAGACGCATTTGACAGGCACCTTCATGTATCCGTAGCCGGCGAGTGCACCGATATCGAATGCCCGCAGCTTCGCGCCGGCCGGCAGGATCAGTCTACCCTTAGCGACCTCTTCACCAGTTGCACGGACATTTTTTCCTTTCTTGATGGCTTCCCGGATGGTAAGTTCGGTTTCAGTGAACTTGACGATGTCCTCGATCAGGATGACGGCATCAAATGGCTCGACGACCGGGTTGCTGGTATTCACCCGTTGGAACTTCGTGAGGGTGACATACTTTCGTTCATTCGCCTTGGTGGTCTCGGCCGCGGTGACGGCAAATCCGTCCATTGCCGAGCAGGGTGCTGGCGGCACATTGTATTTCGCGAAGAGAGGTTCGGCCAGGATCCAGCCGCACGCATCTTCGATGGGGAGCATGCGTTTCGAGTAGACAGGCTTGACATTCCTGATATGGTCAAGTGCCTGTAGATAAGAGATTTTTTCCATGGTATCTCTACGCAATAATTTGGTACTCAAGCATGAAATATCTACTGTTTTTGGCAACTTTGTTGGAAAAGTCAACCAATTTACAATGACCTTTTGGGAAAAATACATATTCAGGGTCTATGTGTGTACCATAGACAGCGAAACCCCGATGACCGATGCGTTCGGCCGAAGAATCCGGGACGTGCGTATCGCCGTGAACAGCGACTGCAATCTCCGGTGTCTCTACTGTCACAGCGAGGGCGAAAGCAACAATGGCTGCAACCGCGGTTATGCCGAGTTCGTCACGAATCTTGAGGGGCCATTCGGTCCCGGTCAGTGGAGAAGGACGAGCACAATCGGTATCCGGTGACCCGTATCGAAAATATCCACATGGTGGGAAAAATAAAGGAGCATGAACAGCTCCATCAGCTTTTTTTTTTTTAAGAAATACCTGATTATTGGGACGCGGTGTGTCCGTATCTCTTGAATATTGCCTTTCCGTCGGTGCTTGACATGAATGAAACGAATGCTATGGGAACCACACCCTGGGTGTCTGCGGTGACGTAGACGCTGCACGGGAGCGTAGTCGCGTTGAAAGTGTCGATGTTCTTCTCCTCGGTGACCCTCTGGATGTCGGCTGCATTCAGCGAGACGAAGGCGTCGACCTCCAGAGTACCGTTGACGATCTTGTTGGCAAGCTCTGCGCTTTCACCGAAGTTGTAGCTGATGCCGACGTTGACATATTTTGCATCGAAGGCTACGACGATGTCCGTCATCGGCTCCTTCAGATTGGAATCTATGGCGACGGTCATGTTGCCCACGACGCTCTGAGCAGTGCTGCCAGTACATCCTGCAGCGGCGACGGTCAGAAGCACACAGAGAAGAAGCGCAGCGACCGCTGCTATTTTTGTAATCTTCATCTGTCTATTAGATAGGCTGTATTCTCTTAAATATGTTGATACAGAATTATCTTATCGGTAAACCTGGACCACCACCGCCTTGCAGGTGACGGTCACCGTATCTCCGACCTTCAGCGACTGGTTGATTACGACGACTGCTAGATGAATGCCGATATCAGTGCACACATAGACTCCTCCCTTGACGTCGGATGAAACGGTTGCTGCGGGTGTGGTAGTCGAGTGGTACACCCTGCGGATGCAACATAATTCTTTAGTATATTACTATCATTCCGACAATACTTGCAACCGTCGCCGTTGCCGGCTGTGTCAACTCTTCGAATCAGGGGACCACTACTCCCGCAGCCAAAGACTACACCGGTCAAAAGCTTCTGGTCTATGCAGATATGGACCAAGGAACCGATGCAGAAGATCGGAACTGCATTCACCGAAAAGTACGGGGCAGACGTCGAGTTCAGCTGGAGAGGGGCAGGTGTCCTGATTCCGCAGATGAAGACCTCCATGATGGGAGATGCATTCATTCCGGGTGGTTTCCCAAGAAGCATCATAACAACATCCGTGTCATCTCCCAGTTCTTCACCAATACGCCATACCTCAGCAGAACGACCCGGGCAACACTCGCGTCCATCAATCCACGGTATGAAACGTCGAACGGCCGCTCGGGTGCACCGAATACTCAGCGTTCCGCAAGGTTACACTGCCGTGGCGAAGAACGGTATCATCGGAGGTATCGTCATCACCTTGGTGAAAGCCATGGGTGAAGTCGGTGTGGTCCTGATGCTGGTGGGTTCAATTTCCATGAAGACTCAGACGCTGCCGATAGTGATCTACACGAGCATGTCGGTCGGCGATATAGATGCCGCCGTTGCCGCATCGCTGATTCTAATCGTCATTTCCGCCATCACCCAGCTCATCATTGAGCTGATCGGCAAGGAGGATATGCTCTATGATAGGTATCTGCAGATTGGGATCGTTTACGATTCCCGGCCTTTCTCTTACGGTATGGGAACACCAGTATGTGATCACCCTCGGTCCGATCGGCGCCGGCAAGACCGTGCTGCTGGAGACGATTGCTGGCATCAACCCGCCGGAATCCGGACAGATTATCATGGATGGCGTCGATATCACAGCAGCCCCCCCCGAAGTAGTACCGATCCATGTCTATCGTGCGTAAACAAAAAAGATTCACTTGAACCGGGCGTGGGGAGTGCTGCCGAGCACCGCATTCCTGCTACATTCTTGGGGAGAGATTGCATGATTCCTATAGGGGTATACGTAACCTGATTCATAAGTGGGAAAAAAAGTATTTGGCGGGAAATTTGGGATGAGTTGGTGCAGTTAATTCTTCCCCGTCATACGGGAAGGGGATTATAATCCTCTTCTCTTTCTCTCTTCTGCAATAGGGCTCGGACCGATTTCCTTGATGGTGTTGATCACATCAGTGATGACAACCGCCCATTTCGCACCTTCGGATGC
>JAZUDC010000014.1:0-3703 GCA_045639425.1 Methanocorpusculum sp.
AGACAGCTGAATTGTAATATGTAATTTTTCTGGTGTGTACGGCGTGCGCAGCCGCTATGTAACTAATTCCATAGGTGCTATTTGGGGAGATTTTTGGCACTTTTGCAGGTGAAAGTGTCGGGATGATATTATAATGTGAAAGTATGTGAAAGTCAAAAGTAATTCATTTCAATTCTTTTAGGTAGCGGGTGACCTCCCTCCGGATTCAGGATTGAGGTTGGTGGGTAAAAATGGTAACTAAACTAACGAAGTATGGAACTATGATTGTAACTGCGGTGTTGCTGTGTACCACGGTATTCACCGCTGCGGCGAACGCAGGTGATTCTGTATTTGTTACTGTTGATACGGATTCATTTGGTGACGAGATTGAGAGTATTACAAATACTACAGAGGCTCTCAGTATTGATGGTAATGTATATGATTTTGCATCTGGAATGTCCAAAAGTTTAAGGTAGAATAGAGAGCCCCATATCCTGGTCAGACCTCTTGTGTCTATTCCGGATTGGACATATTGCGGCACGCTGACCTCTGGGAGGAGTCCGAGTGAAATTAAACCCTCCAGTCAATAACCGAGAACTTGATGATTTCTGCAGGTAACAGAATTACCTGGAGTCTTGCGGACAATGATGATGGAACTGATACAAAAAGCCTTATCTTCGTTGGCTCCGGAAAATTTCCGGATTTTGAAGTAGTTCAGGACAGTCATGATAATAAAACGCAAGTAAGATTACGCAAGTTATAATGCTGACTGTGATTGATTACCTCAGTGAAGATATTTTTGCAAATTTTATTAATGTAGAGAGAATTGTTCCCCCTGAATCTGTGAAAACACTTGCAAAACAGGTCTTTAAAAATGATGTGAAACTCCAGATCCCAGCGGATAGCTGAACCGGTAACGACGGACGAGGTTGGAACTCCTTCGCTTCACCGCCCATGATCCGTACCAGGGAGACGAGTCTGGTGATTTTCTCGTCAAGTGTGAAGTTTGCCATTTCTGCGTCTCCGGACAGTTTCTTCGATGATCTGGGTACTCGACGTGAACTTCGACCCGATATATGCCGGAATCCGGACGACTTCCGACCTGATTCCCCGTTCACGCAACTGTGAGCACAGCTTGCCCTCATCGAAAAACTGGTTGTATCCAAGTGTGATGATATCCGGATCTATTTCGCGGATTGGTTTGAATATATCCTCCGTATCGCCAAGTACCGCATGATCCACACACTTCAGACTGGCAACCATCATGCGCCGCTGTTCCTCGGAAACAATCGGCGGTTGCTTGTGCTTTACGTTGACCTCGCGTGATACGATGACCCAGAGCTCATCTCCGAGTTTGCGTGACTCGGAGAGGAAATATACATGACCAGGGTGCAGGATATCAAAGGTACCTGTTGCTACTATACGTTTCATTGTGCTACTATCTCCAGGGAAACAGGATCACCGTCGCGGCCGAAGGCGCGCCAGGCCTGCTCATCGAAGGGTTCACCAACGATGATATGCACCGACCCCATCTCGACAAAGGTCGAATAGTCGGTATCCGACGGCATGATGAGACCGCTCGGATGGCTGTGCGCCGTTCCCACAAAGGACATGCCAAGCGGAAGCATATCCATCCGGATATACGATGCATCCTCCCCGCCATCCGAACCGGGCAGCGGATATACTTCGTTGATGACACCGTTTTCCGCACCGAGGAGGACCATATACTCGTTCGGCCAGGAAGATTTACCCATCTCCAGGAGAAGCGAGAGCGTGACATCATCGATTGCATGAACTTTCATTTCAGTTAGTTTATTTGTGCAGAAATTAGATAATGGTTCACTTATGGAGAGTAGGGACTGCGTTTTCTTCGAAGAGAAGGAATACCCGATAACCGCGGTATATGCACCCAGACACCGTACCGTCGGCCTCACGATCAAACCCACCGAGGAAGTGATTCTCCGGATGCCGCCGGGTTATCCGAAAGAGGAGGCCTTATCATTCGCCCAGTCGAAAACGGACTGGATTGCCAAGCATGTCCACCGATTCCGCGCGCAGAATGCTCCCGAAAGAAGATACGCCAACGGGGACACCATCCCGTTCCTCGGAACCGTCTATACCGTCCGGAGAAAGGAGGGAAAATCGGTATGTGCAACATTCAGTGACACAGATCTGGAGATCACGATTCCGGATGGATTCAGCGAAGAGGAGGCGATTGAGATGGCACGAACGGCGGTCATCTATCTCTTCCGCCGGGAAGGCATCTCAAACCTGAAACCCGAGGTGGAGACGGAGGCAGAGCCCTTGTTCTCGCATCTGTTCCCAATCGATGTTATGGATTGCCATCAATCCTTCTGCTGGTGCACAGTGTCTGCCATCAAGGAAGCATGGCTTTTTGTCGGGTGTGCAATATCCCCACATCACCGCTTCGGTATATCTAGGAATCACAACCGTTTGCGGGGTCGTTGCGTCGGTCATTTTACACCTTCCCCCTTCAGCTGGTCATTTTCGTGATACAGACGAATACCAGAATTCAGAAAAGTCCATTCGCTCTCTAAAAATTCATCGATGAGTCTATACAGCTCGTTTTCATCCTCGCATGTTATGCTTCTGCCTGGGTATTCCCCTGGGGATGTAATGAGCCCTGGGGTGTATTCATGTGTTGCGAATGTCAGGCATGGAAAAAAGATATCTTCTATACAACCTTCTATACAGCTGGTTCTATACGTATGCCATTCATTGCGGGTGTCTGGCGCTTCAATGTTTTTATTCTCGTTAAATAGCTGATATGTTAATTGGTCTTTTCTAAGTTCATCAGCGTTGGTTAAATTAAAATTTATGTTCATAGATTTTGTCCTTAGGGGATTAAGGGTAAAACCTATATAGAAAAATAGAAAACCGATAACCGATAAAATTGTATAGTGATTCTATCCATCCGAATCACCCAAACATTTCCGGTTTTCTATAGGGTTTGTCCACACCCCTATACTAACCTTCATATATCAAGGTTAACTTATCTATTAGATCGCCTTTTCTTAACTATTTTGCGTCTTTTCTTTCCATGGCTGCGGTGATTTCCATGCTTCTGATGTTTTTCTTTCCCGTCTCCGGATCCGGCGGTGTTCTCTTTGCTGTGTAAACGCCCGTTGATCCGCTGGGTAAAAAAGAAAGAAAAACAGTGTCGCGTTTTTCCGCCCCTGTCGTTTATGCATGCGGCGTTTTCCGGCCGTGTCGTCTGCGGCGTGTATACGCGGGGTTCAGGCCCCCTTTCTCTTCCGTATGCACTGGATTCAGGGGGCGCCTCGCGTGCGGTATTGAAAAAAAAGAAAACAACTGATCTGTTGGTCTTAAAAAAAGAGAAAAGTGGAGTAGGCTAGCGGGTATGGAAATCAATCAATAAATCGAGGATCTATAGGAATATCAAC
The DNA here is from genome assembly GCA_045639425.1 of Methanocorpusculum sp. GTDB lineage: Archaea > Halobacteriota > Methanomicrobia > Methanomicrobiales > Methanocorpusculaceae > Methanocorpusculum. The sequence continues at coordinate 3,405 of JAZUDC010000014.1, forward strand.
ACTATGTATTGGCACTGCCTGCCTAAATTAATCAGTCTCATATCACGGGCATGATGTGGGGCAAAGGGAGTCTTTAACCGCTTCTGTTCTCGTTTTACAACCTCATCATAATACCATTGAGACATATTCTCTACATTAGTAATGAGATTCATCCCTTGCCTCCTCCATTCTTCTAAATCATCCCATATGTAGAAATTTAGGAAGTAAATTGAGATTTTTAACTCCACAATATTCTGGGAGAAACTTACTCCTTGGGAGTGAAACATATCAGCCCCTTCGGGCTTCACAGGTTCGTAATT